>NZ_JBXWLY010000010.1:0-151148 GCF_059609525.1 Ruegeria sp. YTSC325
CCGAAACCGACACCGGTGCTCAAATCATCGTTCAGGGTCAAAGGGCGGGCACGATGAAGGCGGGTGACTACCGCAAGGACAAATTCAAGCTGTTGAGCGCCGCGCTGGAAAGCTTTGACCGTTTGTGCGGTGATGCCGACCTTGTCCTGGTCGAGGGCGCAGGCAGTCCGGCTGAAACCAACCTGCGCAAGGGTGATATTGCCAATATGGGATTTGCTTGCGCTGCAGGCGTACCCGTAGTGCTGGTCGGCGACATTCACCGCGGCGGCGTGATCGCGCAGATCGTGGGCACGCAGGCTGTGCTGGATGCCGGTGACCTTGCGATGATCAAGGGCTTTGCAGTGAACCGATTCAAGGGCGATGTGTCCCTGTTCGACGAGGGGCGCGATGACATCGCCGCACGTACCGGTTGGCCATGCCTGGGCGTCGTGCCGTGGTTCCAAGACGCCTGGAAGCTGCCCGCCGAAGACATGATGGACATCCGCTCTCACACCGGTGGGGCATGCAAAGTTGTAGTCCCGCAACTGGAACGCATGGCAAACTTCGACGATCTGGACCCGCTGTCTGCCGAGCCCGGCGTCACGGTCGAGGTCATTCCAGCTGGTCGCCCCCTACCCGGTGACGCGAACCTCGTGCTTTTGCCCGGCAGCAAATCCACCATCGGTGATCTGACCTATTTCCGCGCACAGGGTTGGGACGTTGACCTTTATGCCCATGTGCGGCGCGGGGGGCATGTGCTGGGTCTGTGCGGCGGCTACCAGATGCTTGGCAAGATCATCTCTGACCCCGAGGGCGTGGATGGGCGACCCGGTACTGTCGAAGGTTTGGGTCTTTTGAATGTTGAGACCGTCATGGTCGGACAGAAAAAAGTGACACTCCGAACGGCGCGCGCCCTACCGGGACACGAGCCGGTAACTGGATACGAAATCCACATGGGTCGCACGGATGGCCCCGATTGCGCGCGTGCCTGGCTCGAGGTTGCAGGCCGCGCCGAAGGTGCCACTGATACAACCGGACGCATCCGCGGCAGCTACCTGCACGGCATATTCTCATCAGATGCGTTCCGCGCGCGGTATTTGTCGGAACTAGGCGTAACTTCCGATCTGTCCTATGAGGACGGTGTCGACAAGACATTGGACGCACTGGCCGATCATTTGGAACAGAACATGGACTTGGACCGACTGCTTTCGCTGGCCGAAACACCCCGCAGGGCGTGAGCGTTAGTCGGGCTTGTGTTCCGCCAGCGCGCGGTAGATTTCGCGCCGCACCAGTTTGCGAACGTTGCGCGTGATCCGCTCACCCAATACGCCCTGCAGTTCTTCACGAACCACCTGTGCGATCAAGTCCCGGAGCGCGTCTTCATCCAGCGGTGTGTGCTCCGTTTTAACGTCTTGCACCGGGTCAGCCTTCGCCGTCACCTTCGGATCGCGGATGAAAGTGGCTTTGGTTTCCGAGACGAGCGGTGCGTCAGCGGCAACTGGTTCGTCTTCGTCGGCCTCGGCCTGCCAACTCAACGACTGAGTCAAGGTCCCAGCATAGGCATCTTGACCTTCACCGTCGGGTTCCCACTGATCCTCTGTCTTGGCGATCGCCGCCTCCAGCGCTTCGATCTTCGAGCTCAGGCTTTCAACAGGATCGTTTACGTGATCTGTTGGCTCTTCAATGCGTGGCTCGTTTTCTTTCACTGCGTCGGACGACCGCAGAACCATGGGCTTCACAGAGACCTCGGCCGCATAGCCTGATACCTTCGTATCAGACGGAGTTTCCTTATCACCTTGGGATTCGCTTACGCGTAAGGAATCGGTCAGAACCAACCGGCCAGGCTTACGCGCACGAGTGGATTGCATGATATCCGGGATTTTGCGGCCTTCTTCGCTTACCAACCGCTTAATAGAGGACAGGACGTCCTCTACATTCCCGTTTGCGACATTGTCCGACATTCTTGAATACCACTCTTTCCTCAGGATTGAGTGTAGCCAAACACTTTCAACCTCACAACAGATAGTCGCGGCGTTTAATCACGCCGCAATGCTTTGAGGACGCGATCCAGATCCTTGCTCTGCCTGCTAACCTGTGCTGGGGCTTTCTTCACCAGATTGTAATAAAGCGTCGGATCATAAATCTGCACCGCAAGACCCAGGCGTTCAGCGGTAAGCAAGCCTTGCGCTTGCAGCAGCTGATATGCCGCCCGCGACCGTTCAGTGCGCGAAGCAACTTCGTTCAACTGCGCATCCAGCAGATCTTGCTGCGCATTAAGCACGTCCAGCGTAGTCCGAGCACCCAGTGTTGCTTCTTCGCGGATGCCATCAAAGGCAACTTGCGAGGCCCGAACCTGTTCTGTCGAGGCCCGAAGGCTAGCCGCTGCAGCCTGAAAGTTGGCGTAAGATGCCGAAACGCCCTGAGTGATGTCCTTTTGGACGTTTAGCAAGTTGGCGCGGGATGCATCACGTGTCGCCATAGCGCGACGGACCTGAGCGGCCAACGCACCGCCGGCGTAAATAGGTTGGTTGAAGTTCAACGCGATCGTTGCATCTTCGAGGTCATCATCATTGTCAAAGCTTTCGGTGATACCCGCATCGGCGTTCAGCGACACGTTCGGACCCAGATTGGCCCTTTGCTGCTGAACCAGCAGATCAAAAGCGCGCACTTCATGCTGCGAGGACAAGATCGCCGGGTGGTTGCGTTGCGCAAAAGCAATGGCCTCAGATTCTGAATTGGGAAGGCTCGGCAAATTGGGCTGACCCGCCGTAGCGCCGGGGGCATTACCAACAGCGTTCACATATTCGGCCTGCGCGGTGCTGAGGTTACCGCGCGCGACCGCCAGTTCTGCCTGTGCACTGGCAAGCTGTGCTTCGGACAGCGCCACGTCAGTACGAGTTACTTCACCAACGTCAAATCGGTCCTGCGACGCACGCAGTTCTTCGGCCGAGACTTCGACATCGTTTAACTGAATTTGGACGGTTTCTTCTTGAAGAACTACATCCAGATAAGCGTTCACAGCCCGGAACAAAACGGCTTGTTCGATATCAATCAGATTTTGACGCGTGGACAGAACGATTTCTTGCGCAGACTGTTTGCCCAGCACCGAAAAACCACCATCATAGATCAATTGGCTCAACGTCAGGCCGGTAAAGAAGTTAGTCGGTTCCTGACGGTTCACAACGTCATCAACAGTCGAGCGAGTGTAGTCTTGACTGATTTGCACGGTCCAGTTGATGATCGGCCGCAAAGCTGCCAGCGCAATCGCAACGTCTTCGTCAGCAGCACGCAGCAAAGCCCGGTTCTGCTCGAGCAACCCGCTCGTATTGTATGCCCCGATGAACGCATCCGTCAGATTATCCGCCCAGGCGAACCGCCCGGGTAAAACACTAAGCGCAATTCCGGCCGTCAGCGCCATCGCCTTGACCAGTTTACCTCCCGCTTTGGAACTCATCACGAAATCCTCTCAAATCAAAAATTACGCTGCCCTGTCGACAGTTTGCGTGTTTGTTTTCAACTAATCAAGGCGACAGAAAAAACTATCACGGAATTATAGCGAAAATACACTTTCTGTGGAAAATGCCGCCAAAACCGGTGCATTGGCGTTGAACGCATGACGCCAGGTCACACGGCCATTCGACTTATGACCGATCCGAACGGTGCCCAGTGCACCTTCCATGAACACGCACGCAATTCGACCGTGGTCTTTCAACTGATCAATCAGCCTGTCCGGAATCTGCTCGACCCCTCCTTGCACCATGATCACGTCGTATGGCCCATGCTCGGTCGCGCCTTGCTCGAGCGGCCCGACATGGACGATGGCATTGTCGGCGTCTGCGTCCATAAGAATGGTCTGAGCCTCTGCTGCCAGGTCTTCGTCGTCTTCCACGGCCACGACCAATTCGGCCATCCGCGCTGCAATTGCTGTCGAATACCCCATGGCCGGAGCAATATCCAACACGGCTTCATCATTGGAAATATTCAACACATCCAGCATCTTAGCCAGAGTTCTGGGTTCAAGCATACAGCGACCGTTCCCGAGGTCGATCAGCTCCTCGACATACGCCGCCTCGCGCTGCGAATCCGGGACGAAATTCTCGCGCCGGACGGTAAGCATCGCGTCGATGATAGGAAATTTCGTGACGTCAGAGGGTCGGATTTGCGTGTCAACCATTGTACGGCGACGGGCTGCGAAATCTGTCATTGGATCGCTCGTTCTGTTCCCTAGTGTGCGTGGCTTGTGCCATATCCAGAAGAAACCGGCAACGCCTCAGTGCCTTCAAACTTACGATATCAGGCAATAATTCAGGACAAGAGCACTGCTGTGACAAATAAGCAGACTGAAATTTGCGCCCACCCCTCTGGACGCCCCAGACGAAAGCTGCTAAAACGCCGGTCACACCACGACAAGTATTTGATTTTACTTGAAAAGGCGAGTTGGCGGAGTGGTGACGCAGCGGATTGCAAATCCGTGTACACCGGTTCGATTCCGGTACTCGCCTCCATTTAAAAACAATCACTTAGCCGAATTCTTGTAGCTATACGTGAATTTCAAACACGGATATTTGAAATTATAGCGCCGAGCCGCCCCTGCCGCTCTAACTCGCAACGAAAGCGCATGTGTGAAAAATCGAGGCTATTGCCTTCTCTTGACGGGCAAACAAAGGACCAACACACAGACTTCTTAAGCAATATCTCAGCATCCCTGCCGTTGATCGAGAAACAAACGAATGTCCGGTGCAGGACAAACCTGCCATCAGGGAAGCTCCATTGGCCCGACATTTGATTCAAAGCAACGCACGGCGCTGCCTGTCGTGATAGAGTTGTAAGCTCCACAACGTTATCCCTTTCTTTTTTTGGGATTTTTCGAAGGACGCCAAAATGCATATCGAAGTCAGTACAGATAACAGCATCAAGGGGAGTGAAGCCATCACGGCCCAAATTACGGGATTGGTACAGAACGACCTGGCCTACCTTGCAGAACATATAACCAGAATCGAGGTCCATCTCAGTGATGCCAACGCCGACAAGTCCGGCCCAGATGATATAAAATGTGTTCTGGAAGCACGGCTCAAAGGCCAGCAGCCTATGGCCGTCACGGATTCGGCCTCAAGTTTAGAACAGGCAACGAGGGGCGCAGCCGGCAAGATGAAAAGCGCACTAGAAAGCACTCTCGGGAAACTAACGGACCGTCGCTAACATATTCGGCATCAATCTTTCATTTCACCGATCGATCTACACCCTCGGGCAATAAGGCATCTGACAATGATGGAGTTAGATTATGACAGACGAAGACAAGCTTTGGGCACTTGAAGAGCGGTTTTGGACGGAAGGCGCTGACAATGCGCGGAAGATGACGACAAAGGGCGCCGTATTTGTTCTCCCTTATCCGCCGGGAATACTTCAAGGCGACACTGTGTGGCGCGAGAGCTTAGTCGCGCAGAGGTGGCGGTCCGTCGTATTTTCGGAGCGCTACTATAAACAAGAAAAGAATGTTACCGTTTTGGCCTACCGTGTCTCAGCAGAACGCGGGGACACACCGATCTACGAAGCCCTTTGCACTTCCACCTACCTGCGGGATGAAGGCAAATGGCTTCGAGTTTTGCACCAACAAAGCCCCATAGCATAACTGTTCCACGGCCGCTGTACAGGCTTGCTGTGCGACTGCGACGTTCCGAACGGTCAACGTCCGATTAGGGCACAGGACGAAGACTTGCTGCCGGTTGAGTACTTCCACGTGGTCTTCACTCTCCCATAGCCGACGTCCCTGTCGGTCGTGGAGGCATGCCCTCGTTTTCAGCAGCATGGATTGACGCCATGTCACGTGCACCTAGACGCGCCGGGTTCCGGTCCAGGACATCCCTGTCAGACTGGGGCGTCCGGCGCCCCGAATAGAGATGTCGCATATGTGCTGCAGAGACCCCGTCGGCCTCCATCACGAGGCGCACCATCGGATCAGCCAGCATTTCCTCAAGGAAGAAGTCGGACAACGCTCTGCCCGTCAGCTTGTCCCTGGCGCGGGCATAGTCCAGATCGGCAAGGGAAAGGGTCAGAGACCGCGCAAGCCCCGGATGCGATGTCCGGGGATGAAGTTTCACCAGGACTGAGGCTTTCCAGGCTGCAGGATTCTGTTGATCCGGGGGTGAAACCAACTCCGTTTCGATCTCGTACTCTCCCGCCGGGAGCGTCTCGTCAAAGCCTGGAACGGTGAACGGTCGGGAAAAAACCGCAACGGTCTTGCTCGTCAGTTCTTCCATTGGCGTGATCCTCTCCCTTGTTGCTGCGGGTGGTCCGCGCCCCAGTTAAGAATGGGGCGCGTGGCCTGTGAACGTCTCAAGATGTCTTGGATTTCGCTAGCGCATCCTCGCCGGCGGCCTTCGACTCGTTCTCCTTGGCTGGGGTCTTCGCGGTCTCCGCGGGCTTCGGCTTCATTGCGGCCGCAGCCCTGGCGGTCAGGTCCTTGAAGGACATATCATCGATCCTTTGATTGGCCGACGCCAACTCCTCGTCCATGTCGGACCGGGATGCCTGGCATCGGTACTACCTATATGGGGGCTGACGACCCGATTTACGATGGCGCGCCGCCAAGAAGACAAAGATCACACCAGATCGTCAGTCCAAACCTTGAACTCCGTCAGCGTGTTCTGACCAAATGTCTGGGTCAGAGGGACGTCAGCGGCATCGCGGCCCCGCGCGATCAGAATTCTCGCAAACTTAGGCTTGTTGTTCCGCGGGTCGAACATGTGCCATTCACCAGCGAGAAAGACCTCCATCCACGCCGCAAAGTCCCCGGGCGGATGAGGCAGAGGTTCACCGATGTCGCTCAGATATCCGGTGCAGTAGCGTGCCGGAATATTCATGCAGCGGCACAAGGCGATGGCGAGGTGAGCAAAATCACGGCAGACGCCCTGTCGCTCGGCCATTGACTGCGATGCGGTGCGCGTCGCTTTCGCCTGCATGTAGTCGAAGCGGACATGCCCATGCACGAAATCGCAGATCGCCTGAACGCGTGACCATCCCGGGTCCGTGGTCTCGAAAAGACGCCACGCCTCCTCCGAAAGAAGATCGGTATCGCAATACCGGCTGCCCCGAAGAAACACGAGGGTCTCGAAAGGCAGATCCTGGACCGCGTGCTGCTGCGCGCCAGGGGACGCGGGATCGGGTCGGCCATAGTCGCGGAAGATGCCATCCGTTGACAGCGCGAAGTCGCCCGCCGGAGCCAGGAGGCGCGTACACCAGTTGCCGAAGCCGTCGCGGTAGCTTTCGAGCGGCACGCTTGGCGACGTCACGAGGTAATCGGCACGCTCCAGATCGCCAAAGCGCGAGTAGTGGACGTTCAGCATCGCAATCAGCGGCGTCGGCTGCGGGAAGCTGTATCGCAGACGACACCCGATGCTGACCCGCATGCCAGACACACGGCCGCGCCTGGTCATGTCATGAGTATCTTGCAAGGATGAGCGTTCCGAGGCATCGGGCCGGTGCCATCCTGCGCAAGGACGGGGAAGGCCAGGGACGCTATCACTCCAGCCACGATGGCCAGCCTCGAGATCAACCTTGCCAGCGGGTGTCTCATCGCCGCTTGCTCCTTGGCGGACCAGAGTCCGCCGGTTGCAGCGCGAGTCTTCGATAGCCCAAGCGTGAGCGTTCCAGTCAGCCGTCGCGTGGGCGCGGGCGGCGGCGGGGAGCCCCTGGAATTCGATCTGGATGGCATTCCTTCGTTCTCGGCCACCTGGATCGCGAAGTCCGGCGGAACTGTCCGATGAGTACGACCGGTCATCGGGGCGACAACTTGTGCAGGGCCGCAGCGGCAAGAGCATGTTCCTTCTGGTGGTAGTCGCCGCGGAACTTGCCATCGACCTCCACCTCCCAGATGCCGTTCCTTTCGCGCACCTGAACTCCACCGCGGTGCGGTGGCCAGTTCATGGAAGCCCCCTTTTCTCCTCTGCCTTTCGCCGACACGGGTTTCTTGTCGGTCAATTTCGACTCCTTCGCGATGGGCGCGCGCTCCTCTCCGAGAAGCATCACGGCGCGAATGAATTCTTCCGCGTAGTCGTCGGTTTCGCGGTGGTCATGCTCGTGCTGGGTCAATCTCATCGGTTCTACGAACCGTTCTCGGAGGTGGTCGACGAAACGCGGCTCGGTACGTGCCATGTAAGCGATCAGGGCCTGCAGAATCCGTTCATGGGCCAACACGCGCCGTTCAAGATCGGTCGTCTCTGCTGCCGTCCTGGTTAGATGTTTCACTGATGTCATAGCGTATTGTCCTCCTCGCTGCGCGGTTCGACGCTGGATGTCGTGTGTTCGAGCGAGGCAGGCAGTCCTTCGCCTCGTCGCGATCCAACTCTTGCCATACACCTACCAGCCAAGCGCAAATCGTGTGCTGACGCAGATTAGGGGCACGGAAATTAAGTGGGTGTGTCTCGCTTGGAAGCGGAAAAAAGCCTGGGCAATCCACGTGCCATGACCAAGAAACTATTGCCCCAGCTCGACATCTGTGCGTGTCACGATTGGCGTCGAGGGGTCTTGCGCTGGTCGGGCCCTGCCGGTTGATGCCACGCCACCGTCGTCCGGGACGCTGCCCGGATCGCGGACGGGGTCTGCCTCGCCCTGCATGCCGCGCAGGAACTGGAACAGATCGCTGTCCGTCGTCAGGACAAGCGTCGTGTCATCCGAGATCATGTCGCCGTAGGCCTGCATGGTTCGGGTGAAATCGTAGAATTCGACCGAAACGGCATCGACATTGTAGGCGCCCGCATAGATTACTGCTGCTGCGGCATCGGCGGCACCGCGGATTTCCTCGACAGCGCGATAGGCTTCGGACTGGATCTTGTTCAGATCCCGCACCCTGTTGCCTTGAATACGGGCCGCTTCACCGTTGCCTTCGGACAGGAATCTTTCGGCGATCTGCCGGCGTTCCGAGATCATGCGGTCATAGATCTTGGGTCGCACGCTCTCATTGTAGTTTATGCGCTTGAAACGAATGTCGAGAAGCTCAATCCCGAAGACGCGCACCTTCTCCGCCGCCGCCTCGAAGATCTGCTGCTCGACCAGCGCCCGCCCCTTCGTGATGGGAACCAGTGCGCCAATGTCCTGCGCAAGCTCCTGATCAGTCAGAAGCGTGTCCCGAAGCGGCGTCCGGCCCCTGGTCGTGCGCACAATCTCGATGAGTTCGTGCTTGGCGACGGCGTTCCGCGTCTCGCTACCGAGGATATCATCGAGGCGCGACTGGGCGCTGCGCTCGTCGCGCAGGCGCAGAAAGTACTGCAGAGGATCGGTGATCTTCCAGCGCGCGAAGAGATCGACCGAGATATAGAGCTTGTCTTTGGTGGGCATGTCCGATGGCGAGCCGTCCCACTCCAGAACCCGGCTGTCGATCCGGTTAACCTCCTGAACGAAGGGGAGTTTTATCTTAAGACCGGCCTCGGTGATCGGCGCGCCGACCGGTTTGCCGAACTGGGTGATGATGGCTTGCTCCACCTCCCCGACCGTGTAGATCGCGGATGATGCAGCGGCGAGACCGGCGACGGCGATCCCGGCGGTAATGGTCGAAATGGTCTTCATGGTTGCTCTCCTGTCTGTCGATCCAGGTTCAAAAGCGGCAGGATGCTTGCCGTGGACCCGTCGACAATGATCTTGGAGCCAATTCCCGGCAGAACATCCTGCAGGGTTTCGATGTAGATCCGGCGCCGGGTAACTTCGGGCGCCAGACGGTATTCCGTCAGGAGCGCCGTGAAGCGTGCCGCATCGCCCTCGGCTTCATTGATCCTCCTCAAGCGATAGCCATCGGCTTCGCGGATGCGCTGGTCCTTTTCGCCTTCGGCCAGGGGTATGACGCGGTTGTATTCGCGGCGGGCCTCGTTGATGATCCGCTCCTTCTCTTGTTGTGCCTGGTTGACCTCGTTGAACGAGGCCTGAACCGGCTGGGGCGGATTGATGTTCTTCAGCTGTACCTGATCGATGCTGATGCCCATCGCGTATTTGGTCGCGAGCGCCTGCATCTTCATCAGGGCTTCGCTTTCGATTTCCTGGCGCCCGACGGTGATCACCTCGTCGACTGTGCGGTCTCCCACAACTTCGCGCATGACGGACTCCGAGACGTAACGCAGGGTCGCGCTTGGCTCGCGCACTTCAAACAAGAACTTCCGGGGTTCGGAAATCCGGTACTGCACCACCCACTCCACGAGCGCGGCGTTGAGATCGCCAGTCACCATCTCGGTCTCGCGGCGACCGTCCGTCGGGCTCTGATAGGGATCGGAGGTACCCGGAGTCGTGAACCCGAACTCTTGTTTCAGCTGGCGCTTGACCGGGACCAACGTGGTCACGTCGATCCCGAACGGGATCTTGAAGTGCAGCCCCGGAGGGACCTCGGCCGAGTACTTCCCGAACCGTTGGACAATCGCGACGGAGTCGCTCGGCACGGTGTAATATGAGGACCACGCCCCAAACGCCGCAAGCGCAATGGCGGCCCCGATTGCAAGACGCTTCACCGGTGGCAGACCGTCCGGCAGGATGCCGTGCAGCCGATCCCGACCCCGCCTGAGAATTGCGTCAACCTCAGGGGGAACGCGGGTCTGCTTGTTTTTCCAAGGTCCGCGATCTTCCGGTCCATTGTTATCAGAAGGCATCGCAAGCTCCTATTTCGGTTTTGGCACTCGGTGCGATGCCTGGCTCGCGCGTTTGACGGTGCGAACCGTTTTGCGCCATCACATCGTCGGCTCTGAACAGCATGACCTCAGAGTTCCAGTTCCTTCAGGCAGGCTTGCGCAATGTCTCGGTCTGGGGCATCGGTTCCTGGCATCGTCGCCCAGCCGGCTGTCATGAGAGCGTCGCGCCTCTGGTAGGTTGAGGCTGCCCGGATCGTTGCAAGCTTGTCCACCCGAGCCGGGTCTGACCGCGCCATGTCGAGGCAGACCGGTACCATTGAGGCGACGACATCATTACGGGACATCGCCACCGCCCGGTCATTCGAAGTGCCGCCGGTCACCCAGCCACCCCATGTAAATCCGACGACGCCGACAAAGACAGCACCGATCACGGCACCATAGATGCCGGGTTTGAGCCATTCGGGAGTATTCATTTCAAGTCCTCCTGCGGAGAAGGCGCCGCCTCGCCGTGATTGTTCTTCTCAGTCGCGGCCCGATCCCGGCTCAGCGCCTCTTTCACGTCGCTGTCGGAAATCGCCCGTAACTCGGTACGTCCCGCATGACCGCCCCTTCCGCGCACCGTCAGGTAGGTCGCCGTCCGTCTATAGGCCTCGAAGCTCAGCCCCTGGAGAAGCTCCTCTTCGACGAGAACCTCATAGTCGCCCGCGGGCAAATCGCCCGGGTATCCCGGCAAGGTGAACGGGTTTGAAAACGTCACCGTCGATCTGGTCGACCGCATGTTCATCTCTGGTCTCCGCGATGTTGGCAGATCCGTCGCTCACCACTGTTGACGGCCCCTTGGAGTCCGGGACGGACCAGTCGAACGATTTAGTGTCTTGTACCTCGGGATCGTCCGACTGGTGCTGACGCATGTTAGTCCCGGGCACCGAACCGGCTGCGACCCCGTCCTTTGGGCAGTCGCCCGCACTGACCTGTGTAAGGGCGGCGAGACCGACCTGCGCGTATCCTTTGGGAAACAGGGGCGATCTGCGTTCCTGCAACCCTTGAAAGGATTGGCGATGGCCGACCTCAATGTTCTCAACCCGCACCCGCCCGAGTTTGATCGGTTTCTCCATGCTACCGTCGGCGAGGACCGGAACGGCTATGCCGTGACTGTGCTCTCCACGCTCGCGCGGCTCGGTCTCGATCCATGGAACGAAACCGCTGAACTGGTCACGCTAGGACACGACGGCGCGCGCGCGCGGTTGGGAACGCTGCTTGCCCGGTTTCAGGATGTTCCCACCCTCGCAAGCGATCATGGCAGGGTCGCACGAGACTTGAGCCAGCTGCTTCCTGAAGGCCGGACGTCAGGTGCCCTGCAGCGCACTGCGTCGACGGTGGCCGATGGCCGCCCGGGAACAAGCGGAGCGATCTGGGCGGTGCTCGCGATCATCTTTGTGCTGTTTCAGATGTTCATGGTTGGCGGGTCGGGGTCAGGCGAATGACCGTTTCAACCGCGACCGCGAGGAGACCGGACCATGCAGCGCACAAGTCCGGTACGCTTTCTCCACACGAACAGGGCAAACTCTGGGACATGGAGGAACAGTTCTGGACCAGTGGCGCCGACAGTGCGCAGGCGACCACAGCAACCAACGCCGTTATGGTCTTCCCCTATCCGCCCGGCATCCTCCAGGGCGACCAGATCTGGCCCCATCTTCGCGAAAGGACCGGCTGGCGTTCCGTCGTCATGGCCGAACGGCGCGTGACGCGATGCGGTGACATCGCGATCCTCACTTACCGGGTCTCGGCTGAAAAAACCGACGTGCCGATCTACAAAGCGCTTTGCGCCTCAACGTACCTCAACGATGAGGACACCTGGCTGAGGATTTCCCACCAGCAAACTGTGGTGATTTAAGAACCGCAGAGGCAATCGACCTGCCGCGGGCGCCGGGACTAACCTGCGTCAGTGCGGCGAGGCTCTGGCACGGTTAGATGAGACGTGCCCGCCGAATATTTGGTGGTGCATTTTTCCGAGTACCCGAGAAGCGTGTGGGCGTGTCGATGCCCTAAAGTGTCGGCATGTCGGCACGCTTCTTATTCTCGGAACGTCCAGGAAAGGAAAATTCCAATGACTTCCGAACAGAACAAGACTGCCGAGAAGATGACCTCCGTGAAAGCCGCGTGTGACCAGGCGCCCGCCGGCCCGAAGAAGGATGCGGCGCTGAGGCACTACGAGGCAGCCGAGAAGGCGAACACGGCGAAGAACGACGCCGAGACCAACAAGGAACTCGATGCGGCGAGCGAGAAGCTCTCGTGACATCCGACACCTGATGCAAACCTTGGCCGCCCCTCGCTTTGCGGAGGGCGGCCCTCTCATTTCAGGAGCGGGCCGCTCTGATCCAGATACGCCGGATCGAACTCGGCAAGTGCCACCAGCCCCTCATAGTCGTGAAACGTCACGCGGCCGTCCCGAAAGGTCACCAGTCCGTTCTCGCGAAGCTGCCGCAGGACGCGGTTCACGTGAATCGCACTAAGCCCCAAGGCATCTGCCAGGTAATACTGGGTCAGCGGGCAATCATACCCATCCTCAGTCCCCATGCCCACCAGCGCAAGCCTCGATCCCAGCTCCAGCAGGAAATGCGCCATGCGGGCGTCAGCATCACGCCTGCCGATCCCGACGAGATGCTCCACGACCATCGCCTCGTCCCTTGACGCTGCCCAGAGTATGGCGGTCGCCAAGCGAGGGGTCCGGGCGAACGCTTCCAACAGGTCGCTCTTCAAGACTTCCGCAGCCTCGATGTCGACGATGGGTTCGAAGCTGTGGTCCGACGTGCGCAACAGGACGCTGCGCAATCCCAGAAAATCTCCTGGCACCTGGAAATCGACGATCTGCCGCGTCCCGTCGGCCTGCAGCTTGTATGAACAGACCCAACCCGCGGACAGAATATACGCGGCCTGAGCCGACTGGCCCTGATGCACCATATCACGCCCCGCGACGAAGGAACGACGACGCTGATGCAGTCGTTCAAGCACGGCCAGCTCGACCTCCGACAGGGCGACGAAGGCCGAGAGCTTGCGGGTAAGGGGGCTGTGTTCAACTGATGTCATGGGGTCTCATCGACTGTCGTGGACCAAGAGCGGAGAATCGGTCGGGACACTGCTCTGGATCAGTCCAGTATAGAGCACTTTCTGCGACAAGTACGCGTGTATTAGAGCCTCACCTTCTCTCAGGTTCACGATGCCAAGGAAGGAAACCCGGATGTCCACGGCGAGCGAACATGCAGGCCAGGCCGCCCTATCAATCTGCGAGGCGCTCCTGCTTGCCATGAACGATCGCGGGTTGCTGCCGGAACACGAGATCGTGGGGGTTCTTCGCGACGCCGCGGCGACCCATGAGAACGCGGTCGGTACCGAACTCGAAATGGAAAGGCACCGGGCCGTCGCCGAAATGATCAACACGATCATCGCTGGCGGGAACTCTGTTCGACGCCCGTGAACCGCTCGGGCGGCGGTGTCGATCCGAATTCTCGGAGTGGAGACCGAATAGGATACCGCCGACTTGCGCGCAATGCAGCTATGCATTCGACCAGGCCAGTTTCGCCAACGAAACCTCGACAAGGAGCACATTGATGTCATTCACTCCCCTCCACGACCGGGTGCTCGTTCGCCGCGTCGAAGGCGATGAGACGACGAAGGGCGGCCTCATCATTCCCGATACTGCCAAGGAGAAGCCTCAAGAAGGCGAAGTCGTCGCCGTTGGTGCCGGCGGAAGACGCGAGAACGGCGAGCGCATCCCGATGGACGTCAAAGCCGGCGACCGGATCCTCTTTGGAAAATGGTCCGGCTCAGAGATCAAACTCGATGGCGCAGATCTACTGATCATGAAGGAGAGCGACATTCTCGGCGTGATCGCCTAAGTCCGAAACCTTTCACATCAACCTCAGTCTCAGGAACTCACACCATGTCCGCCAAGGAAGTTCGCTTCAGTACCGACGCCCGCGATCGCATGCTTAAAGGCATCGACACGCTGGCAAATGCCGTCAAGATCACCCTCGGCCCCAAGGGCCGAAACGTCATTCTCGATAAATCCTGGGGTGCGCCGCGCATTACCAAGGACGGTGTGACCGTCGCCAAGGAGATCGAGCTGTCGGACCACTTCGAGAATATGGGCGCCCAGATGGTCAAGGAGGTCGCGCAGCGCACGAACGACGAGGCTGGCGACGGAACCACCACCGCAACCGTACTCGCCCATGCGATTGTCCTTGAGGGCATGAAATCGGTTGCGGCCGGCATGAACCCGATGGATCTCAAGCGCGGGATCGACAAAGCCGTCGCTGCGGTCGTGGCCGAGATCAAGACCATGTCCCGACCGGTGGGCGACAGCGACGAGATCGCCAAGGTCGGGGCCATCTCGGCCAACGGGGAAGCCGAGATCGGTCGGCAGATCGCCGACGCGATGGCCAAGGTCGGCAAGGAAGGCGTGATCACCGTCGAGGAAAACAAAGGGTTGGAGACCGAGACCGAAGTGGTCGAAGGCATGCAGTTCGACCGCGGCTATCTGAGCCCCTATTTCATCACGAATGCTCAGAAAATGATCGTCGAGCTGGATGATTGCGTCGTCTTGCTTCACGAGAAGAAGCTGACCTCTCTTGCGTCCATGGTGCCGCTGCTGGAGGCGGTCATCCAAGCCGACAAGCAGCTTCTGATCGTCGCCGAGGACATCGAGGGCGAGGCATTGGCCACCCTGGTCGTCAACAAGCTCCGTGGCGGCCTGAAAGTTGCGGCCGTCAAGGCACCCGGCTTCGGAGACCGCCGCAAGGCGATGATGGAAGACATAGCCGTGCTGACGGGCGGTCAGGTGATTTCCGTGGAAATGGGCACCAAGCTGGAGAATGTCACCATGGACATGCTCGGGTCCGCCAGAAAGGTCACAATCACCAAGGATGACACGACGATCATCGACGGTGCCGGAGCCAAGGACGCGATCGCGGCGCGCGTCAACCAGATCCGGGCGCAGATCGAGGAGACCACTTCGGACTACGACAAGGAGAAGCTGCAGGAACGGCTCGCCAAGCTTGCCGGCGGCATTGCCGTGATCCGGGTCGGCGGGGCAACTGAGATCGAGGTGAAGGAGCGCAAGGACCGCGTCGACGACGCGCTGAACGCCACCCGCGCTGCGGTTCAGGAAGGTGTCGTGCCCGGCGGCGGCGTGGCCCTGGTTCATGCCGGCAAGGTGCTGGCGACGCTGAAGGGCGAGAACGGCGATCAGAATGCCGGCATCAAGATCGTCCGGCGCGCGATCCAGGCACCATTGCGCCAGATTGCCGAAAATGCCGGGGTCGACGGATCGGTCGTTGTTGGCAAGGTCATCGAGAACGACAGCCGGAGCTTCGGTTTCGACGCGCAAGCCGAGGAGTACGTCGACATGCTGAAGGCCGGCGTTATCGATCCGACGAAAGTCGTTCGGATCGCACTGGAAAACGCCGCGTCCATTGCCGGGCTATTGATCACGACCGAGGCGATGGTCGCGCAAAAGCCCGAAAAGGGCGGCGCCGGTAACGAAATGGCCGATATGGGTGGAATGGGCGGAATGATGTGAATGGGCGGGGCCTGTGCGCAGGAGCCTCGGGACGAGAAATCACATTCCCGATGGACATGAACACCGATCTAGTCAGCACAATAATTCACAATAGGAGAAACGGAAATGACCAAAGGCAACAAGCAACGCGGCAACCGCGAAGCGAAAAAGCCTAAGAAGGTGAAGGAAAAGGTCGTTGCAACAGCCGACTTCACGAAGGGCAAAACCTTGACCAATCTAGGCGAGCACAAGAAGAAATAGGTAGAGGGCCAAGTGATTGGCTATCAGTGAATATTGGCTATCACTGAATACGGAGCCTGATGGCGGCGGGAGACGACGCGCATAACACTTTGGCAGAGCTTCCGCTGCGCAAGGCTGCACCTATGAGACGAGAAGCACCGGAGATTTCTTTCATTCGCGGGGGCCCGGACGCTTGCCGCCTGAGCCGTACGCGACGCGGCTGAGGCGCCGGCAACTGCGTCTCGTGGTCAACGCATCCGCGTTGCGATGACAAAGACTCTGTCGACCCGAAAAGGTATGCTTCTCCCGTGATCGATACTCATCAAGGCCTGCCCCACGAGGCAGCCGACAGCATAACGAAACCATTCGCACGCTTCCTGAAGATCGAAGCGGCAGCTGGTGGGCTCCTGCTCCTGGCTGTTCTGCTGGCTTTGGGGCTGGCCAACTCGCCGTGGCAAGAAGGCTTTCTGCGTTTCTGGGAGACCCCCATCGGTCTCACATTCGGCTCGTTGGATTTCACCCGCTCTCTGCGGCACTGGATCAACGACGGTCTGATGACCCTTTTCTTCTTCGTGCTTTCTCTGGAACTCAAGCGCGAGTTGGTGCTGGGCGAATTGCGAAACCCTCGACAGGCCGCCCTGCCGTTCGCAGGCGCCCTGGGTGGCATGGTCGTGCCGGTCTCTCTGTATCTTGTGCTGATGTCCGGCCAGCCCGGCATACATGGCTGGGGAACCGTGATGGCAACCGATACGGCCTTCGTGATCGGGTGCCTGGCGCTCTTCGGAAGCCGGATCCCGCCCACCTTGCGATTGTTCCTGCTGTCTCTGGCCATCTTTGACGACGTCGGCGCAATCCTTGTGGTCGCCTTCGGTTACGGTGAGGCGTTGAACTGGTCGGCTCTCGGATTGGGCTTTCTGGGGATTGGTATCGTCGCAGGCGCGTCGCGCCTCGGGATCAGAAGCGTACCGGTCTATTTCCTTCTGGGAGCGGCAGTCTGGTTATGCTTCGACGCTTCCGGCGTCCACGCGACTATTGCAGGCGTCATTCTGGGCCTGATGACGCCAACGCGCATATGGGTGAGCGATGCCCGCCTGCGTGCAATCCTTGGGCGGGTACTCGCCGTTCCGGCCGGCGATCGTCGACATGGAGATGCCGCAAGCCACCGCGACCTGCGTCAAGCCGGCAGAGCGGTCACTGAGTCGCTCTCACCAGTCGAACGGCTCGAGATGATGCTGCACCCCTGGGTCGGCTTTGCAATCATGCCGATCTTCGCACTGGCAAATGCCGGCATCAAGGTTGAGGGTGTCGATTTCGTACAACCGGTCTCGCTGGCGATCATTGTCGGCCTGGTGTTGGGAAAACCGATCGGCGTCTTCGTGTTCGGCTGGATTGCCGTACGATCCGGCCTAGCGGCACTCGCGCCGGGCTTGTCGTGGCCTTTCATTCTGGCTGGCTCTTTTCTGACTGGGATCGGTTTCACGATGTCATTGTTCATCGCAGACCTCGCATTCGACAGTTACGTCCTGAATGCGGCAAAGTTGGGTATTCTCGGCGGATCGGCGCTTTCGGCGATACTCGGCATCTCGCTTCTGATTTGGCTCACATTGCGAATGAGGTGACGAAAACACACAGCCGATGCGCTGCGCGACCTCGTTCATGTACCCTTACTATCCATCGTCGATGTCGACGCCGATCAGTTCTGAGATGCTTTTCTGCCCAATGTTGCTGCAACAGCCGACGACGCAGCGCAACGTGCAGCAACTGCCCGTAAGGAAGGGAACACGAATTGGAACGACACGGGAACCGGTATGGGCCTTGGCTGGCTCTGCGCCCTGCTGATCCTCGTACTGGTGGTCGTGGCCATAGAGGCACCGATCAAACTTCTTCGACAATAGGCGCAAGCCGGACAGGGCGCCCCGCCGTCCAGACACCGAGCCTATGTTATACTGCGCATGCAGTAGTGAGGGCTGTTTATTGGGCGACCCTTAGGGGTGCAACCTAGGAGGACGAGAAGATGAATTGGAACGACATGGGCTTCGGAATGGGTTTCGGGATGGGGTTTGGCTGGCTGTTCGGCCTGTTGATCCTTGTGCTGGTGGTTTTGGCCATAGCGGCGCTGATCAAATATCTTCGGAAATAGGAAAAAGGACTTCGCAATGACCTACACGATCAATCGCGTGATCTCCGGCGCAGGTATCGACGACATTGACTCTCGTGCGCGCAAGGCGCTGGCGGATCAGGGTTTCGGCGTTCTGACCGAAATCGACGTCAAGGCGACGATGAAGAAGAAGCTGGATGTCGAGATGCCGGCCTATCGCATCCTCGGAGCCTGCAATCCGAAGATGGCGCATCACGCCATCGGGATCGAGCCGCGTGTGGGTGCGATGCTGCCGTGCAACGTCATCCTGCGCGAGGTCGAGGATGCCGTCGAGGTCAGCGCCATCGACCCGGTTGCGTCGATGCAGGCGATCGAGAACAGCGAATTTACGGCTGTTGCGGGCCAGGTCCGAGACCTTCTCGCGAAGGCCGTTGCCTCGATCTGAGGTGGGGTTGCGCGCAATCATCCTCGTGGTGATGGCGATCCTCGGGATCGCCGTGCTCGGTGCCTGGCTTTTCGCGCCTTCTGCTTTTGACCAGGCACGCGGCCTGATGGGCGGCGAGCGTCTGGAAATGCTGGTGGCGCGCGCCGGGATCTGGGGGCCGGTCCTCATCGTCACGCTTATGACCCTCGCGGTTGTAGCCAGTCCGATCCCGAGCGCGCCGATCGCGTTGGCCGCCGGTGCGGCCTACGGGCATGTTTGGGGAACGGTTCTGGTCGTGATCGGCGCGGAACTCGGAGCACTGATCGCGTTCGGCCTCGCACGGATTCTGGGGCATGATATCCTGCGGCGGGTCTTTGGTGACCGCGTCGATGCCGGGCTGCTCGGCTCGCAGACCGCGTTGACGGCGACGGTTTTCGCCAGCCGCCTGATGCCCTTCGTGTCCTTCGACATGATCAGCTACGCTGCGGGGCTCAGCCGCCTGCACGCCTGGCGGTTCGCCCTCGCGACGCTGGCCGGCATCATTCCGGCAAGCTTCCTGCTCGCCCATTTCGGGGGTGAGGCGGTCAGCGGAGACTTTGAGCGAGCGACCTGGGCAGTGCTCGGTCTCGGCCTCGTGACGGGCTTACCGCTGCTCTGGGTGGCGATGCGGAGTAAGCCTGAAGAGTGCGTTCCCGACCAAGATTGAAAAGGGCTTGACCTTCAAACCGCTGGAGGTCGCAAGCTGAGAAAAAACCGAAAGGCCGACAACCATGGAACACGATCACAACCACGCGTCGCCCGACGTGCCTTCGGTGGCCGAGACGGCGAAGGACCCGGTCTGCGGGATGACGGTTGCAGTCAGGCCCGATGGACGTCACGCCGAGTTCCAGGGCGAGCCCTTCCATTTTTGTTCGGAGAAATGCCAGACGAAGTTCACGGCGGATCCGTGGTTCTATGCCTCGGGAAGGGCCGCCGGACAAAAGAAGGCCGCACCGGCCAACGTCCAGTACACCTGTCCGATGCACCCCGAGATTGTTCGGGATGCGCCGGGGTCATGCCCGATCTGCGGCATGGCGTTGGAACCGATGGTGCCCTCCGACGAGCCCAGCGAGGAGCTGACAGACTTCACACGCCGGATGTGGATCTCGGCTGCCGCCGCGGTGCCGCTTATTATCCTGACGATGGGTGAACTGGTGGCGCTGCCGGTGCGCGACTGGATCGGGCACCGGGTTGCGGGCTATCTGGAATTCCTGCTGGCAACACCGATCGTGCTGTGGGCGGCGCTGCCGTTCTTCAAGCGCGGCTGGGACTCGATCGTGAACCGAAGCCCGAACATGTGGACGCTGATCAGCATCGGCGTGGCGGCGGCCTACCTCTACTCGATTGTCGCCACCTTCCTGCCAGGCGTCTTTCCGGAACAGTATCGGATGGGGCACGGCGTGGGGACGTATTTCGAGGCGGCGGTTGTGATCGTGACACTAGTCTTCGTGGGCCAGGTTCTCGAACTGCGCGCACGCGAGCGCACCGGGGATGCGATCCGCGCGCTCCTCGATCTCGCCCCAAAGACGGCGCGGCGTATCCTGCCAGACGGTACCGAATACGACGCGCCGCTGGAAAACATCATGGAGGGAGACCGGCTGCGCGTGCGACCCGGTGATGCGGTCCCGGTCGATGGGACGGTGATCGAGGGCCGGTCGTCGCTTGACGAGAGTATGCTGACGGGTGAGTCGATGCCCGTCGAGAAAGGCCCGGGCGATGCGGTGACCGGAGCGACGATCAACAAGAATGGCTCTCTGGTTATGGAGGCGGGAAAGGTCGGATCCGACACCGTGCTGGCGCAGATCGTCGCGATGGTGTCGAACGCGCGCCGCTCGCGCGCGCCGATCCAGGGTCTGGCTGACCGGGTGTCGGCGGTATTCGTGCCGACCGTGGTCGCCATAGCCGTCGTCGCCTTCATCGTCTGGCTGACCGTCGGCCCCGAACCTGCGCTGGTCTTCGCGATCGCTTCGGCGGTGTCCGTCCTGATCATCGCCTGCCCGTGCGCGCTTGGGCTGGCCACGCCGATCTCGATCACAACGGCAGCAGGACGCGGGGCACAGGCGGGCGTACTGATCAAGGACGCCGAGGCGCTGGAACGCATGGCGGCCGTCGATACGCTCATCGTGGACAAGACCGGCACTCTGACCTTGGGCAAGCCGAAGCTGACTGACACCGTGGCGCTGGCGGACGTTCCCGAGGCCGCCCTGCTGTCGCTGGCGGCGGCGCTGGAGCGCGGTTCGGAACACCCACTAGCCGAGGCGATCCTCGAGGGGGCAGAAGCACAAGGGGCCCCGCGGGAGGAAGCCACAGACTTCGATGCTGTCACCGGCAAGGGCGTGCGCGGCATGGTCGGCGGCTGTGCCGTGGCGCTCGGCAACGCGGCAATGATGAGGGAGATGGGTCTGGACACGAGCGCAGCCGAGGCGAAGGCCGACACCCTGCGCGCCGAGGGCAAGACGGCGATGTTCGTCGCTCTCGATGGCGCGCTCGTCGGAATCGTGGCGGTCGCTGACCCGATCAAGGACAGCACCGAGCAGGCGATCCGCGAACTTCATGCCCAGGGTCTGCGGGTCATTATGGCGACCGGCGATAACGAGCGCACGGCGCAGGCGGTGGCGGGCAAACTCGGGATCGACGAGGTGCGCTCGGGCGTGCTGCCCGAAGCCAAGAAAGACCTGATCGACCAGTTTCGTCGAGAGGGCCACAAGATCGCGATGGCGGGCGACGGGGTGAACGACGCGCCCGCGCTGGCCGCCGCGGATGTCGGCATCGCCATGGGCACGGGCGCGGATGTGGCGATGGAAAGCGCCGGAATCACCTTGCTGGGCGGTGACCTGATGGGCATCGTCCGGGCGCGCAAGCTCGCGCGCGCCACCCTGCGCAACATCAAGCAGAACCTGTTCTTCGCCTTCGCCTACAACGCCCTTGGCGTCCCCATCGCAGCCGGGTTGCTCTACCCTGTCACCGGACTTCTCCTCTCGCCGATGATCGCGGCGGCGGCCATGAGCCTGTCCTCCGTCTCGGTGATCACCAACGCCCTACGGCTCAGGCGGGTCGATCTCTGACCCGCGCGTCCAAACATGGCACCTCGAAAGGAAAATCCGATGAACCAAGACACTTTTTCCCGCCGCACGCTCCTGGTCGGCGGAGCTGCACTGGCGGCTGCGCCGCCCTTGAGAGCCCTGGCGCAAGGCGCCGGGCCGGCGATCCACGTGATGGAAGACCCCAGCTGCGGCTGCTGCTCGGCCTGGATCGGGATCCTCGAAAACGACGGTTTCATCGTCACGACCGAAGCGAGCGCCGGTACGCTTCTGATGCGCTACAAGCTGGACAACGGCATCCCGCAGGAGATGGTCTTCTGCCATACGGGTCGCGTGAATGGCTACATGATCGAGCGCCACGTCCCTGTTGCCGACATTCGCCGTCTGCTGGTGGAACGCCCCGACGCGGTGGGCCTCGCAGTGCCCGGCATGCCCTACGGCTCGCCCGGGATGGGGCCGGAAAGCGAGCGCGAGGCCTATGACGTGTTCCTGATCCAGCGCGACGGATCGACCGAGGTGTTCACCTGCTACGCTGCCGCGTGACCTTGAAGCTGCGATTCCGCTTCTGATCACGGACGAGAACACAGGCGCGCCTGCTCCCGCATCACGGCGTAGTCGCTCAGAATCTCGGCGTTGGCGGATCCGTCCGGCAGCAAAGCCAACTCCTTGGTCATTGCTCGTCCCCGATGAACACTATGAGGCCCCGAAGAGCCCAATCTCTGCCAGCGCATCGAAATACCCGCTACGCAGTGCGAAATCAAGCGATCTAAACATGAACACACACTGCACACGACACCGCGCAAGCCACTGATATTCTACCGGAATTGCCACCATCCATCACTGAACAGGCGCATAGCACGTCTTCGAACGACCGCTTCGAACCGGACTACAGACCTTGGTGCAGAGCGCAGCATTCGGTAGTATGGGCTCTCACTTAGCCTTCGCTGCAATCCACCTTAAGGTCCGCATTGCCGCCCATCACATGGAAAACCCGCTGCATCGAATAGAGTGGGGCCTCTGCGACCTAACAATTGCGGCGTTCCCTGGATCTGTGAATCGGCATGCAAAACTGACCCACTTGGGTGGGTTATGAGCGAGTAAAATTGACCCACCTGTTTCGTTAACATCCGCGCTTCAAATGCGGAGGAAAGAGCAGGTGTTATTGATGGAAAGTGTGTCGAAGATCCGACGATGGGTATTGGTTGAAGGGCGCAGCATCCGGTCTGTTGCACGGTCGACGGGACTGTCGCGCAACACGATCAAGAAGTATCTGAAGGATGACAGCCCACCGAGCTACCAACGGCAGGCTCCGCCGGTGCGGCACAAGCTGTGCGACGGGTTTGATCTGCGGCTTCAGGAACTGTTCGAGCAAGATTTGAAGCGACCACGTCGGGAGCGGCGGACAGCCCAGAAGCTCTATGAGCAACTCGTAACGGAGGGCTACACCGGGTCTTATTCTCCGGTTCAGCGCTTTGTGCGCAACCTGAAGCGGGCTGGCACTGGTTCGCGCGAAGCGTTTATTCCACTGCATTTTGCGGCAGGTGACGCGCTGCAATTTGACTGGAGCGAAGAACGGGTTGTGCTGGGCGGCGTCGAACAGAAGATCAAGGTTGCCCATTTCCGCCTGTGCCACAGCCGCAAGCCCTTTGTCGTGGCCTACCCCTGCGAAGCCCAGGAGATGGTGCTGGATGCTTTTGTGCAGGCGCTGTCTTTCTACGGTGGCGTGCCGCGCCGGGTGATCATCGGCAACCCCAAGACCATGGTGACCTATGTGTCCCGCTCGAAGGACCGCATCTTCCATCCCCGGTTCCTGGCCTTGATGAACCACTATGTGATGGAGCCGGTGGCCTGCACGCGCGCTGCGGGCTGGGAGAAGGGACAGGTCGAGAACCAGGTCCAGTTCTTGCGGGGCCGGTTGTTTGTGCCCAAGCCCGCTTTTGATGATCTCGATGCGCTGAACGATTGGCTGCGTCTGCGTTGCGAGGAACTGGCCGAGCGTCCCCATCCCGAGCAGCAGAATCGCACGATTGCCGAAGTGTTCGAAGACGAACGCGCCGAGCTGCGCCCTCTGGGCCGGGCATTTGATGGCTACGTGGAGAAGACCGTCCGTGTCCGCTCCACCTGCCTGGTTCAATATGCGTCCAACCGCTACAGCGTGCCCTCCCGGTTCGCTGGACAGCACGTCTCCCTGCGCGCCTATGCTGGCCGGATCGTGCTGGTATCCGGTCAGGATGTCATTGCCGAGCACAAGCGGCGCTTCACCCGCAATGTCAGCTATTTTGAGCCATGGCACTATGTCCCCTTGCTGGACCGCAAGCCGGGTGCCCTACGTGACGGCGCGCCCTTCGTGGGTTGGCAATTGCCCGAGGCCATGCACCGGATCAGGGAACATTACATGGCTGGCAAAGGCGGCGACCGGGAGTTTGTCGATCTGCTCCTGCTGGCGCAGGATCACGGGATCGAGGTGGTCGAGATGGCCTGCGACATGGCGGTGGCGCAAAACACCCTGCGCCTGCCTACCATCATCAACCTGATCAACCAGTTGGTGGAACCGGTCATCACGCCGCTCAGCGAAGCCTATGCCTATCCGCAGCTGACATTGCGGCCCGAGGCCGATTGCAAGCGCTACGAGATGTTGTGCTCGACTGAGGAGGCTGCTGCATGAACGCCCTCATCGACCAACTGACCGCCCTGAGGCTGCACGGGATGGCAGCTTGCGCCCATGATTTGCTGTCCGCGCGCAAGCCACCAAGTCTGACCACAGCGATAAAGCAACTGATCGACGCCGAGACTGTAGAGCGGCGGGTGCGCTCCATCCAGTATCAAATGAGGATTGCGAAGTTCCCCCACCACAAGGACTTCGCCACCTTCGATTATGGCGCGGCCACAATCACCCAGACCCAGATCGACCCTTTTTGCACAGGCCAGTTCACCGAGGAGGCGCACAACCTCATTTTGGTGGGTGGAACAGGCACGGGCAAAACCCATATCGCCATCGCGCTTGGAACGACGCTTATCAATAACGGCAAGAAGGCGCGCTTCTTCAATGCTGTCGATCTGATCAATGCCCTGATCAAGGAACAGGCCGAGGGAAATGCCGGAAAGATCATCCGACAGCTCTCGGCCTTGGATTGCGTCATCATCGACGAGCTGGGCTACATTCCGTTCCCCAAGTCCGGCGGCGCGCTGCTCTTCCATCTGATCAGCAAGCTCTACGAGCAGACCAGTGTCATCATCACGACCAATCTGGAGTTCGGGGAATGGGTCTCGGTCTTCGGTGACGCCAAGATGACAACCGCGCTCCTGGATCGCGTCACGCATCACTGCGCGATCATCGAAACCGGTAATACATCGTACCGGTTCGCCCAGAGCAAACACCGCACGAAAAAGTAAACGTTCCGCAAGCAAAGCCCCCAGACGGACTCGCTATATGAGGGCGGCCCGACTGGGGGCTTTGAGCCACAAACGGTGGGTCAAATTTAAACGCTGAAACCGGGTCAGTTTTAAACGCTCATTGACACCCTGGATCCACATACGTGTTGTTGCAGGAACTCGGCCTGCCACTCGATATGATCTACCGACCATAAAGCGGAAATATGATCTGCGGATCATAAGGCATCAAAGGCAGCTGAGCGACGTCGTGCGCCAGCAACAATGGCTTCGGCCAATGGCTGCGGGAACCCATCCGGCAAGTCTGCAAGTGTCTTGTCCAAGGCGGGTTCAAGCTCCGTCGCGATGTTCGACAAGAC
This sequence comes from Ruegeria sp. YTSC325, assembly GCF_059609525.1. Lineage (NCBI taxonomy): Bacteria > Pseudomonadati > Pseudomonadota > Alphaproteobacteria > Rhodobacterales > Roseobacteraceae > Ruegeria > Ruegeria sp. YTSC325. The sequence goes on from NZ_JBXWLY010000010.1 coordinate 25,732, forward strand.
CTCTTCCGCCAGCGCCACACCAAAACCAGCCGCCTTTGCAGCCTGCGGGAAATGGCGCGGCACCACCTCGTTGATCCGATAGTGCCCGTCGACCGCCATCGCGAGACGCATCCGGTTTTGGCGAATTTGACCGTCATCCACGGCTTTTTGTGCGCTCAGCACGTCATAAAGCGGGGTCAAAAGGAAACCGCCAGGGCGCAATGCAATACTGAAATTCTTCGCATGCCCATCTGTCGCCCCCAACAGCCAAAACAGCACCTGCGCGCGGAAGAAGGCGCGTTGATCTGCCTCGGGGTCATCACTGCCCGCCAGCAACCCGATCCCTTCGGTGATCCCAGGCCCACCATCCATTTGGTATTTCTGACTGGGCGGGACTGAGAGCGCTTGGCAAAAGTCTTCCTGCGGGAGGCGGATCAAGCGGCCATCCTTGGTCCAGCGCCGGTCGAACCGGGTCACGACAAGGCTCCGCACGTCCTCGAAGTCGGCAATCTCGACCTCCGCGATATCCATGCCCATGGCACGGCAAACGCTCATGCAGAAAAATTCGTTCTCAACACTGTCAGACAAATCGATCCCTGCGGGCAGAACGCCAAGCTGCGTCTTGAGGATATGGGTCGTTGGGGTGAGCCCCGATGGACGGATCCAAGCGCCCTCGTGGCGTAGCAGCGCCGTTTTCTCCTGCGCCCCTGCGATAGAAATGCGGAAGTCGTCTTCCTCGTCTAAGCCAAGGGGGGCACTTGCGAGGTTGCGTAACATATCCGCAATCTGTGCCTCGGAAACGGGCTCTCCCTCGAGTGCGCCAACCTCGGGGATCTCACCCGAAACGAACTGCAAGGCCCCCACACAATCGCGGCCGATCTTCTCCAGCATGTGCCACGCGTCCGTGCCGCCCGCACGCACCCGGGCAGCGACGCGCTCACGTATCGCCTGATTGTCCGGAAGCAGGTTTTCGAGGTAGGCAATGACAGGGCCGCCTTGGTGCGCCTCTTCGCGCAAAGGCAGTGATAACGAGATGGGCATGGCATGTTCCCACGACAGCCAGTCCGGATCATAGGTGAAGCTGATTGCGCCTGAACCAGCGAGACGCAAAGCCCCCACCAACCGTCCGTTCAGAAGCACCTGCATCGCGCCGCTACGCCCGCGTTTCGCCATCAGAAGATATCCTCAATCTCAAGCGAGCCACCGCGCTCCACCAATCGGAACTCAAGCCCAAGTGCCGCCATGACAGCGAGCACCGTGGCGAGCTTGGCTCCCGCGTCGCCATTCTCCAGCGACGAAATCGTCGCGACGCGCAAATTCGTGCGCGCACTGATATCGCTTTGGGTCCAGCCGCGCGCTTTGCGCGTCCGGCGAAGTGCCTCTCCGATTTGCTCGGCCGTTCGTGCTGTGAGATCCATGATGTGGTTCCTTTTACGGCACAGCGTAAATCAAAGTAAATTACGCCACAACGTAAATATTCACTTTTTACGCCATAGCGTAACAATCGAGCCGCACTCATGCCTGCAGCCCCGCAGCGCGCACCTGCTCAGGCGTCACCAACTTTGACAAAATCAAGCCCTCGATCTGTCGGCTTGTAATGTGGCGGCAAAGGGGGTGGCGTTCACGGATCCACTCGGCGAGGCTAGCGCGACCTTTGGCTTCGGCCTCTCGCGCCTTCTCACGGTCCGCCTGCACCTGGGTAAGCCGCTTCTCCCACCGGCGCATCTTGAACCAGTTGTCCGAGAAACAGACCTTGCTGCGCGTGTAGCCCTTGCTTTCGTTAGCATAGGCTTTGACCGCCTGAAACAGGTCATCGGGCTCCACACCGGCTTTCACAGCCGCTGCGATCAGGCGCAGACTGGTCCGCCGGTCTCGGATCCTGTCTTCGGGATAGGCTGCCAAGATCTTCTCAGCTTCAAGATCTTCAACCTCCTCCGCCGCCTCGCGCTTGCGCGTAGGTGGTTTATGGATGGTTTTAGGATGGTTTGGGGTCCACCGTGAACCCCGTACCCCGTTCACCGTGGACCCCGTACCGGGTTCAGGCTGGACGGGGTTCACAGTGACCCCCGTCTCAATGCCGGGCTCCGCCGTGGGCTCAAGCGCGGCCACGCGTTCCAGAACGATGCGGTAAATGACGGTGTAGCCGTTCTTGCAGTGCCGCCGCCCTGTCTCGATCAAGATGCCTTCTCGGAGGAAGTCGATGATGGTGCGCTTCACCGTGCTTTCGCTAAGCTCTGTGTGGCGCTGGATCGTTCCCTTTGAGCACCAGATGCCCGAGCCGTCATCGCTCGCTTTGTCGGCCAGGAACATGATGATCTGCTTGCGCGCGGCGCTGCCGAAGCGACGCTCTGCGCATTCATTTGCAACCGCCCAACTCATCGAATTATCCCAAGGTTAGAAACGATTTTATGAGCATTCTGGCACGCAAACAGCGTTGAAACTTTCGCTTTTTGTTCACTTTTTGTCAGGAGGTGTTTTGCACCCATAAGGCGTTGTTTTTGCGACCGTTCTTTCTGGATTGCAAATCCGTGTACACCGGTTCGATTCCGGTACTCGCCTCCATTTTATTCTAAATCATTGACTTAGCCCTGTGGTGCTCGGGTGTGACACAAAGTGGGACACACCTACGATGAAATTGTCATCCTATCTAACCCTCTCAAGACATGGCGTTTATTACTCCCGGTGGCCAATCCCTCCGTCCATATAACAAAAGCGAACATCTGTAAAAATATCGCTGCTTTAGCGAAAACTACTGGGTTGCCCTCTGCAACGCCCACGTCCTCCGGGATGGATTAAAAACCATAAGTGACAATCTGGATAGCCGAGTGCGCCATTGAACTCAGGGCAACGCTGCGCGCGTTGGCGTGCGCCGATTGATGTTAGGCTTACCGCTTTCAAGCGAAAGTCACAAATACGGTCTTTGATCTGAAAAAAGGACGCTGACTTTCACTAAGACACAAGCGTTTTTCGATGTGCGACTGGAAAAAAGCAACTTGGCATACATGCTTGCACGACCTTGTAATCGCGAAGTAAGCAGGCGAAATCCTACTGAACGCATAGGCATGAACCAAGCGGGCAGTACAGGATCTACGGAAAACGGGCGGCTCGCGGGAATGCAAGCTCGAAACTTGCGACATGATTGGCACTTAGTATCTGAACAGGTTTTCCTAGGGTTTGTCTATTGACGATACTTAGGTTTATCCGCACACAAATTGACTGTTGCCCCGGTGGTTCAGGTAGTTCAGTGACCTGAAAAAGTGGCAGCGAGCCCAACACTCGCCGCCTCTTTTCCAAGCCGGGCAAAGCGTTTTCGCGCAGTGCAATTGCGTCATTCGGCCCGACGTCCCTGAGGAATAACCTCGTATCCGGACGCTTCCGGCTCGTAGTCTTCCATTTCGGACGGGAAGCCGGGGGCCGTGATATCCAGCCCGGTGGCCTCTTCCAACCGCTTGATAATATTAGGTGATAACTCTCGGTCGCCATAGCGGGCGATGCCGTCGTCAAAGATACGCATCATCACCGGGTTGATCTCGAGCGGCACCCCCGCCCGGTCCGCCACATCCTGAAACAGGCCAATGTCCTTTTTCACCAAATCCATCGTGAACGAAATGTCCCGCGAGCCGTTCAGAATGACTTGGCTTTCGGTTTCATGCACGAAGGATGTCCCGGATGAGATCTTGATTGCCTCGTATGTGGTGTTCAGATCCATCCCGGCGGCTTTGGCGGTCACAAGTGCTTCTGCGCAGGTGATCAGGTTGGCGGTGGCGAGGTAATTGGTCAGCACTTTCAACACCGAAGCGGTCCCTAGGTCACCGGTATGCAGAACCCGTCGGCCCATGGTGGTCAGAAAGGGCAGTATGCGCTCGAATGTGGCCCGGTCGCAGCCCGCGAAGATCGAGATATTGCCCGTCGCGGCGCGATGACAGCCACCCGATACAGGACAGTCTACCGCTGCGCCGCCACGTTCGATCACCTGGGCGCCCAATCGCTTGACTTCAGCTTCATCAGTGGTGGACATCTCCATCCAGATTTTGCCGGGGCTGACCTCAGGCAGCATCTCCTGCATCACCGCGTCCGAAGCGGCAGGCGATGGCAGGCAAGTAATAACCGCGTCGCAATCGCGCATCAGCTGGGCCGGGCTTTCGGCGGCCTTGGCCCCCTGTGACACGAAGCCGTCGACGAGGTCAGAGTTCAAATCATGTACCGTCAGTTCGATCCCGTTGCGCAGCAAAGACCCTGACAGTTTGCCGCCCACATTGCCCAAGCCGATAAAGCCCACCTTCATGCGATACACCTCCTTTTTTGGCGTCGTTTTGTTCATGGCACCATGCCGCCCCACCCAAAGTCATGCCGCCCAGCGACGCTGTCAGGTCGCTTTTAACCCGAGGTGCGAAAGATGTTTGCGACTCGCTTGACAAGGGCCTGCCCGGTGCCGCATGTCCGATCCGTTGGTGTCCATCTGCAGATGGATGAAAAGGGAATGCGTCAGCGGGTCATCCGTCAAACGCAGCCGCCCCCGCGACCGTGACCGGAGAGGGTGCCCAAGCCACTGGCCAACAAGGCCGGGAAGGCGGGTCATCCGACAGGGTAACCGCCCTGAAATCCGCAAGCCGGGAGACCTGCCAGCACCCGCGATTGAAACCGGACGGGGTGTTCCGGTGCCGGGTCACGCACGACCCGCATGAAACCCCGTCCCCCACGATGAGGATTTAGGGGGATGAGAGACATGACCGAAACCGCTCCGGTCGAGCTGCTGGTTTGCACCACCTGCCGCCGCGGCCTACCCATTGAAGATGACGCCCAACGCCCAGGCACGTTGCTGCACAAGGCGTTGGAACAGGCTGAACTGCCCGAGGGCGTGGCGCTGAAGGCTGTTGAATGCCTGTCGAATTGCGATCAGGGCTGTTCCATCGTGCTGCGCGGCGGGCCGGAACGCTGGACCTTTGTTTATGAGAACCTGAACGAAGTCGATCATGTCGACGTGATCGTAGACGGTGCCACCAAGTATCTGGCCACCGAAGACGGTCTGGTCAAATGGCGCGAGCGCCCCGAACATTTCCGCAAAAACTGCGCCTCGCGTATTCCCCCGATTGGAGCCTGACATGTCCACTTTGGAAAAACTCCCCGTTACTGTGATCACCGGCTTTTTGGGTTCGGGCAAGACCACGCTGGTGCGACACCTGATGCAGAACCCGCAGGGCAAGCGTCTGGCCGTTGTGGTCAACGAGTTTGGCGATGTCGGCGTGGACGGCGATATCCTGAAATCCTGCGCCATCCCCGATTGCCCGGCGGAAAACATCATGGAACTGGCCAATGGCTGCATTTGCTGCACCGTGGCCGATGATTTCATCCCCACGATCGAGGCGCTGATGGCGCTGGAGCCGCGCCCCGAGCATATCCTGATCGAAACCTCTGGTCTGGCGCTGCCCAAGCCGCTGCTGAAAGCGTTCGACTGGCCCGATATCCGATCCAAGATCACCGTTGACGGCGTGATAGCGCTGGCCGACGCCGAGGCCGTTGCCGCCGGTCGCTTTGCCCCGAATGTCGCGGCGGTGGATGCCCAGCGTCTGGCCGACGATTCCATCGACCACGAAACGCCTCTGTCCGAGGTGTTCGAGGATCAGATCTCCTGCGCCGACATCATCCTGCTGACCAAGCCTGATCTGGCCGGCCCCGAAGGTGTCGCCAAAGCCAAAGAGATCATCGCCGCAGAGGCCCCGCGCCCTCTGCCGGTCGTCGAAGTGGCCGAAGGCGTTGTGGACGTGCGCGTCGTGCTGGGTCTTGAGGCTGCCGCCGAGGATGACATGGAGGCGCGGCCCAGCCATCACGATGGCCACCATGATCACGAGCACGATGATTTCGAAAGCATCATCGTCGAGCTGCCGGAACAGACCGACCCGGCCGATCTGGTCGCGAAAATCGAACGTCTGGCCAAGGAACTGAACATCCTGCGCGTCAAAGGCTATGCCGCTGTTCAGGGCAAGCCAATGCGCCTTCTGGTTCAGGCTGTGGGCGCGCGCGTGCGTCATCAGTACGACCGTCCGTGGCAGCCCGGCGAAGAGCGCCGTTCGCGTCTGGTGGTGATTGCCGAGCATGACGACATCAAAGAGGCTGAAATCCGCGACATCCTCGCGGGCGTCACCGAGGCTGCCGAGTAAACCATGCACGTCGTCTTCCGCGAAAGCCACGGGTTAGAGGAATCCGAAACACCAACCGATCTGGGCCAGAGCCCGGCGGATTTGGTGGTGCTGTCGTTCTCAGACAGCGACCTTGGTGCTTTCGCGGCAGGCTGGCATCGCGGCGGCGGGCCCGAGGGTCGGATGCCGACCTTGCGGCTGGCCAATCTGACGGCACTGAAACATCCCCTCTCGGTGGATACCTATGTCGAGCAGACGCTGGAGGGCGCCAAGGGCATCCTGATCCGACTGATCGGCGGGGTGCCCTATTGGTCCTACGGACTGCAGCAGGTTCTATCGCTTGCGCAGACCAAAGGGATTGCTGTGGCCGTGCTGCCCGCCGACGGGCGCGAGGATACGCGGCTGGATGACTATTCGACCCTGCCCGTCTCCACCCTGCGCCGCTTGGCGCATCTTTGCGACACCGGTGGCGAGGTTGCAGCACAAGCCGCTTTGGCGCAGATGGCATTGGCAGCCGGTCTGTATGCGGGCCCGGTGATGGGCGCCAAGTCCTTGCCCGACTGCGGCGCATGGTGCCCGGACCGCGGCGTGATCCCGGCGGAACAGGCGTTTTCCGGGGATGCGAAACGCATCCTCGTCACCTTCTACCGCGCTTATCTGACATCCGCCGACACCGCCCCCGTGGCCGCCCTAATCCGCAGTCTGCGCGCACGTGGATTTGAAGCCGTGGGGCTCTTCGCCCCCTCTCTGAAAGCCCCGGCTGCTGCCGACTGGCTGCGCGACACCATCGTATCGCTGGCCCCATCCGCGATCATCAACGCCACGTCCTTCTCAGGCAAAGGCGCGTCTGGCACCTCGCCCTTAGATGCTGCGAATGTGCCCGTCTTCCAAGTCGCACTGGCCACTTCGCGCCGCAAAGCCTGGGCCGAAGCGGAACGCGGTCTCTCGCCCGCCGACCTCGCCATGCATGTGGTGCTGCCCGAGGTGGACGGGCGGATTTCAGCAGGCATCGCCTCGTTCAAGGAGCCGGGCAAGCGCGACCAGCATCTGGAATATTCCCGCTTTGCCCACCGGGCCGAAGAGGAACGGATCGAGGCCATCCTTGACCGTGTTACCGGCTGGCTGAACTTGCAAGACAAACCCAAATCCGATCAGGTGCCCGCGCTGGTTCTGTCCACCTATCCCGGCAAAGACTGGCAGATGGCCCATGCGGTCGGTCTGGACGCGCTGGCCTCGGCCGAGGCAATGCTGTCCGACCTACAGGCCGAGGGCTATGACACCGCCCCTGCCGAACCGATTTCTGAAACTCTGTTGGACGCGCGGATCGCATGGCCCCTTGCCGACTATCAGGCCGCGCTGGCCGACCTACCCGAACAGCTACGCACCGACCTGCAAACCGTCTGGGGTGCGCCCGAGAGTGATCCCGCTTTCGCGGATGGTGCCTTCCACTTCACCGCGCTGCGCCGGAGCAAAGTTCTGGTCGCACTGCAACCCGAGCGCGGCGCGCCCGAGCTGCGCGATGACAACTATCACGACCTGTCACGCACCCCGCGCCACAGCTATGTCGCCTTCTACCTGTGGCTGCGCAAAAGCCTGCGCACCGACGCGCTGATCCATATCGGTGCCCATGGCACGTTGGAATGGCTGCCCGGCAAATCCGTCGCGCTCTCAGCCGATTGCTGGCCCGAAGCGCTTATCCGCGATCTGCCGGTGATCTACCCTTTCATCGTCAATGACCCCGGCGAGGCCGCGCAAGCCAAGCGTCGGATCGGAGCCGTCACACTGGGCCACATCCCGCCCGCTTTGAAAGAAAGCGGTACACCGGATCGGATGGTACGGCTGGAGTCCCTGCTGGACGAGTTCTCGAACGCCGATGGTCTGGACCCCAAGCGCCGCGACCGACTGCAAGAGGATATCCGCGACGAGGCACAGGCCATAGGGCTGGAGAGCGATCTGGGTCTGGATCAGGCCACCTGCACCGCCGAGGCGATCACCCGCATCGACCGCTTTGTCTGCGACATCAAGGAAAGCCAGTTCGGCGACGGGCTGCACATCTTTGGCCGGGTGCCCGAGGTCACGGGCAATTTCGACCCCGCGCCCTCGGCCCAGTCTGAACACCGCGCATTGATTGATGCGCTGGCCGGAAAGCGGATTGAGGCCGGGCCGTCCGGCTCGCCCTATCGTGGCCGCTCGGACGTGCTGCCGACGGGACGGAACCTTTATACCACCGACCCGCGATCCGTGCCCACGCGCGCTGCCTATACGCAAGGGGTGAAACTGGCCGAAGAACTGGTGCGGCGGCATCTGCAAGAGGAAGGCGATTATCCCAAGGGCCTGATTGTCGACCTCTGGGGCTCGGCCACCATGCGCACGGCGGGTGAGGAATTCGCCATGGCGCTGCACCTGCTGGGCGTCAAACCGGTCTGGGACAAAGGGTCCGAGCGGGTCTCGGGCATTGAGGTTCTGCCGATCACCGATCTCAGCCGCCCACGTTTGGATGTAACGCTGCGTGTTTCGGGCCTGTTCCGCGACGTGTTCCCGACGCTCTCGGCGCTGTACGGTCAGGCGATCCGGGCCTTGTCGGCGCGCGATGAGGCGGCCGACTGGAACCCCTATGCCGGTCAGGAACCCGTTGCTCGCGTCTATGGTCCTGCCCCCGGAAGCTATGGCGTGAACATGACGCAATTGTCGGAAGTCTACACCGACGAGGCGCGCGCGCAAGCGGGTGAAGCATGGCTGGATGCCAGCTCTTACGCGTTGGAGGGCGAGCACATCGCGCAGGACAAGGACGGCATCACCCAACGCGTCGCCAATGCCGACAGTTTCGTCCACCTGCAGGATCTGACCGAGACCGACCTGCTACTGGCCAATGATTACGCCACGCATGAGGCCGGATTTGCCGCCGCCAAAAAGATCACCGGCGGCACAGCGCAGCTCTATCATCTGGACAACACCAACCCCGACACCCCGCGCGCGCGGACCCTGCCCGAAGAGATCAGCCGCGTGGTCCACGCCCGCGCCGCCAATCCGGGTTGGATCGCCGGGATGCAACGCCACGGATTCCGGGGCGCAGCCGAGATCGCCGCGACGCTGGATCATATGGCCTCATTCGCGCATCTATCTGGCACAGTCGCGCCGCATCTGTTCGACCTCTACCACGATGCCACGTTGGGCAACGAAGACGTCGACGCTTTTCTGGCCGAGGTCAACCCGAAGGCCCATCAGGCCATGCAGGACCGGTTCCGCGCCTTGCTGGAGGCGGGGCTTTGGAACACACGCCGCAACTCGATTCGCGCCGATCTGGAGGGGCTGGGATGAGCGCTCCCATCGTCCAGGGCTGGTGTCCCGGTGCGCACCGTCCGATGATGTCGGGCGATGGGCTGGTGGTCCGGGTGCGGCCGCGACTGGCCCGTCTGACAGCTGAGCAGACCATGGGTCTGTGCGATCTGGCGGAACGCTTCGGCAATGGCACCATCGACCTGACCAACCGCGCTAACCTGCAGCTGCGGGGTGTGTCCGAGACGAATCATCAATCCCTGCTGGCCGAACTGGCCGCGCTGAACCTGCTGGACGCCGAGCCGGGGATCGAGGTGCGCCGCAACATTCTGGTCTCACCTCTGTACAAAGCCGGAGACCTGACCGCCCGGCTGGCGCAAGAGCTTATTGACCGGCTGGTGGAACTGCCCGCCCTGCCCGCCAAGTTCGGCTTTGCCATCGACACCGGACCTGAGCGCCTGCTGGCTGGGAATTCAGCCGATATCCGGCTGGAAACAGCTTCAGATGGCCTGATCCTGCGCGCCGATGGGGCCGAGACCGGACGTCTGGTCCAAGAACCCGAGGCCATCGACCAACTGATCGCCCTGGCCGCATGGTTCGCCCAAACCTACACGCCCGAGACGCGACGCATGTCACGCGTGGTCTCGGTTCTGCCACCGGAGTGGCAGGGCGCAGCTCCGGGATCTATTGGGCCTCCGTTGCGACCCGGCCCCTGCGATCCGGGAAAGCTCTATGGTGCGGCCTTCGGGCAATTGCCTGCGCACGCACTGAAGGACCTGATCGCGCAAAGCGGGGCCGTTGCCTTACGCGTCACCCCGTGGCGGTTGATCCTGTTGGAGGGCGGGGCGGCGATACCCGCCCCAGCCTTTGTCACAGATGGCACCGACCCGCTGATGATCACCGACGCCTGCCCCGGCGCGCCATATTGCCCGCAGGCGCAGGTGGAAACCCGCGACATCGCGCGCGCTTTGGCGGCACGCGTACCGGGCAGCCTGCATGTCTCTGGCTGCGCCAAGGGATGCGCGCGCATAGGCCCGGCCGATGTGACCCTGATCGGCAATGCCGGAAGATTTGATCTTGTCAAACAAGGCCGCGCGGGGGATGAGCCCTGCCAGACCGGCCTGACCGAAGAAACACTTATGAATATGGACTTCACCTGATGCCCTATACTTATGAAACCGATGGCGCGGCGATCTATAAGGAGAGCTTTGCCACCATCCGGTCCGAGGCTGATCTGGCTCGGTTCGACGCCGACGAAGAACAGGTCGCTGTCCGCATGATCCACGCCGCTGGCATGGTGGGGCTGGAGGAGTTCGTGCATTTCTCGCCCGGGTTTGTGGCCGCCGCCCGCGCGGCAATGGAAAACGGCGCACCGATCCTGTGTGACGCGCGCATGGTCAGCGAGGGCGTGACCCGGTTCCGTCTGCCCGCCGACAATGAGGTTATCTGCACACTGCATGACGAACGCGTGCGCCCCTTGGCCGCCGAGATGAGCAACACGCGTTCGGCGGCCGCGCTGGAACTGTGGCGCCCACATCTGGACGGTGCCGTTGTCGCCATCGGCAATGCCCCTACTGCCCTGTTCCATCTGCTGAACATGCTGGAAGACCCCGACTGCCCACGCCCCGCCGCGATCATCGGCTGTCCCGTGGGCTTTGTCGGCGCGGTCGAATCCAAAGACGCCTTGTGGGAGGCACAGCCGGTACCGTCCTGCATCGTGAAGGGTCGTCTGGGCGGCAGCGCCATCACCGTCGCCGCCATCAACGCCATCGCGAGCCGCGCGGAATGAGCGGCACCATCTATGGCGTGGGTCTCGGCCCCGGCGATCCCGACCTTATGAGCGTGCGGGCTGATCGACTGCTGCGCAATGCGCGCCATGTGGCGTTTTTCCGCAAGCCCGGTCGCAGTGGGCAGGCGCGCAAAATCGTCAATGGGATGATCCCCGAAAACGCCGTTGAATTCCCGATGGAATACCCGGTCACGACCGAAATCCCATTGACCGATCCGCGCTATAACGAACTGCTTGCAGCGTTCTACGAAGACTGCGCCGCGCATCTGAAGGCGCTGTCTGATAATGGCGAGGATGTGGTGGTTTTGTGCGAGGGCGATCCGTTCTTCTACGGCTCTTTCATGCACCTTTACAATCGCTTGCGCGATAAAACTGATGTTGAAGTCGTACCTGCCATCACTGGCATGTCCGGCGCGTGGACAGCGACAGGTGACCCGATCACATGGGGCGATGACATCCTGACTGTTCTGGCAGGCACGTTGTCCGAAGACGTTCTGGCCCAACAGATGGCGCAGACCGACGCGCTGGTCGTGATGAAGATCGGCCGCAATATTGACAAAGTGAAACGCGCGCTGAAAACGGCTGGGCTGTATGACCGGGCGTGGATCGTCGAATATGCCCAGATGCCCAATCAACGCGTCTGCAAGCTGTCTGAAAACTGCGACGGCATCACTCCCTATTTCTCGATCATCATCGTGCATGGACAGGGGCGCAGACCATGAGCGGCTGGGTCAAGATCGCCGGTCTTGGACCGGGGGATGAGGCGCTGGTGACGCCCGAGGTGACCGCTGCTTTGGCCGAGGCCACGGACGTGGTCGGCTATATTCCGTACGTGGCACGCGTGGCCGAACGCGAAGGACTGACGCTGCACGCCAGTGACAACCGGGTTGAGATCGACCGCTCGCAGCACGCGTTGCAGATGGCTGCGGAGGGCAAACGCGTGGTCGTTGTGTCCTCGGGCGATCCCGGTGTGTTTGCAATGGCGTCGGCAGTGTTTGAGGCGCTGGAGAATGGCCCGTCCGAGTGGCGCAATATCCAGATTGACGTGCTGCCGGGGATTACGGCGATGTTGGCGGCCTCGGCCCGTGCGGGCGCGCCAATGGGGCATGATTTCTGCGCCATCAACCTGAGTGACAACCTCAAGCCGTGGTCCTTGATCGAAAAGCGCCTGCGGCTGGCCGCGCAGGCAGATTTCTCGATGGCGTTTTACAATCCGCGGTCGAAGTCCCGCCCTGAAGGCTTTGTAAAGACGCTGGAAATCCTACGTGAGGAATGCGAGCCCGAACGGCTGATCCTGTTCGCCCGCGCAGTATCGCGCGCGGATGAGGCCATTCGGATTTCGACACTGGCCGACGCCACACCCGAGATGGCAGATATGCAGACGGTGGTCATCGTCGGCTCGTCCCGCACTCGCGTGATCGAGCGTGACGGCGCGCCGATCGTCTACACCCCGAGGTTCACGCCAGAATGAGCCAGCCAGTCCAGAACCTGAGCGACGCTCGACAGTTCGACCCGCTGCGGCAGGGCCGGACGGTCGATCATCAGCACTGGCAGGCCCAGCGCCCGCGCCGCGTCCAGCTTGGCGCGCGCGCCAAGGCCGCCTGCGTTCTTGGACACGACCAACTGGATCTCATGACGCTGCATCAACGCCTGATCATCGGCCAGAGTGAACGGCCCGCGCGAAACAACCACATCGCAATTAGGCAACGGCAGAGTACCCGGTTCATCGACCAGCCTCAGCAAGTAGCGATGCTGAGGCTGTGTGGCGAACTCCTCAAGATGCATTCGGCCCACGGCCAGAAACACCCGCTGCGGTGCGCCGGACAGGGCGGCCACTGCGCCGTCGATATCCGGAACATGTTGCCAGCGGTCTCCATCCTGTTCCGTCCACGCCGGGCGGGTCAGCGAAGCCAGAGGCACCTCGGCCTGATGGCAGGCGGCCACCGCGTTGGCGCTCATCAGCGCGGCAAAAGGGTGCGTGGCGTCGATCACATGGGTTACAGTATGGTCGCGCAGATAGGCGGCCAGACCGGCAACGCCCCCGAACCCGCCTACGCGCACCAGCAGCGGCTGCGGGCGTGGATTGTCGACGCGACCAGCATAAGAGTAGGTCGCTGGGATGCCCAACTCGGCCACGGTTTTGGCCAGTGCGTTGGCCTCGGTGGTGCCGCCAAGGATCAGGAGATGTGTCATGCATGAAGCTCCGTGGCTGACCGTTCTGGGCCTGGGTGAGGATGGGCTTGATGGCCTGTCGCCCGCAAGCCGTCAAGTGCTGGAGCGCGCTGAAATCATCATGGGACCGCCGCGCCATCTGTCGCTGATCCCCGAGAGCCCCGCCCAAAGGGTCGAATGGCCGGTGCCCTTTGCCGACGGGCTGCCCATGCTGACCGGGTTCCGGGGGCGGCAAACCGTGGTGCTGGCCTCGGGTGATCCGTTCTGGTTCGGCGCGGGGTCTGCCATCGCGCGCAATTTCGAAGCCGGGGAATGGACCGCCCTGCCCGGACAGTCGACCTTTTCGCTGGCCGCCGCCCGGCTTGGCTGGCCGCTGGAGGCAACGCTGACTTTCGGCCTGCACGCTGCCCCCCTGACCCGGCTGCGACCGCATCTGTCGCCGGGTCTGCGCGCCATCCTGCTGCTACGCAACGGGGCTGCGGTGACGGAACTCGCGACCTACCTGACCGAGACCGGTTTTGCTGACACCCGCCTGCATGTGATGGAGGCGCTCGGCGGCCCGCGTGAGCGTTCCCGCAGTGTGTCCCTGACCGAGGCGCTGCTGGGCGGGTTCGATCACCCGGTCTGCGTCGCGATAGAGGTCGCGGGTGATGGGCGCGCACTGCCGAAATCCTCGGGCAAGCCGGATGAGATATTCGAGACTGACGGACAGATCACCAAACGCCCCATCCGCGCCCTGACTCTGTCTGCGCTGGCCCCACAGCGCGGCGAGCATTTGTGGGATATCGGCGGGGGAACCGGCTCGATCAGTATAGAATGGCTGATGTGTGATCCGACACTGACGGCCACCACGATCGAGCCGCGCGCAGATCGAGCCGAGCGTATTCGCCGCAATGCGGATGCGCTGGGACAGGATCGGCTGAGTGTAGTCCACGGCACTGCCCCAGATGACTTGACCGGGCTTGCGTTGCCCAATGTGGTGTTTATCGGCGGCGGATTGAACGCAAACCTTCTGGCATGGTTGCGCGATGCGCTGCCTGAAGGCACGCGGTTGGTCGCTAATGCGGTGACGCTGGAAAGCGAAACGTTACTGGCGCAATGGCACGACGCATTAGGCGGCGACCTTCTGCGGATCGAACTGGCTCAGGCTGCGCCTTTGGGCCCCCGACGCGGTTGGAAATCTGCCTATCCAGTGGTTCAGTGGAGCGTCACGCTATGATCATCGCCGGCCTTGGCTTTTCCTCAGCCGCGACCGCGGACAGCCTGCGCGCGGCCTTTACGGCTGCCGCCGCACTCCACCCCGTCAGCGCCTTGGCGACCGTCGCGGACAAGGAAGGTCACGCCGCGCTTGCAGAATTCGCCGCCGAAACCGCCCTGCCCCTGCATTTCATCGCACCCGCCGATTTGGCCGGGCAGCGCACGCTCACTTGCTCGCCCCGCAGCCGCGCCAGTTACGGCACCGGCAGCGTGTCCGAAGCGTCCGCCCTTGCCGCCGCCGGACTGGGCGCGCGGCTGCTTTCACCCCGACAGATATCAGACGACCGGCTGGCCACCTGCGCCATCGCCATCGGAGGACAAACATGACCGTTCATTTCATTGGCGCCGGACCGGGCGCTGCCGACCTGTTGACCCTGCGCGGGCGCGATATCATCGCGTCCTGCCCCGTGTGTTTGTACGCGGGTTCGCTGGTTCCCGAAGAGATCCTGAGCCACTGCCCCGAGGGGGCCAAAATCATCAACACCGCGCCGATGGATCTGGATCAGATCATGGCCCAGATCGACGCCGCGCATAAGGCCGGTCAGGATGTGGCCCGACTGCATTCAGGCGATTTGTCGGTCTGGTCCGCCATGGGTGAGCAAATCCGCCGGTTGAAAGAAATGGGTATCCCGGTCAGCGTCACGCCCGGCGTTCCCTCTTTCGCTGCGGCGGCCGCCGCTCTGGGCGCCGAACTGACCCTGCCCGGCCTTGCGCAATCGGTGGTGCTGACCCGCACGCCGGGCCGTGCGTCTTCGATGCCCGAGGGTGAGACGCTTGAGAATTTCGCCCGTACCGGCGCGACGCTGGCCATTCACCTTTCGATCGGCAATCTTGACAAGGTCATCGCCGACCTGACTCCGGCATATGGTGCCGATTGCCCGGTGGCCGTGGTCTATCGCGCCAGCTGGCCCGATGAGCGGATCATCCGCGCCACCTTGGAGACGCTGAAAAACGCGCTGGACGACGGCATCGCCCGCACCGCGCTGATCATGGTCGGCCCTGCGCTCACGGGCGAAGGGTTCGACGAAAGCTGTCTGTATTCCAAGGATTACGACCGCCGCTATCGCCCGCAAAGCGCCGATAGCCCGTGGTCCAGTTGGAGCCCCGAGGATGAATGACGCGATGACTAACCCTCCGGGCCTTTTGATTTCCGCGCCGTCCTCGGGAACGGGCAAGACCACGGTCATGCTGGGCTTGTTACGTGCGCTGGCCGAGGATGGTCTGACCGTTCAACCCTTCAAAAGCGGACCCGACTATATCGACCCAGCCTTTCACCGGGCGGCGGCGGGTCGGGCCTCGTTCAATTTGGACAGTTGGGCTATGGGTGAGCCTCTGTTGAATTCAAT
This sequence comes from Ruegeria sp. YTSC325, assembly GCF_059609525.1. Lineage (NCBI taxonomy): Bacteria > Pseudomonadati > Pseudomonadota > Alphaproteobacteria > Rhodobacterales > Roseobacteraceae > Ruegeria > Ruegeria sp. YTSC325. The sequence goes on from NZ_JBXWLY010000010.1 coordinate 41,688, forward strand.
TTCAGCGCAGGCTGAGGGCGCGGATATCGTAGTCGCCGAAGGTTCGATGGGGCTGTTCGACGGCGTCGCCAAGCCCGGTGAACTGGGTCATGGGTCCAGTGCGGAAACCGCGTTACGGATGGGCTGGCCGGTGGTGCTGGTGCTGGATGTGGGCGGCCAGGCGCAATCGGCGGCGGCGACGGCTTTGGGCTTCAAAATGTATAACCCCGATCTGCCCTTTGCCGGCGTGATCCTTAACCGCTGCGCCAGCCCCCGGCATGAGCGGTTGACGCGGTTGGGAATGGAACGCGCGGGCTTGCCGGTTCTGGGCGTGCTGCCCCGTCGTGGAGACCTGACCCTGCCCGAGCGGCATCTGGGCCTGATCCAGGCGGTTGAACATCCCGATCTGGAAAGCGCAATTGTGGGCTACGCCGCGTTCCTGCGCGAGCATGTCGATCTTGAGGCGATCAAGCGGGCGGCGTCCTCAGGCCCGAATGGGCCATCGTCCGCCGCGCTGCCGCGGCCACCGGCGCAACGGATCGCGCTGGCCCGTGATTCTGCGTTTTCGTTTACCTATCCGCATTTGTTGGAAGGCTGGCGCGCGGCAGGGGCCGAGGTGTTGCCGTTCTCGCCATTGGCGAATGAAGCCCCTGCGGCGGATGCCGATCTGGTTTGGTTACCGGGTGGATATCCCGAGTTGCATGCAGGCACTCTGGCCGCTGCATCAGTCTTTCAGGAGGGGCTACGGAAACATGCGCGGACCAAGCCCGTGCATGGGGAGTGCGGGGGGTACATGGCGCTGGGACAGGCTCTGATCGATAAAGAGGGTATTTCGCATCAGATGGCGGGGTTGTTGGGGCTGGTGACGTCCTATGAAAAGCGCAAGTTCAATCTGGGCTATCGCCGCGCCGAACTGCTGGCCCCGATGCCCGGCTATGCCGTAGGCACGGGCCTGCGGGGGCATGAGTTCCACTATTCCTCGATCATCGAGCAACCTGACGCGCCTTTGGCCCGTGTGTTTGACGCAGAAGGGGCCGAAGGGCCGCAGACCGGATCGGTGCGTGGCAACGTGACCGGCACGTTCTTTCACCTGATCGCGCAGGCCTCAGCATGAGTGGGTTTGTTTCGTTCATTGGCTCAGGCCCCGGCGACCCGGAGCTGTTGACGCTGAAGGCTGTGGACCGGATGCAGAAGGCGGATGCGGTGCTGTTTGATGACCTCAGCAGCGGGCCGATCCTGACCCATGCGCGCGACGATGCCGATCTGGTAGGCGTGGGCAAACGGGCGGGCCGCCCCTCGCCCAAGCAGGACCATGTCAGCCGGTTGCTGGTGGATTACGCCCTGACCGGGCAGCGGGTCGTGCGGTTGAAATCCGGCGATGGCGGCATGTTCGGGCGTCTGGAAGAAGAACTGGTGGCCCTGCGCGCGGCTGGGATCGAATACGAGATCATACCCGGCATCCCCTCGGCCGTCGCGGCAGCGGCGGCGGCGGGCATCCCGCTGACCCGCAGGCTGACCGCGCGGCGAGTACAGTTTGTCACTGGTCATGATGTCAGCGGCAAATTGCCCGAGGACCTGAACCTGCCCGCTTTGGCCGACCCGGATGCGACCACCGTCGTCTTCATGGGCAAGCGGACTTTTCCTCTGCTGGTCGAAACGCTGAACGCCCACGGTCTGCCGCTGGAGACGCCAGCACTAATGGCCGAATCCGTCTCGACCCCCGAACAAAAGCTGCATCGCAGTACTGTAGGCGCGCTGTCCGAAAAACTGGCGGATGAGATAGGCACCGCCCCGGCGCTGATCCTTTATGGCCCGCTGGCAGAGTTTGACGATGTTTGACCTGACCTTGATCGGCATCGGCACCGGGAACCCTGACCACGTGACCTTTCAGGGCGCGCAGGCGATCCGCTCGGCGGACCTGATCCTGATCCCCCGCAAGGGCGAGAATAAGGCCGATCTGGCCGGGCTGCGCGAAAAGGTCATTGCGCAGGTGACCGACACGCCGCCGCAGATCGCCTATTTCGACATCCCCAAGCGCCGCTCGGAAGACGGGTATCTGCGCGGGGTGGACGAATGGCACGAAGCGATTGCGCTGCGCTGGCGCGAGGCGATTGCCGCCCATCCCGGCGCACAGCACGTGGCGCTGCTGATCTGGGGCGATCCGTCGCTATACGACAGCTCACTGCGAATCGCGGCGCGGTTGGACCCTCAACCGACGACGCGGGTGATCCCCGGCATCACAGCGCTGCAGGCGTTGACGGCGGCCCACGCGATTCCGATCAACGAACTGGGTGCCCCCTACATCGTTACCACGGGGCGGCGGATTCGCGACGAAGGGTGGCCGGACGGTGCATCAAACGTGGCGGTCATGTTGGATGGTGAGTGCTCGTTCCAACATCTTCAGATGGCAGATTATGACATCTGGTGGGGGGCTTACGTGGGCATGACTGAAGAAATCCTGATCAACGGCCCTCTGACCGGTGTTGCACAGTCGATTCTGGACACCCGCGCCGCTGCGCGCGCTGATCATGGGTGGATCATGGATATTTATCTTCTCAAAAAGCGCATGATCTGACCTAAAACGTCGCAAATGACGATTGCGCTGCAGCAGATGTAACGGCTAAATGAACCTGTCTGGTCCTGTCGGCAATACCGGCAAGCTAAGAGGGAATGTGGTGAGACCGCGCGCGATCGAATCCACAGCCGCCCCCGCGACTGTAAGCGGTGAGCCCTGTTCAACCAGCCACTCCTGAGTTTCAGGGGGAAGGCGAACAGAGGCATCGACCCGCGAGCCAGGAGACCTGCCAGGCACGAATGAAAACACCAACCGTCGGGTGCGACGGTAAAGGAGAACTAAAAATGGCAACTCAAGCAACAACCGCTTCGACCTCACGCGTTGGTATCCTGCCGGTTATGTTCGCTGTGGTTCTGGGCCTTGGCGTCATCACGCTGACCGGCCACGTTCAGGCCGCGGCCCTGCATGACGCAGCCCACGATGTGCGCCACGCGACCGGCTTCCCCTGCCACTAAACCCATGTTTAGCCGTATCCTGACCAGCGCGTTGTTCGCTGGTGCTGCAGCGGGGCTGATTGCCGCCTTGCTGCAGTTGGTCTTTGTGCAACCTGTGTTGCTGCACGCGGAACTGTATGAATCAGGTGAATTGGTCCATTTCGGCGGTGACGTCGTAAGTGCTCACCCCGAGCTGCCGGGAATGTTCTCGGACCTGTTCCGCGATGCGCTGAGCGTCATTTTCACGATGCTTATCTATACCGGTTATGCGCTGATGATGATTGCGCTGATGTCCGTGGCTGAGGGCAACGGCCACAAGATTGACGGGCGCACCGGCGTTTTGTGGGGGCTTGCGGGGTTCATTGCCGTGCACCTCGCACCCGGATTCTCACTCGCGCCAGAAGTGCCCGGCGTGGCAGCAGCCGATGTCGCTGCGCGTCAGATCTGGTGGTTTGCGACCGTCGCCGCAGCAGGTGTTGCCATGTGGCTGATTGCCTTTGGCGGCACCCTGATCAGCTATGTGATCGCAGCCGCCCTGCTGTTGGCCCCACATCTGATCGGCGCGCCCGAGCCGGACGTGTTTACCGGCCCCGTTCCGACCGAGATCGGCGCGCTGTTTGCCGCACGCGCCTTTGGCATCGGAATGGTAGCCTGGGTTTTGGTCGGGGCATTCGCCGGATACTTCTGGCGACATGAAAGCCAGCGTGCCGAAGCTGCGGCCTGACCAGCACGCTTATGAACACGCCGAGACCAGCTCGGCGTGTTTCTACTACCATCAAGGAACATAAAATGGCACGCTCACTTGCCCTGTTTGCAATTGGCATGGTTTTTGGCAGTGGTGCAGGATTTGTGGTTGCGGCTGCAAATGGCGTCACTTTCGACGGCCGTGACCATGGCGATCCCGCACATCACAGTTCGTCTCACGCCGAGGCAGCCGCACACGATCATTCGACTGCCATCAACCTGCCTGCTGGCGCTGATGCTCCGGGGCTTGAGATCGCTCTTACGCCCGATCCTATGGCGGGCTGGAACCTGCATGTCATGCCGCAGAACTTTCGGTTCTCACCACAAAATGCCTCAAAGACCGATGTCGACGGCGAGGGGCATGCACATGTCTACGTAAATGGAGAGAAACTGGCCCGGCTGTACGGTAACTGGATGCATATCGACCATCTGCCGCAGGGCGAGGTCGAAGTCTCGGTCTCTCTGAACGCAAACAGCCACAGCCCGCTGATGGTCGACAACATCCCCGTCAGCGCGGCGGTCACACTACAGGTCGACTAAAGCGCCGGGATACGCGCCCGCAAACACATCCGGAGCCGCCCGCAAGGCCGGGCGTCTTCGATCCAGCCTTTGGGGCTTTCCAGATAGGTCCGGCAGGTCGCCACGATATCATCGGCGTCCGAAGCGACATCGACCCCTGAAAACACATATGACGCACCGCCATCGGCCTGCAGCGCGATGGCCACGGGTTCAGAGCATCCGCTGAAACAGGCGTGCTGATCGACCGAAACCCTTCCCTCAATCCCCGCGCGGGTCAGGGCTAATTCGACAGCTTTGACCTCAGCCCCGCAATCGCGGGCACCGGCACAGGACGAACATATCAACAGGCGCATCTGATCCAATTCGGACCTCATCGGGTGGCACTTGCCTGTTTCTGGGGGTTTCCGGCCACAGGCGCAATCGGGAAAACGCACAAGATTGTGAGTGCGCCCTGTCCCGCTTTCTGGCATCACAGTCTCAACCCCGTAACAGGAGGCCCCGATGAAAGCCCTTTGGACTGCGATAGCCCTGATAGCGACCCCTGCTTTGGCAGAAGAGCCCCTTTCGGGCTGGGCCAGCTATACAACCGACAAAAGTTATGACGCGTTGGTTGCCGACACCAAGGATGCCATCAAGGCCAATGGTCTGATCGTGGTCACGCAGGCAGGCCCGACCAAGGCCGCCGCATCGCGCGGGATCACCATCCCCGGCAATCGGGTTATCGGGGCCTTCAACAACGACTACGCCGTGCGCGTGCTGGAAACCTCGGTGAACGCGATGATCGAGGCACCGATCCGCTTTTATGTCACCGAGAATGAGGACGGCACCGCCACCCTGTCCTACAAGACTCCCAGTTTTGTCTTCGCGCCCTACGTTTCTGAGGGCGGAGCCCCCCTACGTGAGATCGCCGAGGAACTAGATGGCAAGTTTCAAGCTGTCGCTGAAACAGCAGTCAAATAGTCACACTGGCGTGATCCGCCTTGCGTCTGGGGCCGTCCTCCGCAATCTGCTGTGAAACAGTTTTTCGGAGCATGACTTATGCAAGACCTCTCGCCCCGCGCAGCGGACCTTCTGGCCCAACGTTTGTACGAGGCCGGATGTCGCCACGCCTTTGGAATGCCCGGTGGTGAGGTTCTGACCCTTGTCGATGCGCTGGAACAGGCCGGGATCACCTTTCATCTGACCAAGCATGAAAACGCCGCCGGTTTCATGGCCGAGGCCGTGCATCACCGCGATGGCGCGCCCGCCATTCTGGTCGCCACCCTTGGCCCCGGTGCGATGAACGGGATCAACGTGGTCGCCAATGCTTTGCAAGACCGTGTGCCCATGATCGTTCTGACCGGATGCGTCGATGCCGATGAAGCGCTGACCTACACCCATCAGGTGATGGATCACGCGCAGGTCTATCGCTCGATCACCAAAGGGACGTTTACACTGACCGCCAAAGGCGCAGACATTATTGCCGATAAGGCGGTTACGTTGGCCAATCAGCCGCGCCCCGGTCCCGTGCATATCGACGTGCCGATCTCGGTCGCGGATACCCGCGTGTCGGGCGTGAAACCGCGCCGCCGCGCCAAGATTGCCTCTGTATCCCCTGAGGGCGACTGCGTCGAGAAAGCCCGCCGATGGGTGTCGCAGGCCGAACGGCCCATCGCAATTGTCGGGCTGGATGTTCTCTATGACGACTCGCGCAACGTGGTGCAGGCATTTCTGGAGCATTTCGACATCCCCTTCGTGACGACATACAAGGCCAAGGGCGTCGTGCCTGAGGATCATCCTCTGTGCCTAGGTGGCGCGGGCCTTTCGCCGCTGGCTGACAAACATCTGGTTCCGCTGGTCGAACAGGCTGATCTGGTGCTGTGTCTGGGCTATGACCCGATCGAAATGCGCCCCGGCTGGCGTGAGATCTGGGACCCAGCGGAAAAGCGCGTGATCGACGTCTCGGCTGTGCCCAATGACCATTACATGCATCAGGCGGGGCTGAATTTGGTGGCACATACCGGCGAGACGCTGGAGGCCATCGCCAAAGGCACCCCGTCGCGCAAGACATGGCTGGGTGGCGAACCCGCGCAAGTCAAAGCCGCTTTGGCGCAGGCGTTTCCCACGGATGACGACTGGGGACCCGCGGCGGTTATCGCTGAAACCCGCGTTGCCCTGCCCGCCAACACTCTGGCGACGGCCGACAGCGGCGCGCATCGCATCCTGCTGAGCCAGATGTGGGATTGCTCCGAGGAACGCGGGCTGATCCAATCCTCGGCCCTGTGTACCATGGGCTGTGCCGTGCCGATGGCGATTGGCCTGAAACTGGCCGAACCCGACCGCCCGGTGATCAGTTTCTCGGGCGATGCTGGGTTCCTGATGGTCGCCGGAGAGCTGTCGACCGCTGCCGAGATGGGCGGTAACCCGATTTTTCTGGTCTTTGTCGATGCCAGCCTTGCGCTGATTGAGCTGAAACAGCGCCAGCGCCAGATGGGCAACACAGGCGTAGATTTCGACCGCCACGACTTTGCCGCCATGGGCCGCGCGTTCGGCGGTAACGGCCACACGGTGCGCAACCGCGAAGAACTGCGCGCGGCGCTGGATGCGGCGGTCAAGGCCGACGGCTTTACCGTCATCGCCGCCGAGATCGACCGTGGAGGCTATGATGGCCGGATCTGAGGGGCCGCTGAAGGGTATCAAGGTTCTGGACCTGTCCCGCATTCTGGCAGGACCGACCTGCACGCAATTGCTGGGCGATCTGGGCGCAAACGTGATCAAGATCGAAAACCCAGCAACCGGCGGCGATGATACGCGCCAGTGGGGTCCTCCGTATGTGACTGACGCTGATGGCAATGCATCTGATCTGAGCGCCTACTTCATGTCGGCCAACCGTAACAAGAAATCAGTGGCAATCGACATCACAACAGCCGAGGGTCAGGCGGACATCCGACGTCTCGCCTCGCATGCCGATATCCTGATCGAGAATTTCAAACCCGGCGGGTTGGCGAAGTACGCTCTGGACTATGCAACCCTGTCGCAGGAATTTCCCAGCCTCGTTTATTGCTCGATCTCAGGCTACGGACAGGACGGACCAAACGCGTCGAAGCCCGGATATGACCTGATGGCACAGGGTTACGGCGGGATCATGTCTCTGACCGGTGATCCCGAGGGCGCGCCCATGAAAGTGGGCGTTGGCATCGCTGACGTGATGTGCGGCATGTACGCGACCGTCGGCATTCTGGCCGCGCTGCGCCACCGGGATCAAACAGGCGAGGGCCAGCAGATCGACCTTGCGCTGGTTGACGCGCAAATTGCATGGCTGATCAATGAGGGCGTAAATTATCTGACTTCGGGCAATGTCCCTCAACGGCGCGGAAACGGGCACCCGAATATCGTACCCTATGACGTCTACCAGACGGCAGACGGGCACGTGATCCTGGCCGTTGGCAACGACAGCCAGTTCAGACGGTTTTGTGACTTCATCGGACAGCCTGACCTGGCGGACGACCCCCGTTTTGCAACCAACCCATCACGTCTGGAACATCGTGATGCGCTGAACGCAATTCTGCGCCCAGCCGTGCAAAACTATGACACTGAAACCGTCATTGCCGAGCTTGAGGCGCGCAAAGTGCCTGTGGGCCCGGTGCAGACGTTGGATCAGGTTTTTGCCACCGATCAGGTCGCCGCAAGGCAGATGCAGATCGCCATGCAAGCCGACCCGGCACAGGTGAATCTGATCGGAAATCCACTGAAACTGTCCAAAACGCCTGTAACATATCGCAGTGCTCCACCGACCTTTGGCGCGGACACTCAGGCCGTTCTGAACGCCGAAAACCCGTTTGAAGACTGAAACACAATGCCTAATTCGGCGGCATGTTGCTGAAACATGCCGTTGAATCGGCGGTTTTTTTCACGTTTTGCACACACAGCATTTCACCAATTCGAGAGGTCGGTCGATACTGATACGACCCCGCTAGAGTCTCTGATAAGTCGAATAATGTACTAATTCTCAACGGATCGGACCACGAGCATGAAACAAGACGTTTTCGGACAGATGAACACCCTGAGCCATTCGGCAAGCGCCGAGGCATGGGATGGCGTGCTGCTCGGGTTCATGGCGCATGCGGCGGTGACGCCTCAGCATCTGGGAAAAGTCTTGGAGCTTGAGCCGGATTTTGCCCTGGGCCATGCGATCAAAGGTCTGTTCATGGTTCTGCTGGGCCGCCGCGAGATGATGCCAGTCGCCGTCGATGCTCTGGCCGCCGCCAATGCCGCGATGGAGCGTCAACCGGTAACCGCACGCGAACGCCTTTATGTACAAGCGCTGGAGCTGTATCTGTCCGATCTGCCCTCGCAAGCCGTTCAGAAGTTCGAGGAAATCCTGTGCGCCCATCCGCAAGACTCGCTGGCGATGAAGCTTAGCCATGCCACCCGCTTTGTTCTGGGCGACGCCGAAGGCATGCGTCGCTCGATCGAACGTGTGATGCCGGCTTATGAGCCCGATCATGCGGGCCGTGGATATCTGTTGGGCTGCCATTCTTTCGCGCTGGAAGAAACCGGTGCCTATGAAAAAGCCGAGATTGCAGGCCGTCAGGCGCTGTGGATGGTGTCAGATGACGCATGGGGCCTGCACGCGGTGGCCCACGTGCATGAAATGACCGGCAACGCACAGCTGGGTCTGGATTGGCTGGCCGGGCGCGAGGACGCTTGGGCGCATTGTAACAACTTCCGCTATCACGTCTGGTGGCACAAGGCGCTGATGCACCTGGATCTGGGCCAGGTCGATCAGGTGATGGAGTTGTATGACAACTACATCCGTCAGGACAAAACCGACGATTACCGCGATATCTCGAACGCGACCTCGTTGTTGTCCCGTCTGGAACTTGAGGGCGTAAACGTCGGCAATCGCTGGGAAGAACTGGCTGACCTGAGCGCCAATCGCACCGAAGACGGCTGCCTGATCTTTGCCGACCTGCACTATTTGCTGGCTCTGACTGGCGATAACCGGGACGAAGCAACCGGAAAGATGCTGAAACGCATCCAGAAAGACGCCCAACGCAATCAGGGCGACACCCCGATCCGAATGTCCGATCCGGGCATCGCGGCAGCTAAAGGGTTGGAAGCCTTTGGCGACGGCCTATACGGCCAAGCCTTTGATTTCCTTTCGACGGCACGTGACGGAATGCAGATGGCAGGTGGCAGTCACGCGCAACGTGATGTATTCGAGCGCATCACAATTGATTCCGGCCTGCGCGCCGGGCGTCTGGATGCGGTCGAGCGCATCCTAGATGATCGCCGCGCAAAACGGGCCGGTGGCGAGGACAATTACGCCCTTGCGCGCCGCGCATTGATCGACGCGGCACGCGATGACCGGGATGCACAAAGCGTTCCGGCTGAATAACAAAAATAAAAAGACCAAAGAAGGACAGAACACGTATGGCGACAGCATCGCCCGCTTCTGATTTTGCGCCTGTGGCGGCCCAAGCAGCCGCCCCTGCCCGCGTGCGCGACCCGCGGCTGGATTTCTATCGCGGCATCGCGATGTTCATCATCCTGATCGCACACATCCCGAACGACCCTTGGGCCAGATGGATTCCGGCGCGGTTCGGTTATTCAGATGCAACCGAGATTTTCGTGTTCTGCTCGGGCATGGCCTCGGCCATTGCGTTCGGCGGGGCTTTTGCCCGCAAGGGTTGGTGGATGGGAACGGCTCGCGTGGCGTTCCGCATCTGGCAGGTCTACTGGGCGCATATCTGCCTGTTCTTCTTTGTGGCCATGTCGATGGCGGCGCTGGACCAGTCGGGTTTCTTCGAGAAAACATATATTTCCTCGCTGAACCTCCAGCATTTCTTCAACGATCCAGCGCCACAGATGGTCGGTCTGTTCACGTTGACCTATGTTCCGAACTACTTTGACATCCTACCGATGTATCTGGTGGTTCTGGCGCTGATGCCTGTTTACATGGGCCTGTATCGCATCGGGTTCTGGGCCGTGGCAGCCACGTCGATTGCGATCTGGCTAGTCGCACAAACCGGTGCGCTGGCCCTGCCGGCCGAGCCTTGGTCGGACCGCCAGTGGTTCTTCAACCCCTTCGGCTGGCAGTTGCTGTTCTTTACCGGCTTTGCCTTCATGCGCGGGTGGATCCCTGCCCCCCCTGTATCGAAAACCCTGATCTGGGCTGCCGTACTGTTCCTGATCCTGTCGGCCCCGTTTGGATCGTGGAAGGTCTTCACTTGGATCAACAATGCCGCGCCTGAACTGGGTGCCGTGCTGCGCAAGGGCTGGCCCCTGACCTCGGAACTGCGGGGCAAGACCGAGTTTGGCCTGCTGCGCTATGTTCACTTCCTCTCACTGGCCTATCTGGGCTGGGTCGTCGCGGGTGAGCATGGCCATCGCCTGATCGCAACCGGTCAGGGTGCAGCCGCGAAAGTTTGGGAGTTCCTGCTGGCCGTCATCACCAAGGTCGGGCAGCAATCCTTGGCAGTTTTCGTCTTTTCCATGGCAGCAGCGCGCCTGATCGGCGTTGGGCTGGACCTGAGTGGGCGGGATGTTGCCAGCGTCTTCATCGCCAACATGATTGGCTTTGCCATGATCATCGGCGTGGCCTATCTGGCCGGTTGGTTTAAGTCACACCCCTGGAAGTCTAAAAAATGAATTTCACACGTCGCGCATTTTTGGCCTCAACTTCGGCGCTTGCTTTCGCTCCGGCCACCTTTGCTGCCGGTGGCGAGGTCCCCTTTGACCGCAATGACGTGATCGCACTGGCCCGTGAACTGGCCAGCCAACCCTATGCCGAGCGTGAAATGGTTCCGCAGGAATGGCAGGACTTGACGTATCAACAGTATCGCTCGATCCGGTTCCGGCTGGACCGTGCGCTGTGGTATGAAACCCAGACGCCGTTCAACGTAGATTTCTTTACGCCAGGCCTGTATTTCCCGCGCACTGTTAAGGTTTCAACGGTCGAGGACGGTATGACCACCCCGGTGACGTTCGATCTGTCGATGTTCGACAAATCCGAAGATGTGCCGACCCTGCCCATCGACGACACGCTGGGGTTCTCGGGCCTGCGCCTGCGCACCGAAATGCACCGCCCCGGTAAGACCGATGAGTTCTGCGTCTGGCAAGGCGCCAGCTATTTCCGCGCCATTGGTCTGCACGAGGTTTACGGGCTGTCCGCGCGTGGTCTGGCCCTGAAAACCGGCGATCCGGATGGGGAGGAGTTCCCGGAGTTTATCCGCTTCTGGCTGGAACGCCCCAAACCCGGCCAGCGAAACATGGTCGTGCATGCGCTGATGGACAGCCCCAGCGTGACCGGGGCCTATCGGTTCAACGTCACCGCCGGGGCCGACTGCATCATGGATGTCGAAGCAACGCTCTTCCCCCGCGAAGAGCTGCCCCATGTGGGCATCGCGCCCGGCACCTCGATGTTCCTGTTCGACCAGACCAACCACAGCCGGTTTGACGACTTCCGCCCCGCCGTTCATGACAGCGATGGCTTGATGGTTCGCAATGGCGCGGGTGAGGTGCTGTGGCGGCCTTTGGCCAATCCCACCCGCCTGCAGATTTCGTCGTTCGTGGATACGAACCCACGCGGCTTTGGCCTGATGCAGCGGAAACGCAAGTTCTCGGACTATGCGGATCTTGAAGCGAACTATCACAAGCGCCCCGGCCTGTGGGTCGAACCCAAGGGCGATTGGGGCAAAGGCACTGTGACGCTGGTCGAGATTCCGGCGGATCAGGAGATCTATGACAACATCGTCGCCTATTGGCGCCCGGCCGAGCCCTATGCCGCCGGCAGCCAGATCGACATGTCCTATCGTCTGATCTGGGGTGAAGAACCCCAGCGCACGCCCATGCCACGCGTGATCAACACCGCGATGGGCGACAATACCTTCGGCGAAGGACGCCTGGCAGTGATCGACTTTGAGGACAGCGAGCTGTTCGATGACCCCGATGCGATGACCATCTTTGTTGACTCGCCCCATGCCGAGACCTCGGAAGGCGTGCTGCAACGCAACCCCGATACCAGCGGCTTGCGGCTGGCCTTCTCGTTCCAGCCGGGCGAGCGGAACCACGTAGAGCTGCGCGCGCAGCTTCTGAAGGACAAACAGCCCGCCTCTGAGGTTTGGCTCTACCGTTGGACCACATGAGCCGCGATCTGCATATCATGCCGCCCGAGGCCCCTCTGGCGATGCCCGCGCAGGATTTCAGCGCCGGGTTTCGGGATGCGCAGGTGCCGAATGGCAAGCGCGCCTCGGCCGGGTTCTGGCGTGCGCTGGCCTTTTCGCCTGCGATGGCGGCCACTCTGGGGCTGCTTTGGGTGATGTCCGACTGGTTCGGGGCCGAAGGGATCAACCTGATCGAAGGCATCCTGCTGACGTTGATCTCGTTTAACTTCTTCTGGATTTCTTTCACGGTCTGCACCGTGCTGCTGGGCATGGTGTCCCTATCGCGGCAGGAACAGCCCAAACGCGAAGGCCGTCCGCAACCTTTGCGCGTCGCCCTGTTAACCCCGGTCTACAACGAGGTGCCGTGGAACGTGCTGGGCAATGCCCGCACCATGCTGGAGGATCTGAGTAAGCGCGGTGGTCAGGATCACTATGCCATGTTCATCCTGTCCGACACGCGCGACCCCGAGATCGCCGCGCAGGAGCAGGCCAGTGTCGAGGCGCTGCGCACCACGCTCGCCCCCGGCCTTGAGCTGTATTACCGCCGTCGCCCTGAAAACACTGACCGCAAGGTGGGCAATATCGCCGATTGGGTCAGCCGCTGGGGGGCTGATTGGGACGCCATGCTGGTGCTGGATGCTGACAGTCTGATGACCGGTCGTGCCATCACCCGCCTGACCGACGCTTTGGCACGCGACCCCGGAGCCGGTCTGATCCAGAGCTATCCGCAGCTGATCGGCGCGCAATCGGTCTTTGCCCGGATGCAGCAATTTGCCAACGGTGTCTACGGCATCGCCTTTGCCGAAGGTCTGGCTTGTTGGTGCGGGCAAGAAGGCAATTATTGGGGCCACAACGCCATCATCCGCACGCGCGCCTTTGCTTCCAGCGCGGGTCTTCCCAAGCTGCGCGCTTTAAATGGTCAGGAAAAGCTGATCATGAGCCACGATTTTGTTGAAGCCGGACTGCTGCGCCGCGCCGGGTGGGCCGTGCGCTTCCTGCCGCGCATTCGCGGATCCTATGAAGAGACGCCTCCGACACTGATCGACCACGCGCTGCGGGACCGGCGCTGGTGTCAGGGCAACCTGCAACACCTGAAATTGCTGGGCTCGACCGGGTTCCGCGCGGTGTCCCGCTTCCACATGTTCCACGGCGCAGTCGGTTATCTGATGTCGCCGCTGTGGTTTGCCCTGCTGGTGATGTGGGCGCTGATCGGTCAGGGTGAGGACGCGTCGGTCCTGTATTACTTTAGCCCCGACAACCCTCTGTTCCCGCAATGGCCCGAGATGTCGGAAACCCGCCATGTGCTGATAATCCTAGTCATGTACGCCATGCTGCTGGCGCCCAAGGTGCTGGGCGTTCTGGCCCTGCCGCTGAGCGGTGTGCGCTATGCCGAGTTCGGCGGTGGCTTGAAATTCGTCACCTCGTTTCTTGCCGAAGTGGTGCTGTCAATCCTCTATGCGCCCATCCTGATGGTACAACAGATGATTGCCGTCTTCCGCACCGCCTTCGGTGTTCAAAAGGGGTGGTCTCCGCAGACGCGCGATGGCGGCAGCTATGGCTTGCGCACATTGGTCCTGTGTCACGCACTGGAAACGGTAAGTGGCATTGCGTTGAGTGTGGGCATTCTGTCGGGCCTGGTGTCCATCTGGCTGGCCCCGATAGCGATCAGCCTGGCCTTTGCGATCCCGCTGTCTGCGCTCAGCGGGGTATCTTCGGCTTCTGCGCGCCGCATGGTCGGGATGAGAGAGGACGTCAATGAACCCGGGATCACCCGGTCTGCCCGCCGTCACAGAGACGAGTTGAAGCGCGTGATCGAGGGCAAAGGCGTGATGACCCCGGCAGAATGATCACCCGCCGGGCAAGCCCTCGTACCAATCCACCATCATATCGGACCAGCCTTTAGGTACGGTATGTCCGCCTGGGAACAACGCAAATTCCAGCGCGCTGCCATCTGCGCAACCGCTCCAATAGCGGCGCATAAAGGGACCCGTGGTCGAAAAACCGCTGGGTTTGGTATCAACGCAGCCATTGGCCAAGCGCCAGATTTCCAGCCCGGCAAAGATATCGCCCTGATGGAACCGGCCCCCACCCAACAGCCGCCCTTCCAGCGGCACCACATTGTCAATCCAGCCATGAGTATGGAACAGGCGCACCGGACCTTCGCAGGTTTCGGGATGCGGCCGCCAGAACCCGCCTGACACGGGCACATAGGCCGAAAACGTCTCGGGTGCATCGCAAGCCAGATAATTGACCATGAACCCGCCAGCCGAGAATCCGCCCAAAATCACACGGTCCCTGTCGATACCAAACCGTTCGGCAGCGTCATCTACCACTTCGGTCAGAAAGGCGGTCTCGTCCCGGTCACCGAAACCGGGATAGAAATTCCAGCTTTTGATTCCGGGGCGGCTTGGTCGTTCCAACCCTTCGGGCGCCATCACGGCATATCCCCGTGCAAGCAGGGGCTTGACCATGCTGCGGTTCTTCATGGTGCCAGTACCGCTGCCCCCGTACCCGTGCAGAAACACGACCAGAGGTGGGTTGTCTGCTTTGGGCAGTTCGATGTGATACGCACCCGAGTCGGTCTGACACGCCCCATCCTGATCCGCGCAAGCGGCATAACTGGCCTGCCCCGCAAATACAGCGGCCACCGCCATCGCGACAGCGCGGATCATTGGCCTGCCTCGTCATATGCGCCGACGGGCAGCCCGGCACGCACCCAACCCGGCCCGGCTGCGGAGCCCAACATACCTTCCGGCACGTCGATAATATTGGTGAACCCCGCCTCGCTGAGCCTGTTGCTGAGCCGCGCAGACCGCACTCCGCGCGCGCAAATCAGCGCAACCGGCGCGTTCTTGTTCCCGTCGGTCAATTGATCCAGCGCTACAACGAAATCGTCGCGACGCATGTCCAGCGGATAGGCCCCTTCGCCCACGCCCGTCGCCTGCCATTCCCGAGGCGTTCGGATATCCAGCAGTAAAATGTCGCCAGACAGGGCTTGCTGGTGCGCGGCTTCGACACTGAGATGTCCGCCAGCATAGCTGGGCGGGATCAACCGGTATTCCCGGATTGCGAAACCGGTGGCGACAAGCGCACCACCGCCAACCAATACCCACCTGCGGTTTTTGACTGTTTTGTATGTCACGTCCGACCCTCCTGAACGGTCTTCGACGTTCTATCACACAGAGACAGTCAATTCCGCGCAGAATTTGCGAGTAGGGATCAAGTTCTTGTCAGAGATTTTTTCAAAATATGCATTTGATTGCACCCCTAGAACGAAGTGAAAAACTTGCAATAGCTGGACAGTCGAAAAATTTCCCTTACAAAAACAGTAGTACATTGACCGCCAAGACCGGAGTATCGCACTTGTCCCTATTCCTCATCGCGGCCCTTCCCTTTCTCGGCGCTGTGTTTCCAGCCCTGCTGATCAGGGCAGGACGAAATGCAGCAGCCGCGGCCGCGGGTTTGACCACGTTTCTGGCCCTTGCTGGTCTGCTGATCCACATTCCGTCTGTTATGCGCGGGGATGTCGTAACCGCTCGGTTCGACTGGATACCCCTTCTGGGCCTGAACGCGAATTTCATGCTGGATGGGCTTGGTTTCCTGTTTGCTCTGCTGATTCTTGGCATTGGTCTGCTGATCATTCTCTATGCGCGGTTCTATCTCTCGCGTGAGGACCCAATGGGTCAGTTCTACACCTATCTGCTGCTGTTTCAGGGCGCGATGGTCGGAATCGTCCTCTCCGACAACATTCTTCTTTTGCTTATCTTCTGGGAGCTTACATCTTTAAGCTCATTCCTTTTGATCGGTTATTGGAAACATCTGCCCGAAGGCCGTCAGGGCGCACGAATGGCATTGGCTGTCACCGGTTCGGGCGGTCTGGCGATGATCGCCGGGATGCTGATTTTGGGCAATATCGTCGGGTCGTATGACCTGAGCGTGATCCTTCAGAACAAAGAGCTGGTCCAAGCCTCACCCTATTACCTGCCGGCGTTGATCCTGATCCTTCTGGGGTGTTTCACCAAATCGGCGCAGTTCCCGTTCCATTTCTGGCTGCCCCACGCGATGGCCGCCCCGACGCCTGTTTCGGCCTATCTGCACTCGGCCACGATGGTTAAGGCGGGGCTGTTCCTGATGGCGCGGATGTGGCCGGTTCTGGCCGGGACCGATGCGTGGTTCTATATCGTGGCCACCACCGGGCTGGTGACGATGCTGATGGGCGCGGTGATTGCGCTGTTCAAGGATGACCTAAAGGCGTTGCTGGCCTTTTCGACCGTGTCGCATCTGGGTCTGATCACCATGCTACTGGGCTTTGGTACCAAATTTGCTGCCGTGGCTGCCGTATTCCACATCATCAACCACGCCACGTTCAAAGCGGCGCTGTTCATGACCGCAGGGATCGTCGATCATGAAACTGGCACACGCGACGTAAAGCGGCTGGGCGGTTTGCGTCACCTGATGCCAATCACCTTCACGATTGGCACCATAGCGGCCCTGTCTATGGCCGGTCTGCCACCGTTGAACGGTTTCCTGTCGAAAGAAATGATGCTGGAGGAAACCGTCCACACCACCTGGCTGCATTCGCACTACCTGGTGCCTGGGCTGGCCCTTCTGGCGGCTCTGTTTTCGGCAGCCTACTCCTTCCGCTTTGTCAGCCATGTGTTCCTGGGTCCAAAACGCGACGACTATCCTGCGCATCCGCATGATCCACCTGTAGGTCTTTGGCTGGCCCCTGCGTTTTTGATTGTTTTGGTCGTTCTGATCGGCCTGTATTCTGCAGCGATTGTTGGCCCACTGGTCGCCGTGGTTTCCAGCGCGGTGATTGGCGGTGAAAAACTTCCCTACTATTCGCTGAAACTGTGGCACGGATTCACGCCTGCGCTTTACATGTCAGTCGTCGCAACCTTGGGCGGCTTGTTCCTGCTGTCGCAGCATCGCCGGGCGGAAAGCCTTTGGAACGCCCTGCCCCGCCCCGAGGCCAAGGTGATCTTTGAAGCTGTGATCGCAGCGTTGACTGCGCTTAGCCGCCGGATCACGGACTCACTGCATAATGGCGTGATCAGCCGCTATGCCATGATCCTGATCGTGTTCACCGTGGGTTTGGGATACTATGCCTATGCCACAGGCACGATCGGTCCGGTCACCCGCGAACCGCTTAAGCTTGAGATCATTCCGGTCGTCGGCTGGATCTGTCTGGTCACCGCGACACTGGCTATCATGTGGTTCCACCGCAACCGCCTGCTTTCGCTGGTTCTGATCGGCGTCGTTGGTCTGATTGTTTCGATGGCGTTCAACTATCTGTCGGCACCTGACCTTGCGCTGACTCAGATCTCGGTCGAAGTGGTGACAATGATCCTGCTTTTGTTGTCCCTGAACTTCCTGCCCACGGACACACCATGGGATAGCAGCGCGGCGCGGCGGTGGCGCGATGCAGCAATCTCGGTCGGGGCCGGGATCGGTACAGGCGCTCTGGTCTATGCACTGATGTTGCGAGACTTTGCCTTTCCCACAATCTCAGAGTTCCATCTGGCCAATTCCTACAAAGGTGGCGGGGGAACCAATGTGGTCAACGTGATCCTCGTGGACTTCCGAGGGTTTGATACGTTCGGAGAGATCATCGTGCTGGGCATTGCCGCTTTGATCATCTTTGCGCTGACGGAATCCGTTCTAGCGACCAACGTTCGGGCCTATCTGCTGAACCGCAAGCCGCACTGGCCTCAATCCGGGGATTCGCATCCTTTGATGATGGTGGTGGTGACGCGTATGATGATGCCCATTGCCCTGATGGTGGGTGCCTACATCTTTTTCCGCGGTCACAACCAGCCTGGTGGAGGGTTCATCGCCGGCCTGATCGTGGCAATCGCCTTCCTGATGCAGTACATGGCCAGCGGCTATACTTGGGCGATCGAGCGTCAGCGGTTCTACTACCACGGCACAATCGGTTGGGGTGTTCTGATCGCTGCGGCAACAGGCATCGGCGCCTGGTTCAATGAACGGCCGTTCCTGACCAGCGACTTCGGCTATATTCACTGGCCCCCGCTCGAAGAGTTCGAATGGGCAACAGCAATCCTGTTCGATACGGGCGTTTTCCTGGCGGTTTTGGGTGCGGTCATGCTGGCACTGGACAGCCTGTCTCGTTTTGCGTGGCAGCCGGGTATGGCGCAGGAATTCCCGATGGATATCAACCCGCTGCGTGACGATCCGCCAGAAGAAGAACAAGAGAAGGAGCAGGTCTGATGGAAGCGCTGGTTGCCTCTGCCGTAGGCGTCATGACCACTGCCGGGATTTTCCTGATCCTGCGCCGTCGTACATTCCCGGTTATTCTGGGCCTGTCGCTGATCACCTATGCAGTGAACGTGTTTCTGTTTGCCACTGGTCGGTTGGCGCTGAACGCGCCTGCGGTGCTGAACAAATACGAAGATGTCCCTTACACCGATCCGCTGCCGCAAGCGCTGGTGTTGACGGCAATCGTCATTTCTTTTGGCATGACAGCGGTGATCGTGATGATCTCGTTATCCGCCTATCTGTCGGCGCGTAATGACCACATCGACATGAACGCGCAAGACAATACCGACCCGGCAGGAGATGACGCATGAACCACTGGATCGTAGCGCCGATCGTCCTGCCCGCGATCCTGGCCCCATTCATTATCATGGTCCTGCGCTACCACCTTGACCTGCAGCGCATCTTCTCGGTCGCTGGTGTGGTGGGCCTGCTGGGGATCGCTCTGACCATCACGGCGCAAGCTGCAGGCGGTGATATCCAGGTTTATGAACTGGGCAATTGGCCTGCACCCTTCGGTATCGTTCTTGTGCTGGATAGGCTGTCAGCCATGATGGTCCTGCTGACCGCGCTGCTGGCCTTGCCTATCGTGCTATATGCCATCGCCTCAGGTTGGGACGACAGGGGCAAGCATTTTCACGCGTTGTTTCACTTTCAGCTCATGGGTGTGTGTGGCGCTTTCCTGACGGGTGATGCTTTCAACCTTTTCGTGTTCTTCGAGGTCCTTCTGATCGCGTCCTATGGCCTGATGAC
This sequence comes from Ruegeria sp. YTSC325, assembly GCF_059609525.1. NCBI lineage: Bacteria > Pseudomonadati > Pseudomonadota > Alphaproteobacteria > Rhodobacterales > Roseobacteraceae > Ruegeria > Ruegeria sp. YTSC325. Next base: position 61,118 of record NZ_JBXWLY010000010.1, read on the forward strand.
CCATGGAGGCGGCGCGGTTCGCCTTAAGGCGGGGGTGCAATACGTCGCCTATAACCTGCTGGGCTCGACCCTGTTCCTGTTCGCGCTGGGCACGCTTTATGCGGTGACAGGCACGCTGAACATGGCGGATATGGCGGTGCGCGTTGCGGAATTGCCTGCCGAGGATACTGCTCTGTTGCGTGTGGGCGCGGTGCTGCTGTTGCTGGTCTTCTGTATCAAAGCCGCTGTTCTGCCTCTGCACTTCTGGCTGCCCGCCAGCTATGCCAACGCGCCACTGCCGGTCGCGGCCTTGTTTGCGATCATGACCAAAGTCGGGGCCTATTCGATCCTGCGGATGTATACGCTTGGCTTTGGCCCCGAGGTCGAAGCCACGCAGGGCCTGGTCGGGACTTGGTTGCAACCCGCCGCACTGGTGACGCTGGCCGTCGGAGCGATTGGTATCCTTGGCGCGCAGCACATCGCCCGGATGGTGGCCTTCTGCGCCATCGCCTCGATGGGGACGCTGCTGGTCGCTATCTCGTTGTTCACCGAAGCGGCAACTGGCGCGGCTCTCTACTACGTCTATCACTCGACACTGGCGACCGCCCTAATGTTCCTGGTGGCCGATCTGGTCGTCGAACGTCGCGGCGGGGCGATCGCCCCGACCGCCCCAATGCCGCAAAGCGGGCTGGTCTCGGCCCTGTACTTCGTCGGTGCGATTGCGTTGGCTGGCATGCCGCCCTTGTCCGGGTTTATCGGCAAGCTGCTGGTACTGGACGCAGCACGGGACGCACCGGACGCAAACGCCATCTGGGCCGTCGTGCTGATCGGGTCCTTCGTGACGATTGTCGGACTGGCCCGTGCCGGGACGCTGATCTTCTGGAAAAGCCACGACGCGCAGCATATCGGCGATGGCAGCCAGGGTGACGTGGCCGAGCAGCCAGCCCCCGAACCCAATCCTGCTCTTGCTCTGACCTCGGTTTTCGGGCTGGTTTTGGGTTTGGTTCTGCTTACTCTTTTTGCCGGCCCTGCCCTGACCTATGCTACGAAAACGGCCGAGCAGCTTTACACGCCTGACGCCTACATCTCAGCCGTATTGGGAGGAGAAGAATGATCAGACTTCTGCGCCGGATTTTCCCCCACCCGCACCTGACGTTTCTGCTTACGGTCGTCTGGGTGTTACTTGCCAACACGGGCTCGTTGAACTCGGTCGTGTTTGGCCTGCTGTTGGGAATTATTATCCCCTTCATCACGCAACCTTATTGGCCCGACCGCCCGAAACTGCGCAACTGGCTAATGATCGCAGAATATATGCTGATTGTGCTGTGGGATATCGTTGTTGCCAACGTCACAGTGGCCATGATCATCCTGTTTAAACGTGACGCGGACCGGAAACCGTGCTGGATCAGTGTCCCGCTGGAGTTGCGCACACCCGAAGCGATCACAGTGCTGGCCGGCACCATCACGATGACGCCCGGAACCGTCAGCAGCGACCTGTCCGCTCAGGGTCACTGTCTTCTGGTTCACTGCCTGGATACGCCGGACCCCGATGCGGTTCGCAACCAGATCAAACAACGTTACGAGCGGCGGCTGAAGGAGATTTTCGAATGATCGACGTGGCGATACAATTTGCCTTTGTCTGTTTCGGTGCCGCCATCATGATGTGTCTTTGGCGGATCATCACTGCTGATGGCGTGGGTACCCGGGTTCTGGCCTTGGATACGATGGTGATCAATACGATCGCTTTGATTGTGCTTTACGGCCTGTATCTCGGCACCGAGATCTTTTTCGAAGCCGCCATGATCATCGCCATGCTCGGCTTTGTCTCAACCGTGGCCTACGCACGCTTTATGCTGCGCGGCAACATTATTGAATGAGGGCGGAATGACATTCATTTTCGAACTGTTGATCGCCTTCTTTCTGGTTATCTCGGGCATCTTTGGATTTGTCGGCTCGTTTGGGATGATCAAGTTAAAAGACCCGATGTCGCGCCTGCATGCACCGACCAAGGCGACCACTTTAGGGGTGGGCGGCGTTTTGCTGGCCTCAATCTGCCACTCGGTACTTCTGGAAGGCAAGCTGTCCCTTCATGAACTGCTGATCACTCTGTTTTTGTTCCTGACTGCCCCGATCACGGCCCTGTTCATTGCCAAATGGCATATTCACCGCCATGAAAAGCCTGACGATCTGCCGGATGCTGGCGAGGATGAGCTTTGGGCCACCCACGCGGTCGAACAGGTCGAAGACGTCCCGGACCACAGCAAGACCTGATAACCATGCACATGCCTCCGCTGCCCCTGACCCGTGATCTGGTTCTCATTGGCGGAGGCCACACGCATGCGCTGCTACTGCGCATGTGGGGGATGAACCCCCTGCCCGGCGCGCGCGTCACCGTGATCAACCCCGGCCCGACTGCGCCATATTCCGGCATGCTGCCGGGGTTTGTCGCCGGTCACTATGAGCGTTGGGAACTGGATATCGATCTTGTTAAACTGGCCCGTTTCGCAGGCGCGCGAGTTATATTGGGGGCCGTTCAGGGCATCGACAGCAAAAACCGTACCGTCCATGTCCCCGGACGTCCTCCGGTCGCGTTCGATGTGGCGTCGGTGAATGTAGGGATCACCTCTGACATGCCGACACTGCCCGGTTTTGCCGAACACGCCATCCCCGCGAAACCGCTTGGCCCCTTTGCTGCACAATGGGCGGCCTATCTGGACGGCACCGGCCCTGCCGCTGTTACCGTGATCGGAGGCGGCGTCGCAGGGGTCGAACTGATCATGGCAATGGCCCACGCCCTAAAGGCCAAAGGTCGAACGGCGCAGGTCACCCTGATCGACAATGCGAAAGCTCTGACCGCGACTGGGGAAAAGGCAGCCGCCACTATCCGCCATACCATGGCTGAGCTTGGCGTCGACGTGATCGAAGACGCCGAAATCGACAGGATCGCAAACGATCATGTCGCACTGAAAGACGGGCGCACTGTTCCCGCAGGTTTCGTGACCGGCGCTGCAGGCGCACGCCCTTACAGCTGGATCGCCGACACAGAGCTTGATCTGCAAGACGGGTTCATTTCCGTAAACGGCCAGTTGCAATCCAGCGATCCGGCTATTTTTGCGGCCGGGGATTGCGCCCATCTGTCCGAAAACCCCCGCCCCAAGGCAGGTGTTTATGCAGTCCGCGAGGCGCCAATCCTGTTCAACAACCTCCGAGCCGCGCTTGGGGCCGGAAAAATGCGCCGCTATGCACCCCAAAAAGACTATTTGAAACTAATCTCGTTGGGCGGAAAATCCGCACTGGGGGAGAGGTTGGGAACATCGTTCAGCGGCCCGTTGATGTGGCGTTGGAAAAACCACATCGACCAGTCTTTTATGAACAAATTCCGCAACCTGCCTGAAATGACACAGACTGCTCTACCGGCACAGCACGCGGCTGGACTTGCCGAAGCCGCTGGTGACAAACCCATGTGCGGTGGTTGTGGAGCCAAGGTTGGTCGTGGCGCATTGCGGTCTGCCCTGTCGGCGCTGCCCCGATCGGAAAGGCCAGACGTCTTATCGCTGCCCGGCGACGACGCCGCAATTCTGACAACCGGTGGCACGCGCCAGGTGATGACCTCGGATCATCTGCGGGCTGTGACCGATGATCCGGTAATGATGACCCTTATCGCCGCAGTTCACGCGTTGGGGGATATCTGGGCGATGGGGGCCGCGCCGCAGGCCGCGACGGCAACGCTTATTCTGCCTCGTATGTCTGCTGACCTGCAGCACCGCACGATGGCCGAGATCATGACGACCGCCCATAAAGTGATGCGACAGGCCGGCGCCGAGATCGTTGGCGGGCACAGCTCGATGGGGGATGAAATGACCATCGGCTTCACGTTGACAGGGCTGTGCGAGCGCGATCCGATCACTCTGTCCGGCGCCCGCGCGCAAGACGCCTTGATCCTGACCAAGCCACTGGGCAGTGGTGTCATCATGGCCGCGGAAATGGCGGGGGTGGCCAAAGGTGAATGGGTGGCGCAAGCCTTTGACCAAATGGTTCATCCGCAGGGTGAGGCCGCCCGGCTTCTGGCCGACGCCCATGCAATGACCGATGTGACGGGGTTTGGGCTGGCCGGGCATCTGCTGGGCATGTGCGAGGCCTCGGGGTGTGGCGCGACACTGGATTTGGACGCAATTCCCTTGATGAAAGGCGCGCTGGAACTGACCCGGACCGGCGTGCGCTCGACCCTGTTTGCAGATAACCGAGTCGCGGCTCCGGATTTGCCCGAAGGCGGCAAGGCCGACCTGCTTTTTGATCCGCAAACCGCCGGAGGCTTATTGGCCGCCGTCCGCGCCGAGCACGCCCATGGAATTTGCGAGCGCCTGCGCGCGGCAGGGTATCCAGCTGTGGTGATCGGACAGATTACGGAAACGGCCGGCGTGCGGCTTTCATAGCTGGTCCAAAACCGCTTTGATCTGATCCGCGGCATTGCTCAGACCAACAGCGTCCAATGACGCAGCATCGATACTTGCGATCACGTTCGACACCCGAGTACGGCTGGACTTGGTATAGGCCGGGTCATAGTGCTGCTGCATCAAAGCGCTGGTCAAAGCACGCTTATCTCCGGCCTCGATCAGTTTGATCCAACCATCGACCACGTCATGGCCCCGGTGGAACCGCAATGGCGACAGGCGATCTTTGAGCCGTTCGGTATCTGCTAGGACATCCTCATAGGCGGACACAAGATAATCCGACCGGGCCGCGATCGATGCCCGCACAAGTATGCGCGATGCATTGCGCAAAGCAGACCAGACCGAGGGCGGCAGGATCAGAGTTCCGATTTTAGACGATTCCGCCTCAACAACGACCGGGCGGCTTGGATCCAGATTGCACAGAGCACAGGCCAGCGCGGATTCGAAGGCCTTTTGACTGGGTTGTCCTCCGGGCATCTCGCCCAGCAAAGATCCTCGATGATTGGCCAAGCCTTCAAGGTCCAGCACTTGAACGCCCTGGGCCTTGAGAAGCGTAAGTAGCTCTGTCTTGGCAGTTCCGGTATAGCCATCCAGCGCATATAGGCAGTGGGGCAACGGATCATCATAGAGGTACCGCTTCACCAGCCTGCGATATGTCCGATAGCCGCCCTCAACCACCTCAGCCCGCCAACCGATCTGTTGCAACATCCAAGTAAACGACCCGGATCGTTGACCGCCGCGCCAGCAATAGACCAGCGGCTTCCAACCGCCTTCGTGATGCGACAGGCTGTTTTCGATATGATTTGCGGCATTTCGGAAGACCAGGGCCGCCCCCAGCTTACGCGCCAGAAATGGGCTTTGCTGAACGTAAATTGTACCGACCCGCGCGCGCTCATCATTGTCCAGAACGGGAAGGCTGATGGCGCCCGGCAGGTGATCCTCGGCGAATTCAGCGGGGCTGCGCACGTCGATCACAGTGTCGAATTCGTGCGCGTAGAGATCGGGCAAACTGTTAAATGTCAAAGCCATGCCAACGATCTATCTTGCGCAAGCGGGCTTGAAAAGGACGGCCGTCATTCGACCAGAGGCTCGATCAGTGACGACCCGCTGGCCCGGTTCGAATTCACGACCGGGTCAACGCGGTGGTATGTCAGGACATCTTCGGCACCCGGCGTCATAAGTCGCGCGGCCCCTTTCCCGGTCTCACCCAGCCACATTGGCCAGTCCTGTTGTTCAAGGATCAATGGCATACGGTGATGAATGGCCCCAAGACGCGTGTTGGCGGGCGTGGTCACGATGGCGCATGTCCCTTGTCGGTTCTCGTCAGAGCCCCAATTCTGCCAGACCCCCGCAAAAGCAATCGGCGCTTGATCCTGACGATGGATATACCATGGCAGGCGGTCACCGTTTGGAGTTTTCGTCCATTCGTAAAACCCTGTCGCTACAATCAGACACCGCCTCTCACGGCAGGCTGCGCGATAGGCAGGTTTTTCAGCCAGGGTTTCTGACCGGGCATTGATTAGCAACGGCCCGGCCGTTTCAGTTTTGTACCAGTGCGGGATAAAACCCCAGCGCAAGGGATCAAGGGTGCGCCCGTCCTGATCCGAGCGGACCACATGCACTTGATTTGTCGGGCAAACGTTAAAGTTGGGCACTGCGGGCAACGTATTCGCGGGCCGCGCTGAAAACAGCTGCGCCATAGCGTCGTTTGGAAGAGTTATTGCAAACCGTCCGCACATAGGAGATGAACCATCAATATTCGTTTCGTTCGGGCAAAGGTTCTCACGGGGTCTCATGCAAAATCAAACAGCGAAAACCATAAAAGGCAAGGCTGTGGCCGCTTTAGAGGCTGGCAAGCTTCAACAGGCACTGAAAAAGGCGCAGTTGGGTCTGAAGAAATTTCCGGCTGACACGGATTTTCACGCCATTTCCGGGTTTGTCCTGACCGAGTTGAAACAGTATCGAAAATCCATTCCACATTTCGTTGAGGCATCCAAACGAAAGCCAAACGATCCCCAGTTTGCGGAAAACCTTGCAAACGCTTTGATGCAGACCGGGCAAATTCCAAAAGCATTGGAGTATGCCGAGCAAAAACTGCAGAAATTTCCCAATAACAAAGAGCTGAGCCGGGTTATTGACGAAATTGAGCTTAAAGGCAGCAACTGGCGTGCCATCATCGACAACGCAACCAAGAAGCTAGAGAGCGACCCGGACAATGCCAGCCTGTTGTCGTCTCGCGCCAGAGCTTATGGGCGCATTGGCTTTGTTGAAGAAAATACGCGCGACATTGCCCGAGCTTTCGAGCTTGCTCCGGACGACGAGAGCATCGCGTTCCAAAAGGCAATCAATTTGCACCAGAGCGGCGACAAGGAAACCGCCGGTGAAATCCTGCGTAAGATTACAGCACAAAACCCCGAGCACGTTTTTTCACTTCTTCAGTTGTCGACAATGGCCAACAAGGACAGTGCGCCCGACTTAATCGAGAAGGTTGAGACAGCCATTGCAAATAGCGAACACAAGCTGTCCGAGCTTGAATTTGCGAAGGCACATTTGCTGTCCAAAACTCAGGGGCTTAACGCTGCGCTGCCTCAATTCGAGCGCGCGAACGCAATTCAACACGAAACAATCCCGTACGATTTCGCGGCAGAAGAGCAAAAGTTCGAAGTGATCACCGGGCAGTTCCGTGAAAACACCGATCTTCCATCCTCTGATATAAGCGAACGCCCTGTACCAATCTTCGTTCTGGGACAGCCCCGTTCGGGTACGACCTTGATGGAGATGATGCTCAGTTCTGCCCCCGGGGTTGCAGGATGTGGCGAGCTGACGGTGGCCGCCGATCTCTCGCGTGATTTTGAGCAGGCGTCTCATGCTTTCAGCTCGCAGAATGCAAGCGAGTTCGCACAGGACTTTCGCGCCCTGATGCCCCCAATCCCAGAAGGATCGGTCGCGTTTGTCGACAAGATGCCACACAATTTCCAGCGAATTGGATTCTTGCTAGCAGCTTTTCCGAACGCAAAGATCATTAACATGCTTCGGGATCCGCGGGACGTCGGTTTGTCAAAATGGATCAGGCGCTTTCCAGCGGGTGGAATGCGGTATGCTTCAAACCAAAAGGCGATCGCTCATACCGCGAATATGTATCGACGCTACATGACGCATTGGAACACGGTGTTTGGCGACCGAATACTGACAGTCCAATACGAAAAACTGGTCGAAGACCCAAAGACTTACAGCCAACAGGTTGCTGCGTTCTGTGACCTCGAGTGGACCGAGACGATGATGCATCCGGAAGAAAACACCAAGCAGGTCAGGACGGCTAGCATCGATCAGGTGCGTAAGAAGATTTCAACTAAGTCGATCGGCGGTTGGCGCAGCGTATCCGACCACCTTCAGCCGATGTTGCAGGGCCTCGATCCCGAGCTTTGGCCAGAATACGATTTTGACTGACCAAAAAAGGCCGCGCAGCATGGCGCGGCCTTTTCCAATAGTATAACGGGTTACTTCTGCTTGATGCGCCCGTCCAGGTACGGCGTGTAAGGCGCGTTTTCCGCAAGATATTCAGCAGTTACATCCGCCAGGTCCGGGCCATAATCATAGGCGTTCTTGTCATCGCCTTCGAACATGTCATAGCCGTCGCCGCCATTACGGACATAGTTGTTGGTCACGACAAGATAGGTCGCCGCCGGGTCAATCGGGACAAAGCCCCCGTCCTTGGCTACCATCACATCGCTGATACGCCCTTCGTTCGGCGCAACCGCAGGATCCCATGTGAAAGTCATACCGGCCACTTGCGGGAAACGGCCCTTGACCTCTTCTACCTGGCTCACACCGTTTTCCAGCGCATCAATGACGCCCTGACCGCTGATCTGGAAGGTTGAGAGCGTGTTCTGGAACGGCAGCACGGTCAGCACTTCGCCCATGGTCACGTCACCCGGATCAATCGAGGCACGCAAACCACCCGAGTTTGCAATTGCAATCTGCACACCCTGATCGGCAACACGGGCCAGCATGGCATCGGCTACAAGATTGCCCATCTGGCATTCTTGCACTCGGCAGACAGCGCGGTCGCCCTCAATCGCGTCAGCAGCACTTGCCACAACCTTGTTGCGAATCTCGTCCAGCGGCACGGCCAGTTCCGCGATGCGATCCAGCGCCGACTGATCCTCGGTCACAGTGTTGTCCATGATCAGCGGCTCGCCCGCGGCTTCGACCACATTGCCATCGTCGTCAAAGGTCACGTTCAGCTCACCCAGGAATTTGCCATAGGCATAGGCCTGAACGATCTGGACCCCGTTCACCACGGTTGGATAGGGACCCGCCGCCTTGTCCGAGACGTTGGACAGATACGTGTTGGAATGTCCCCCCACGATCACATCGACACCGGTTGTTTCACTGGCTACGCGTTGGTCCACGCCAAAGCCCGAATGGCTGAGTACGATGATCTTGTTCACCCCCTCGCCGGTCAGTCTGTCAACTTCGGCCTGCACCGCCGGGACCGGATCCGAGAAGGTTATGTTCGGGCCGGGTGAGGCCAGATCATGGGTGTCTTCCGGGGTCAGGCCGATCAGGCCGATTTTCTCCCCGCCCACTTCAATCACGGTCGATTTCTTGATCTTGTCGGTCAGCAGCTCTTCGTCTTTGACATCGGCGTTCGACATCAGCACTGGAAAATCGACCGAGTCGATGAAACCGCGCAGAACCTCGGGCCCGTCGTCGAATTCGTGGTTGCCCACGGTCATCGCGTCATAACTCAGTTTGTTCATGAACTCAGCCGCGACCTTGCCCTTGTAATAGGTATAGAACAGGGACCCCTGAAATTGGTCTCCGCCATCCACAAGGATCGAGTTCTCGGCACGGCCACGGGCATCGTTCACTGCCGTTACCAAACGGGCCGAGCCACCAAAGCACTCGCCTTCGGCATTGTCTTCGGCGCTGCAGCCGCTGTCATATTTGTTGATGGGTTCGAACCGGGCGTGGAAATCGTTGGTATGCAGGATCGTCAGCTTATATTCGGCTGCTGCCATGCCTGCTGTCAGGCCCAGAACGGCGACCGATGTCAGTAAGCGGGTGAACATGTTCAAACTCCCAATTGTTATTTGTCGTGATCGTGCGCCGTGCCGCGCAAAGAGTCAAAGGGGGAAATCCAGCTTGATTCTACCCGCCGTGCGAGGCATCACGGCCCCATGCTGATTTACAAGATTTTCCGGGCCGACGAATGGGCCGCTTTGCAGTCCGATGGGGCAACGGACGGTGCTCCGATTGATGTCGCAGACGGCTATGTCCATTTCTCGACGGCCGAGCAAGCAGCCGAGACAGCGGCCAAGCATTTCGCCGGGATCGACGGTCTGACCCTGTTGGCCTGCGACGCCGGCGCGATGGGTGACGACCTGAAATGGGAGGTCTCGCGCGGGGGCGCGCTGTTCCCGCATCTCTACCGACAGATCAGGATGACGGATGTGCATTGGGCCAAGCCTTTGCCTTTTGACGGGCAGGCCCACCAGTTCCCCGAGGAGATGGAATGACCCGCTACGTCGACCCCGAGCGCGCTCAGTTCGAGGCGTTCAAGAATCTGGACCGTGATCATCCGATCGAGATGCTCAATCTGGTGAAATTCCGCGTCAAGGCCGCGTACCCGGATGACCACGATCTGGCCGATGCCGGTCTGACCGGCGCGCAGGCCTATCGCAACTACGGGAGCGAAACCGCCCCGATCATCGCTCGTATCGGCGCGCATATTCTATGGAGCGGCGCGTTTCAAACAACCCTGATCGGCCCGCAGGACGAGGTTTGGGACGCAGTCTTTATCGCCCGCTACCCCACCGCCCATGCGTTCATGGAAATGGTCACGGACCCGGATTACCAAAAAGCGGTCGTGCATCGTCAGGCGGCGGTGGACACGTCGCGCCTGATCCGTTGCGCTCCGACCCAAAGCAGAGAGAGCTTCGGATGAAACTGACCGAGAAACTGGGCCTTGCCGCCCTGCACCGGATGGATCCGGAAGCCGCGCATGGGATGTCGATAAAGGCGTTGAAAGCGGGCCTTGCCCCTGCGCCCGGTCCTGTGACCTCGTCCCGATTGCGCACGCAGGTGGCTGGGCTTGACCTGCCCAACCCGGTCGGGCTGGCCGCTGGGTTCGACAAGAACGGCGAGGTTCTGACACCCCTGTCTCGCGTGGGCTTCGGGTTTATCGAGGTCGGCGCCGTGACCCCGCGCCCGCAGCCCGGCACCCCCAAACCCCGCCTGTTTCGCCTGAGCGAAGACAAGGCCGCCATCAACCGCTTTGGCTTCAACAACGAAGGCATGGAGGTCATGGCCCAACGTCTGGCGGATCGTCCCAAAGACGCGGTGATCGGCCTGAACTTGGGTGCAAACAAGGACAGCGACGACCGCCCCGGCGATTTTGCCAAGGTGCTGGCCCATTGCGCGGCACATCTGGATTTTGCGACGGTCAATGTTTCGTCCCCCAATACCGAGAAACTGCGCGACCTGCAGGGCAAGGCCGCGCTAAGCGCGTTGCTGGCTGGGGTGATCGAGACCCGCGATGCTCTACCGCGCATCCTGCCTGTGTTCCTGAAGATCGCCCCCGATCTGACCGAAGACGAGCTGCAGGATATTGCCGAGGTCGCTCGGGAAACCGGCGTGGATGCGGTGATCGCCACCAATACCACCCTGTCCCGCGACGGTCTGCGCAGTGTTCACAAGGATCAAGCCGGAGGTCTGTCCGGAGCACCTCTGTTCGACAAATCCACCCGCGTATTGGCGAGATTGAGCCAGTTGACCGACGGCCAGATCCCCCTGATCGGTGTTGGCGGGATCAGTACGGCGGAACAGGCCTATGCCAAGATTTGCGCCGGAGCCTCTGCCGTGCAGTTCTACACGGCGATGGTTTATGGCGGCATTTCACTGGCCGCGGAGATCGCGCAAGGGTTGGACAAACTTCTGGCGCGCGACGGGTTCGACACGGTCGCACAGGCTATGGGCAGCAAACGTGAGGACTGGCTATGATCGAATATTGGCACAACCCCCGCTGTTCCAAATCCCGCGCAGGGCTGGCGTTGCTTGAGGAAAAAGGCGCGCAGGTCGAGGTGCGGAAATACCTTGAAGACGCGCCCTCGGCGAATGAGTTGCGCGCAACACTGGCCCTTTTGAACGTACCCGCCATCGACATGATGCGAACGGGCGAGAAACAGTTCAAGGAACTCGGGCTGACCAAAACCACGTCAGAGGACGCATTGATCGCGGCCATGGCGAAACACCCGATCCTGATCGAGCGTCCTCTGGCGATCAATGGCGACAAGGCCGCCATCGGCCGCCCGCCCGAGAACCTGCTGGACCTGCTTTAAGCGATCTGCGCCTCAAGCCGGGGATAGCGCCAGCCCAAGGTCAATCCCCGCGCGATGTTCAGAACCATCAACGCGGCCCAAAGGCCGTGATTGCCCAGAGTCGGCACCAGTACGAACAGGGCAACCACGTAGATTGCAACCGACTGGATCATCGCGTTGCGCATATCCCGCGTCCAGGTTGCCCCGATATAGATGCCGTCGAACATCCAGCTAGCCACTCCGATCACCGGGGCCAGCGCCGCCCAGATCAGGTATTCTCGCGCGGCCAGACGGACCTCGGGAGAGGTAGACATAAGGTCGATCAGCGCAGGCCCGGCAAGGTAGAATACCGCGCCCAGCGCGAAAGCACCCCCTACCCCCCACTGCGACGCCATGACCGAAGCCCGCCGCACCTGATACCGGTCCCGCGCCCCCACCGCGCCGCCGACCAGTGCCTCGGCTGAAAAGGCAAAGCCGTCCAGCGCAAAGGCGGTGATCTCAAGAAACTGCAGAAGGACCTGATTGGCCGCCAGATTGACGTCGCCCAGATCCGAGCCCACGAACAGAAAGGTGGTGAAAGAGCCCGTCAACAGGACCGACCGGATCATGATATCTGTATTCACCTGAACCATCCGACGCAGGCGAGCCGAATCGAAAATCCGAGGCCAATCGCGCCATTGACGACCCGAAAACGCGCTGCGGCACAGCCATAGACCCAACGCCAGACCGGTCCACTCGGCGATGAGAGTCGCAACAGCCACACCTTCGACACCCCATCCCAGCCCAAGAACGAACCATAGGTCCAACAGAATGTTCAGCCCGTTCATCCAGATCTGAAGAAGGAACACGCCACGGGTGCGCTCGATAGCAATCAACCAGCCGGTCACGGCATAAAGCGCAATCGTCGCGGGCGCACCCCAGATACGAATTTCAAGGTATGCGCGAGTCAGGGACTCGACCTCGGGACTGGCCGGGGACAGCGCGAAGGCCCCCCAGAACACCCACACTTGCGTAACGATAAAGACAAGACCCGCCGCACCGCCCAGAAGCAGGCCGCGCATCAACAGCGCTCCGGTCTCGGCCGTGTCGCCCGCCCCGCGCGCCTGCGCTGCAAGGCCGGTGGTCCCCATGCGCAAAAACCCGAAGATCCAATAGATCGCAGACAGGATGACAGCACCCATGCCGACGGCTCCGATGGGTGCCGCCTGCCCCATCTGACCCACAACGCCGGTATCGACCGCGCCCAAAATCGGAACGGTTGCGTTTGACAACACGATAGGAAGGGCAATCTTCAGCACCCGTCCATGCGTTATAGGTGCCGAAGCGTCCTGCATGGTGTTCTAGCTATCCTTGGCCTTAGGTTGCGGCATCAGGAAATGCCCCGATGCCTGCGCATAGGGACGCGCGTGGTTGTCCTGCCACGCTTCGACCCTAACCGATGCATAACGCCGCCCCGATCGGCTGACAAAAGAACGGGCATAGGCGTCGCGTGGCAAACCCGATCGCAAATAGTCGACCGTGAAGTCGACCGTTTTTGGAAACCGGATCGACTCGTCCTTGACGATTGCATCGGCGTCCAATTCACCGCTTTCGATACTGGGCAGGAAGTACTCCCAACTCAGCGTGATGACGGCCGTCACTTCGAGAAAAGCGGCAGTGACCCCGCCGTGCAGGGCTGGAAGCAGGGGATTTCCGATCAACTTTTCGTCAAAATTCAGCACTCCGGTCAGCTCGTCCCCGCGCCGGTCGAAGGCAATATTGAGGAACCGGATGTAGGGGACACCATCGACGATCGCGTTCAGTGCCGCATCGCGCCTGTGCTTGACCACCTGCATGGGTTCGGGACGTTGCCGCGCCATCACAAACCCTCCACCGTGAAAGACCCCGAGGCTGTGGCAACAGGCAACTCCTGATCCTCGTCCATCGCGGTCGCGCGCACAAAGGCGACATTGCGGGTCAAGTGGTAGCACGTAGCGTAGGTCGTGATGCTCTGACCCGGCGTCGCAGCCCTCATATAGTCTATTCTCAGGTCAATCGTAGCCGTACCGCCGGGGGCGGCAGGATGGCTCATGACGGCGGCTCCGCAGCACGTATCTAGTACTGCAAAAACCGCACCTCCGTGAATGACGCCAGTGCGTGGATCGCCGACCAGTTCGGCATTATACGGCATCGTTATTTCAGCCTCGCCATTCCCGATTTTGTTCAGCTTCATACCCAACGCGCGAGCATGCGGAATCGCTTCGATGAACCGGCGCGCGATAGCGGCTTTGTCGACCATCTGCTTGTGTCCTCTTGATTTATCCCTTTATGAGCGTGTGACCCGCAAAAGAGCAAGCCCGCCTGTTGCGCTTGAAGCCGACAGGTCATAGGCTGCCGCAGAGGAGATCAGGAATGTCCGACGACCGTTTGTCATTCAAAGAGATGTGTGCCGAGTTCGATGTGACCCCGCGCACCCTGCGTTACTATGAATATATCGAGCTTTTGCAGCCTGATCGTGAAGGCCGCTCGCGGTTTTACGGTCCGCGCGAATGTGCGCGTATGACGTTGATCATGCGGGGGCGCAAATACGGGTTCCCTCTGGAAGACATCCGGCAGTGGTTGCTGATCTATGAAGATCAGGGGAATCAGGCGCAGATGAAGACGTTTGTCGAGATGGCTGACCTTCAACTGATCGAGCTGAATTCACAGAAACAACAGCTTGACGATGCGATCGACGCCTTGAAACAGATGCGCGATCAGACCGCGAAATCCCTGAACTGATCGCGGCCACCCAGCCCTTCGATATAGTGCTATTCCTTTCGACCCTGCTGTCGCGCTGTTGACTGGCAGGGTTATTTTGTTGCGCCTCCACGCCCCAATCTGGTTGTTTCCGACACTATTCGTGACGTGACGTTACGACCGCCCAGCCTCAAATCCACTTGACGCAAACGGAAGTTACGTCAACTTATTTGTGACGTAGCGTTTGGATTACGCGAACGCCATCTCCGTGTTGTAAGTGGCGCACAAACTGCGCAACTGAACCACATCAACGCCAGTGAACAAGAGTGCTGAAGCCATGACCGAAGATCTGATGACCATTCGTGAAATGTGCGAGACTTATGATGTCACGCCGCGAACTTTGCGGTTTTACGAGGCCAAGGAACTGCTGTTCCCGATCCGTGAAGGACAGAAACGTCTGTTCACCAAACGTGACCGCGCCCGTCTGAAACTGATCCTGCGCGGTAAGCGTTTTGGGTTCAGCCTCGAGGAAATCCGGCAGTTGCTGGACCTTTATCATGTGGGTGATCAGCAGATGACCCAGATGACCCGCACATTTGAGATCGCCCGTGAACGCTTAGCCGACATGGAAGCACGCCGGGAAGAACTGACCCAGGCGATCGACGATCTGAAAGAACAGTTGCGTTGGGGCGAGAAAGTGATCGCCTCGATGAAAAACGACAAAAAGGCCGCCGAGTAAATCCCGGCGGTCCCAATCACCGGACATTCGAATTTTAAAGGGAGCTTCAAATGCCCGTCTACAACGCGCCAACCAAAGACATGCAATTCATCCTGCACGAAGTGCTGAACGTATCGGTATCGGACATTCCCGGTTACGACGAACTGGACGCGGATTTCACCGCTGCCGTGCTGGAAGAAGCAGGCAAGATTTCATCAAACGTTCTGCATCCGCTGAACGTGGTTGGCGATACTGAAGGCGTTCGCCACGAAAATGGTGTCGTTTACACCCCTACAGGGTTCAAAGACGCTTTCGAGCAAGTCAAAGAAGGTGGCTGGACCGGTCTGGACATGCCCGAAGAGTTCGGCGGCCAGAACATGCCCTACGTGATCGGCAGTGCGGTGGGTGAGATGTTCTCATCCTCGAACCAGGCGTTCACCATGTATCAGGGCCTGACCCATGGCGCGGCCTCGGCCATTCTGGCCCACGGCACCGACGAGCAGAAAGCGACCTACCTGCCCAACATGGTCAGCTGCGAGTGGACCGGCACCATGAACCTGACCGAACCGCATTGCGGCACCGATCTGGGCCTGATGCGCACCAAAGCTGAACCGCAGGACGATGGCAGCTATAAGGTGTCGGGTCAGAAGATCTTTATCTCGGCCGGTGACCACGACATGGCCGACAATATCATCCATCTGGTTCTGGCCAAAATCCCCGGCGGCCCCGAGGGCATCAAGGGCGTATCGCTGTTCATCGTGCCCAAGTTCATCGTCAACGAAGACGGCTCGCTGGGCGAACGCAACGGCGTTTCGGTCGGCAAAGTCGAAGAGAAAATGGGCATCCATGGCAACTCGACCTGTGTGATGAACTATGACGAAGCCACCGGCTTCCTGCTGGGCGACCTGCACAAAGGTATGCGTGCCATGTTCACCATGATGAACGAAGCGCGTCTGGGTGTAGGTATGCAGGGTCTGGCACAGGCCGAGGCTGCCTATCAGAACGCGGTAGAATATGCCAAGGACCGCCTGCAGGGTCGTGATGTAACCGGCGCCAAGAACCCCGATGGTCCGGCCGATCCGCTGATAGTCCACCCCGACATCCGCCGCAGCCTGATGGATCAGAAAAGCTTTACCGAAGGCGCGCGTGCGTTTGCCCTGTGGGGTGCCACGATGATCGACAAGGCGCATCGCTCGCATGACAAGGATGCGGACGGCCTGATCTCGCTGCTGACGCCGGTCATCAAGGGTTTCCTGACCGATGAAGGCTATGACATGACCGTCAAGGCACAGCAGGTCTACGGCGGCCACGGTTATATCGAGGAATGGGGCATGTCGCAGTATACCCGCGACGCCCGCATCGCGATGATCTACGAAGGTGCAAACGGCGTTCAGGCGCTGGACCTTGTGGGTCGTAAGCTGGCCACGGATGGCGGCAAGCACGTGATGGCCTTCTTCGAGATGGTCAAGAATTTCTGCAAGGAAAACGGTGGCCAGAACGAAGCGCTGGACAAGGCGTTCATCGAACCGCTCAAGGCGGCCTCGAAGGATCTGCAGGCAGCTGGCATGTACTTCATGCAGAACGGCGCCAAGAACCCCAACCACGCGCTGGCCGGTTCGAACGACTTCATGCACATGTTCGGCCATGTCTGCCTGGGCCTGATGTGGGCACAAATGGCAAAAGCGGCTTATGCAGCCCTTGACGGCGGCACCTCGGATACCGAGTTCTACGAGACCAAGATTGCCACCGGTCAGTTCTACATGGCCCGTCGCCTGCCGGCTACTGCGCTGCACCTTGCACGCATTCAGACCGGTGCCGACACCGTCATGGCGCTCGAGGCGGCAAGCTTCTGATCTGAAACCGGCTGCGGGGCTGTTCCCGCAGCCGGGTTTTCGAAAGGATAGACATGCCGAAACGTTTTCGACTGACCCGCCGTTTCCCGGTTGCCATGACCGAAGATGGATATCGCCGCCTCAGGGCCTTTTCCCGCGAGGCCGGTCTGGACGAAGGCGAAGCACTGTCTTTCCTGTTTGAAAACTTCAACAGCGTCATTCACGAGGAGAACCTGACGCACCGCTTGCGTATCTTCAATTCGGAACTCGAAGCGCGCAAACGTTAAAGAACCGCGACCGCCCGACAAAGGGCGGGCGAAAGCCAACGGCACCACTCGGTCGGGCATACGTCAAGGGAGGCTAAGGATGACCATCAAACTGCACTGTTTCAGCGTCAGCGGAAACTCTTACAAGGCTGCGCTGGCTTTGGAGATGTCCGGGTTGGACTGGGAGCCAATCGAAGTTGATTTCTTTAACGGCCAGACCCGCACACCGGAATACAGGGCGAATGTCAACGCGATGGGCGAAGCGCCCGTCTTGGTGGACGGTGATTTCAGCACCAGCCAGTCTGGTGCCATTCAAGCGTATGTGACCGAAAAGACCGGAAAGTTTGGTGGTAATTCTCACGCTGAGCGGTACGAAGTTCTGCGCTGGGTTTTGTGGGACAATCACAAGCTCAGCTCAGGAGCTGGAATGACACGATTTTTGATGAATTTCCTTCCCGCAGAGCATCGGAATGCTGACGTCATTGCCTTTAATCAGGGCCGTTTGAAGTCGGCCTATCAAATTCTGAACGCACATCTGGATGGCCGCGACTGGATCGTGGGCGACGGCGTGACTAACGCCGATCTCAGCTGCTGCGGATACCTGTATTACCCCGAGCCCTTCGGTTTTGACCGTTCCGAATGGCCCAATATCGACAAATGGCTGACGCGGCTGTCTGAACAGCCGGGTTGGCAACACCCCTACGACCTGATGCCCGGCCAAGTGCCGGATCGAGCTTAAGGAGAGCATCATGACCGAAGCTTACATCTATGACGCCCTGCGCACACCGCGCGGAAAGGGCCGCAAGGATGGCAGCCTGCACGAGGTAACCTCGGTGCGACTGTCCGCCGTCGCCCTTAACGCAATGAAAGAGCGTAACAACCTGGAAGGCCACGCCGTTGAAGACGTGATCTGGGGCAACGTCACGCAGGTGATGGAACAGGGCGGCTGTCTGGCCCGTTCTGCAGTTCTGGCATCGGATTTGGATGAATCGATCCCCGGTCTGGCCATCAACCGCTTCTGCGCCTCGGGCATGGAAGCTGTGAACCTGGCCGCCAACCAGATCAAAGGCGGTGCCGGTGACGGCTACATCGCCGGCGGCGTCGAGATGATGGGCCGCGTGGCCATGGGGTCGGACGGTGCGGCGATTGCCGTTGATCCGTCGCTGGCGATGGACACGTATTTCGTGCCGCAGGGGATTTCCTCGGACATCATCGCGACCGAATACGGCTTCAGCCGCGATCAGGCAGACCAGCTGGCGATGGAGTCGCAGCGCCGCGCCGCGCAGGCGTGGGAAGAAGGCCGCTTTGCCAAGTCGATTGTCCCCGTCAAAGACCGCAACGGCCTGACCATTCTGGACCATGACGAATACATGCGCCCCGGCACCGACATGCAGAGCCTCGGCGGCCTGAACCCCGCCTTCCAGATGATGGGCGAGCAGATGCCGGGCTTCGACAAAGTCGCCCTGCTGAAATACCCGCACCTGGAAAAGATCAACCACATCCACCACGCGGGCAACAGCTCGGGCATCGTGGACGGGGCTGCGGCCGTTCTGATCGGCAACAAGGAATTCGGTGAAAAGCACGGCATCAAACCGCGCGCACGGATCAAGGCCACTGCCAAGATCGGTTTGGACCCGACCATCATGCTGACTGGCCCGGTTCCGGTGACCCAGAAAATCTTGGCCGACAACGGCATGCGGATTTCGGATTTAGACCTGTTCGAAGTGAACGAAGCCTTCGCTTCGGTCGTGTTGCGGTTCCAGCAAGCATTTGATGTGGACCCAGAGCTGGTTAACGTCAATGGCGGCTCGATTGCGATGGGTCACCCGCTGGGTGCAACTGGCGCGATGATCATCGGTACTCTGTTGGACGAGCTGGAGCGGCAGGACAAAGAAACCGGTCTGGCCACGCTCTGCATTGCGTCGGGCATGGGTGCCGCGACCATCATCGAGCGGGTCTGATGCCCAAGCTGGATCTCTCTCAGATCCCGTTTATTGGGGGATCGTCCTATCCTGGCAAGCTGGCCGAGGCGACCGCAGGTCGTTTCGTTCAGCGGCTGGGGGATGCGGGCGGTCTGACCCAATATGGGGTCAACATCGTGCGGTTGGAGCCTGCGGGGATGTCCTCGCTGCGGCACTACCACATGGAGCAGGACGAGTTCGCCATTGTGCTTTCCGGCATCTGCACCCTGATCGACGACGATGGTGAGCATGAGATGCAGCCCGGTGATTGTGCGGCCTGGCCCGCAGGTGAGCCCAACGGCCACCACCTTGTAAACAAAACCGATGCGCCCGCGACCTTTCTGGTGGTGGGCACGCGGACCCCGACCGAGACCGGCTTTTATAGCGATATCGACATGATGGTGAAGGACGACGCAGATGGCGAATCCTTCACCCGGAAAGACGGCAGCCCGCTGACGGCTGACCAGATTGGAGACGACGGATGACCGAGTTTACCCTGACCAAAGACGCCGACGGAGTCGGCACGATTACCTGGGATGTTCCCGGCAAATCAATGAACGTGATGTCCTTTGACGGACTGACGCAACTGGACGCCTGTATCGATCAGGCGCTGGCCGATGACGAGATCAAAGGCATCATCATCACCTCGGGCAAGAAGGGTTCCTTTGCCGGCGGCATGGACCTGAACCTGTTGGCCGTGATGAAGGAAGAGGCCGGTGACGATCCCGCCAAAGGCCTGTTCGAAGGCACGATGAAAATTCACGCCCTGCTGCGTAAGATTGAATTGGCAGGCATGGACTTCAAAACCAAGAAGGGCGGCAAGCCGATTGCAGCCGTTCTGCCCGGCACCGCCGCCGGGATCGGCATGGAACTGCCCCTGTCGACCCACCGCATCTTTGCCGGTGAAGATCCCAAAGCCAAATACGGCCTGCCGGAAATCATGGTCGGCATCTTCCCCGGCGCAGGCGGCACCACGCGCATGATCCGCAAGATGGGTACGATTGCTGCAGCGCCGCTGTTGCTGGAAGGCAAGATGCTGGACGTCAAAAAAGCCAAAGGTGCTGGCTATATCGACGAGATCGCCGCCGACCCCATGGCCGCCGCGAAAGAGTGGGTTCTGAACGCCAAGGAGACTGATCTGGTCAAACCTTGGGACGCCAAAGGGTACAAGATGCCCGGTGGTGCCCCCTACCACCCAGCCGGTTTCATGAACTTCGTCGGTGCCTCTGCGATGGTGCACGGCAAAACTCAGGGTGCTTACCCAGCAGCCAAGGCTTTGCTGAGCGCGGTTTATGAAGGCGCGCTGGTCGATTTCGACACCGCCCTGCGGATCGAGGCTCGCTGGTTCACCACTGTGCTGATGAACCCGTCATCAGGTGCAATGATCCGCTCGCTGTTCTTGAACAAAGAGGCACTGGACAAAGGCGCCGTGCGCCCTGCCGGAATCCCCGATCAGTCGGTCAGGAAAGTCGGTGTTCTGGGTGCAGGTATGATGGGGGCCGGTATCGCGCTGGTCTCGATCCAAGCCGGTATGGAGGTTGTCCTGATTGACCGCGATCAGGCTGCCGCGGACAAAGGGAAAGCGTATTCCGAGACCTATCTGGACAAGTCGGTCAAGCGGGGGAAGATCTCAGAAGACAAGAAAGACGTTATGCTGGGCCTGATCACTCCGACACCTGATCTGGAGAAGCTGAAAGGCTGCGATCTGATCATCGAAGCCGTATTCGAAGACCCCGCCGTCAAAGCCGACATGACCAAAAAGGTCGAGGCGATTATCTCGGACGACTGCATCTTTGCCTCGAACACATCGACCCTGCCGATCACCGATTTGGCCAAGGCCAGCGTGCGTCCTGATCAGTTCATTGGTATCCACTTCTTCTCGCCGGTCGAGAAGATGCTGCTGGTCGAGATCATTAAGGGCAAGGAAACTGGTGATCGTGCGGTTGCCAAAGCGCTGGATTATGTGCGCCAGATCCGCAAAACGCCCATCGTAGTCAACGACGCGCGGTTCTTCTACTGCAACCGTTGCATCATCCCCTACCTGAACGAAGGCGCGCGTATGGTGACCGAAGGTGTCAGCCCCGTGCTGGTCGACAACGCCGCACGTCAGCTAGGCTTCCCGGTGGGACCAATTACCCTGACCGATGAAACCTCGATCGATCTGGGGGCCAAGATCGCCCGCGCCACCAAGGCCGCGATGGGCGATGCCTATCCGGCAAGCAGCGCCGACGATCTGATCTTCTGGATGGAAGAACAGGGGCGTCTGGGCCGCAAGTCCAAGGCCGGTTTCTTTGACTATGACGAAAAGGGCAAGCGTCAGGGATACTGGAAAGGTCTGCAGGACAAATTCCCGCTGGCCGAGGACCAGCCCGATCTGATCGAAGTTCAGGAACGCCTGATGTTCGCTCAGGTTCTGGAAGCCGTCCGTGCGCTGGAAGAAGGCGTAGTGGAAGACATCCGCGAGGCCGATGTTGGCGCGATCCTGGCTTGGGGCTTTGCGCCCTGGTCCGGTGGTCCGCTCAGCTGGGTTGACATCATCGGCGCACCTTATGCGGCCGAGCGTTGCGACCAACTGACGGCGAAATACGGTGATCGGTTCGCCTGCCCGCCGCTACTGCGCGAGATGGCCGAGAAAGGCCAGACCTTCTACGGCCGCTTCGACCCCGAAGCGAAAGCAGCCTGAACTAAAAAACTGGCGCATGTTCTGCATGCGCCAGTTTTCCTGTCTGCGGGTTGGCGCAATGTTGACGTCAAATCAACCCGTGATCATATCCCGAAATCATCAAAGCCGTAGCCGAACCTTTCGATATCTTCGGCACACGTCGCAGCAACAGCGGCGCGTGTCGTTGGCGTGAAATAACCTCGGTAATCTGCAACACGGTCTGAACGGTTCGATTGTGGCAGCGACAGCCTGAACCCGAGATGTTCAAACAAAGGCTCGGCGTCTTTCTCGAACTGTTCCAAACGGATATACGCGCTGCAGTGCTCGACCCCGTTCGCCAGAGTCATATAGCGTCGCGCCGGGTTGGCTGCGAAAGACTGCGCTGTATCAGCGTGCAGAACGAACTCTGTGAACGGCAGTTTGCGGGCCAGGCCGACTGCCGGGTGTTCGAAGGTTTGATCCCTTAACCAGTGATAGTAGCTGACCATCCGGTCCCAAGGATTCCGAACCAGAGTGAAGGTGAACATCGACCGAAGTTCGTCCGCGGATACTATCCCGTCGATATCAGACAAAACGCCGTGTTTCCTGAGACGTTCTGCGCCCGTCATCGCCTTTAACCGCTTGCGGCGTCGCAGCGCCTTGGGTGTATCGCCCACAAGGATGTCATCTTTCATAGCCCGGTCTTCCAAAGCCAAAGACAGCGATGTCCCTCCGCTTTTGGGGATATGAACAAACACGTATCGCCGACCCCTGGAAATGATCATGCGATGGCGTTCTCGGGGGATGTGCGCCCGGCTCTCCAGCCCAATACGGCGCCCGCCGTCGCGATCAGGGCAATCCCTGCGATCTGCATAACGCCGATCGACTGGCCAAAGGCAACCCAGGCGAACAGGGGGCCAAAAATCATGACCGAGTATTCGAATACCGCGACATAGGACGGCTCTCCGATCTGATAGGCTCTGATCAGCATGAAAACGGCGATTGTCGATCCAACGGCCTGAACGACAATCCAGGGGATAGCAGGTTGCATCTGCCAAACCCATCCGCGCGTGACGAACCCCTCCGGCCCTTCAGGCGATGTCAGAGGAAACACCGTCAAGGCGATCACACCCGTTGCCCCCGCCAACCCCAAAGTGACGACCATGGCCGCTAATAGAGCGACGGTACTTTCCCCTGCGCAGTGACTGCGCGTGATAACAGCGCTCAGCGCATAGAACAGCCCCCCGGCGACAGGTAACAGCGTCTTTACATCGAACTCATACGGGTTCGGTTGCAGTACGCATAAAATGCCGGTGAACCCCAGAAAAACAGCGAAAATACGCCAGGGCCCGATCTTTTGCCCCAGCGCCAGCGTCGATATCAGAAGCACAAAGATCGGCGAGGTAAACAGCCCCGCCAAGGCCTGTGCAATGGGCATCAGGGCCAACGCGCCAAAATAGAATAACATCGCCAACGTGATCAGCACACTGCGCAACATCACAGGCCCCAGACGATTTGGGCGCAACTTCCCGAAACCCAATAGCGACAATCCTACGATCAACGGCAGCATCAACGCGGCGCGGCTTAGGTGGAACTGCCAAAGGCCGATCGTCTCGGCCAACAAGATCACCACATTATCCACCACCCCAATGATCGCCATCGAGCTTATCATCAGGATCGAGGCCAAGATCGGTGAGGTCTGCGTGTCGGGCGACATGGTATGCCTTGTTGTTAAACCAATAAAGCCTTGCCCCCAAGGCCCTGCACCATCCAGCACATTTACAGAACCAGGCGCAACAGGTTTGCGCCACTGGATTTTTGCGTGCTAAACTGACCTCAATCAATAATGAGCAGTTCTCACCGTGATGACGGCCCTGAAACAGTACCAACGGATCGAGGCCACCGGTCTGTGGCGTCCTTCGCCCGACGTTCAACGGCGCGAGGTAGTGGTTTCCATCGGCGAAGCCACACTGACAATCTCGGATTTCAATGACAAGGCGCTGACACATTGGTCCCTGGCGGCGCTGGAACGGCAGAATCCGGGTGGTTATCCGGCGGTCTTCAACCCCGATGGCGACCCGGACGAGACGCTGGAGCTGGAAGAAACCGAAACCACCATGATCGAGGCGATAGACCGTTTGCAACGCGCCATCGACCGCGCGCGCCCGCATCCCGGGCGTTTGCGGTGGCTCAGCGTGGCGGGTGTCATTGTCGCTGTTCTGGCCTTGCTTTTGCTTTGGGTTCCGGTTGCGCTTCAGAACCACGTGGTCTCGGTTGTTCCCGAGATCAAACGGCATGATATCGGTGGTGCAATCCTTGACCGGATCGAGCGAGTATCGGGGCGGGCCTGCACGTCCGAAGATGCGCAAGAGGCGTTAGATCAACTGGCCGCACGCACAGGTGTACGCGAAGTCGTCATCCTTCCGGCGGGCGTGCAAAGCAGTCTCAGCCTGCCGGGCGGGATCGTGTTGTTAAACCGGGCGCTAGTCGAAGATCACGAGGATCCCTCGGTTGCCGCCGGGTACATCATTGCAGAACGCGCACGAACGCAGGCGCAGGATCCACTTGAGGATCTGCTGAACCGCACCGGAGCAGGCACTGCCTTTAGACTGCTGACAACCGGCGAACTGACCCCAGACATCGTGGATGCCTATACCGAAGAGGTCCTGTCAGAGCCCCGCCCTTCCCTGCCGGATGATGACCTTCTGGAGGTCTTTGCCCAAGCCGCTCTGCCCTCGACACCTTTTGCCTATGCCAAGGATGTAACCGGTGAAACGGTGTTAGGCCTGATCGAGGCTGACCCAATGGCAGGACGTCCCCAACAGCAGGTCCTGCCGGACCGCGATTGGGTCCGGCTGCAGAATATCTGCGGCGGATGATCCGACTTACTTGGTACCGAACATCCGGTCGCCCGCGTCGCCGAGGCCGGGCATGATATAGCCTTTGGAATTCAGCTCTCGGTCCAGTGACGCCGTTACGATGTGCACGTCCGGATGCGCCTCTTTCATCCGCGCAACGCCTTCGGGGGCAGCCAGCAGGCACAGGAATCGGATATCGGTGGCACCCGCCTCTTTCAGCAGATCAATCGCCGCGGCCGAACTGTTACCGGTGGCCAGCATCGGATCAACCGCGATGACCAGACGGTCTTTCAGCCCCTCGGGCGCTTTGAAATAGTACTGAACGGGTTTCAGCGTTTCCTCATCGCGGTAGAGGCCGACAAAACCCACGCGGGCCGAGGGCACCAGCTCCAGCACCCCATCCAGCATCCCGTTTCCGGCCCGCAGGATCGACACCAGCGCCAGCTTCTTACCAGCCAGGATGGGGGCGTCCATCTCCTCCATCGGAGTTTCGATATGGCGGGTGGTCAGCGGCATCTCACGCGTGACCTCATAGGCAAGCAGCTGAGTGATCTCGCGCAGCAACTGCCTGAAGCTGGCGGTCGAGGTGCCCTTGTCCCGCATGAGCGTCAGTTTGTGCTGCACCAGCGGGTGGTCAACGACGGTCAGGTGTTCGCTCATATTCTCTCCAGTCTTGTCTTGACCCGCGCGCGGGTCTCTTCATCGCAAAAAGCCGCGTTCAGTGCGGTTTCGTTAAGCGCGGCAAAAACTTCAGCATCCCAGCCGAACGCCTTGCTCAACATCTCATATTCACGCCGCATTGTGGTGTGGAAAAACGGCGGATCGTCCGTGGAAATTGTGACCTTCACACCCGCATCGCGCAATTTGGCAATTGGATGCGCGGCGAAATCGGGGAAAAGCCCCAGTACCACGTTCGAGCCGGGGCAGACCTCAAGCGTGATGTCGCGGTCCACAATCTCGCGGATCAGGTCTGGGTCTTCGGCGGCGCGTACGCCGTGGCCCACACGTTCCACACGCAAGTCTCGAATAGCATCACGCACGCTTTCGGGGCCACCAAACTCTCCGGCATGCGTGGTCAGGCGCAGACCAGCCTCGCGGGCGCAGTCAAAAGACCACTTATAGTCCCCCTGAGCTCCCATAGCCTCGTTCCCGCCCATGCCAAAGCCGGTGATCCAATCACCAGCGGTTTCCGCTGCACAATGGGCGCTGAGCTTTGCTTTTTCAGGACCGAAATGGCGCACACAGGTCACGACCCCACGCAGGGTGATGTCGTATTTGCGCTCGGCCTCATCCGCCGCGTCCTGGATGGCGGTCAGGTAGTCGCGCCAGGCGTGTAGGTCTCCGCCGCCGCAGAAATCGGGGCTGAGGAAGGTTTCCGAATAAACCACTCCGTTCGCCGCGCTTTCTTCGAGGATGGCCAGTGTCAGGCGGCGGAAATCCTCGGGCGATTTCAGCACTTCGCAGGCGGCCTCATACACGCTGAGGAAATGGGCGAAATCGCGGAAATCATAGCTGCCGTCGGGTTTGAAAATCCCGCTCAGGTCGATGCGCTTTTCATGGGCCAACTGCCGGATAAAGGCGGGCGGGGCCGCGCCTTCGTGGTGCAGGTGCAATTCGATTTTGGGAAGGTCTGCGACGCTCATAGAAAACTCCGCCCCGGCCCCTGCGCCGGGATGTTCAGGTGGTGTGCGATGCTAGCCGCAATATCGGTGAAATTCACCGCGCCGATCTGGCCCGCGCCTCGCCCGGCGATCAGAACGGGCACCTGTTCGCGCGTATGGTCGGTGCCGATCCAGCTGGGGTCATTGCCGTGGTCGGCGGTGAGCAGCATCAAGTCTCCGGGCCGCAGACGGGCGATGATTGCGCCGATCTCACGGTCGAACCATTCCAGCGCGCTTGCATAGCCGCTGATGTCGCGGCGGTGGCCGTACAGGCTGTCGAACTCCACGAAATTGGCGAAGATCAGGCTGCCCTCTTCCGCCTCATCGACCAGATCGGAGAGGTGACGCATCAGCTCGGCGTCCGAGCCTTTGCGCAGCGTGTCGATCCCCTGCATCGAGAAGATATCACCGATCTTGCCGACCGCATGCACGCGCCGCCCGGAATCCTGCGCCCAGTTGGTCAGAACCGGCGCAGGCGGCAGGATGGCGAAATCCTTGCGGTTGGTGGTGCGGGTGAAGCCCTGTTCCGGCGTTCCCACGAATGGTCGCGCGATGACCCGGCCCACTTTCATCTCGTGCAAGCGCGGGGCCAGAGTTCGGCACATTTCCAGCAATCGGTCTAGGCCGAAATGCTCCTCATGCGCGGCGATCTGGAACACGCTGTCAGCCGAGGTATAGCAGATCGGCCAGCCGGTGCGCAGATGTTCGGCGCCCAGGTCTGCAATGATCGCCGTACCCGAGGCGTGGCAATCGCCCAATATGCCGTCGGTTCCTGCAGCCTCGGCGGCGGCCCGGCTGAGGTCGGCGGGAAAGGCTGGCTGCGTATCCGGGAAATAGTGCCATTCCCAAGACACCGGCAGCCCGGCCAGTTCCCAATGGCCCGAGGGCGTGTCCTTACCCGGCGAATGTTCCCGCGCGCAGCCCCACAGGCCGGTCGGTTCCGCCCGCAGCCCCGGCGTGTCTGCGCCCGAGGCCAAACGGGTCGCCGCCCCCAGCCCCAACGCATCCAGATGAGACAAATGCAGCGGGCCCGAGCGCCCATCCTCGGCCCGCCCCTCAGCGCAGGCCTGCGCGATATGGGCCAGCGTGTTGGCCCCCGTATCGGGCACCGTGCCGTTAAAAAATTGATCCGCATCCGGCGCGCCGCCGATGCCGACCGAGTCCATCACGACCAGAAACACGCGGGTCATGCGGTGATCCTTTCATGCACGATCCCCGGCAGCGAGGGGCTGTCCGGCCCGAGGCTGATCGCTTGCAAGACGGCTTGCGCCGCCTGTTGCGCCGCGTCCTCGCGCGCGGCGTGGATCACGGCCAACGGCGTACCTTTGTCCAGCTTGTCGCCCAGTCGGACGATATTGGAAATCCCCACGGCGGGGTCGATCACGTCGCTTTCAACTTGCCGCCCGCCGCCCAGCGCAACGACGGCCAGTCCCAACGCTTCGCCATCCATCGCAGTGACATAGCCCGTGCTTGGCGCAGGAACTTCAAGAATCACGCTGGCCTCGGGCAAGTACCGCGACCAGTTGTCGACGAAATGCAGTGGCGCGCCGACGGCGGCCATCATGCGCCCGAACCTTTCGGCCGCGCGGCCAGAGCGGATAATTTCGGCCAGTTTCTCGCGCCCCTCATCCAAGGTTGCGCACATCCCGGCATCCACCAGCAGCACGCCGCCCAACTCGGCCGAGATTTCGGCCAAGGGCGTATTGCGCCCGCCGGTCATGGCTTTCATGACCTCGCAGATCTCTAACGCGTTGCCCAGCGCCGGTGCCAGAGGTTGGTTCATATCCGTGATCACCGCCGAGGTGCGGCATCCCGCGGCATTCGCGGTCTGGGTCAGGGCCTGTGCCAGATTGCGCGCATCCTCGTGGGTTTTCATGAACGCGCCGCTGCCCACCTTGACGTCCAGCACCAGTGCATCCGGGCTGGCGGCCAGCTTCTTGGACAGGATCGACGCGGTGATCAGGTCGAGGCTTTCCACCGTCGCCGTCACATCGCGGATTGCATAGAGCCGCTTGTCCGCAGGGGCGATCTGCCCCGTTGCACCAACGATGGCCGCGCCGGTTTCGCGCAAAATCTGCGCCAGACGATCTTCGCTGATCTGAGTGGTCACGCCCGGAATCGACTCGAGCTTGTCCAGCGTCCCACCGGTATGGCCCAACCCACGACCCGAGATCATCGGGACATAGGCCCCCATCTCAGCCAGTGCAGGTGCAAGCACCAGACTGACACTGTCCCCCACCCCTCCGGTCGAGTGCTTGTCGATCACCGGGCCATCCACGTCCCATGTCAGAACGTCGCCGCTGTCGCGCATTGCAACCGTCAGGTCAGCGCGGCCCTGCGCGCCCAGACCGCCCATACAGACGGCCATCGCAAAAGCCCCAGCCTGCGCATCACTGACGCCACCATCAGCCAGACCTTGCGCGAACCAGCGCAGTTCCTCGGCCGTGGGCACCTGACCCCGGCGCAGTTTGGCAATGATCGAACGGGCGTCCATGGCTCACTCCATATGCGAGGCGCCAAAGGCCCCCGGCAGCAGATCGCCAATGGTGGTTTCCATCTCAGACCCTTCGACCGATGCCAGTGTCACCTTGACCTCGCGCTTGCCGAACTCAGCCAGTTTCTGACGGCACCCCCCGCAGGGCGGCACGGGCTGAGGCGATGAGGCAACCACATAAACCTCGGTCAGTTCCTGCTCGCCTGCGGCGACCATGGCGGCAATCGCCCCTGCTTCAGCGCAGGTGCCTTCGGGATAGGCCACGTTTTCGACATTGCATCCGGAATAAATCACGCCCGAGGCAGATCGGACCGCCGCCCCGACCTTGAAGTTCGAATAGGGCGCATAGGCGTTTTCGCGAACTAAGAGGGCTGCGTCTTTCAGGCTCATGGCGATTCCCCGATTTTTGATCATCTGGTCAGAAAAATACTGTTCTAGTGAAACGGCGCGCCAAGGTGAAGCCCCGCGCGCCGCAATTCTTACCCCAGCCGTGTGTTGAACGTGCCCGGCAGCGTCACCTCAAGCAGTTCCACATCATCCGACGGGTCCGACAGGCGCGTCCGCATCCCCGGAGGGATCACAAACGCGTCCCCTTGTTCCAGCGGGTATGGCTCGCGCCCTTCACCTTCTAATGTGACCGCGCCGTTCATGACAAAGGTAAAATGGATATCTGTGTCATGGGCAGCCCATTGCGGATCACCCTGCCCTTTGCGCACGACCTGCACCCCGGCCACGCCCTTGGTGTTTTCCGCAATCGTGGTGTCGCGGCAGATATAGCCCGGCAGGCGGAACGGCACCCAATCCGCGCCCTCGGCCTGATTGAAGACGAACTTCTGCCCCTGCCATTCACGATCGGGGCGGTAGTGCGGGGTGGGTAGGTCCATATCGTGATCAATCTCTGTGACGTGCTCGGCAGGCACGCCGATCTCGATCACCTGCACATTGTCCGAGGCCTCAAGCACGCGGTGACGGATTTCGGGCGGTTGGATAAAGCAATCGCCAGCAGTCAGGCGCATCTTGTCGCCCTGATCCTCGTAGACCACATCCACCCAGCCGTGGATGCAGAAGATCAGTTGGAATCCGACCTTGTGGAAATGCACCATGTCCGGCACCGGTCCACCGTCGGGAATGCGGATATGGCTAGCAATGATGGACCCGCCCAGCCGGTCGGGCACCAGATCACGATAGTGCATCCCGGCGCGACCAATGATCCACGGGGCCTGATCCTTGAGCCTGCGCACAACGAAAGAATGCACCGTGTCCGGCATGACCATGGGCGGATTCAGCTCATCAATCTCGACCTTTGTTCCGTTCGGGGCCACTAGGCTGCGCTGTCCGTCGGCAAAGCTGTCGGGGTCATCGGTCAGGATGCGCAACGTGCCGGGGCTTTCCGGCGCGTCCTTTTCAATCCGCAGCCGCAGCCCGTGGCCGGAAAACACCGCCACCCGAGGGTCATCGGCGGGATAGATCATATCCATCCGCATCCCCAGCACCTTGGTAAAAAAGGGGATATCGTCGCGCAGCTCCCGCGTGGGCAGACGAATCTCAGCTTTGGTCTGGTTGTTGGTCATTCACTGTCTCTTCGATCTTGGCTTTCGGCCATCCGATCAGAACAGCGGCCAGAATGCCAATCGAAAAGAACATCTCAAGCGTTTCTTCCAGCACAAACAGGCGCAGTATCATGGTCTGAGACATATCCGCGCCCATCATCCCGGACACCTCTTCCAGCAGTTGCGCGACCACTGCCGACATCCCCGCCAGGAAAAACACCAGCAAAAACGGCGCGCGTGCCTTCAAAGCACGCCAACCCGTCGGGACACCGTGCCAGATCAACCCACCCAACACGATCACCGCCAGCACTATGCGCACGGCAGTCATGTCCAGCATCACGTCCAAACCACTGAGGATCGTATGAGGAAAGGTTCCAACCGAGTAGACATCCGCTTCAAGCTCGCGCTCGGCCAACAGAAGACACACGACGCCGATGTACAGGCGCTTGACGCCGGGAAAGCGGTAAAACGCTGCAAAGCCCGCCGCCAGCAAAGCAAAAGCCGAGCCAGTCTCGATCAAGCCGCCCTCTTGGTTGAAACGCGATGCCTGTTCCGGCCAGATAGAGATAACGACCAACACAAGCGCCATTGCGGCCAGAGCAGCAGGAAGCCCAAAGTAAATATGCCCTTTGGAACCAGTCCGGAGATCCTCATTAAAGCTCATGTCTGGCCTTTGTTCTTGCGTCTGAAAGACAGGTTTTCGAAGATGCTCGAAACTAGTTACTTTGAATTGAAATGCAACTCACGCGCTCATGTCGCCGAAAACATGCTGCAAAATGACGTAACGTAGCCAAGCCGGAAAAAATGGTTTAACGGTCAATCAAATTTCGGAACGGAGATAAATCGCCAATGTCTGACACCCCCAGCCTGCGGCAGGCCGCGCTTGACTACCACGCCCACCCAAAGCCCGGAAAGCTAGAGATCAAAGCCACTAAGCCGATGGCCAACGGTCGCGACTTGGCGCGCGCCTACTCACCCGGCGTGGCCGAAGCGAGCCTTGAAATTAAGGCCGACCCCCAAAATGCCGAGCTTTATACGGCGCGCGGCAACCTTGTGGCGGTGGTCTCAAACGGGACGGCGGTTTTGGGACTGGGCAACATCGGTGCGCTGGCCTCAAAACCAGTGATGGAAGGCAAGGCCGTTCTGTTCAAGAAATTCGCTAATATCGACTGTTTCGATATCGAGGTCGATCAGCCCGATCCCGAAAAGCTGGCTGATATCGTCTGCGCGTTAGAGCCCACTTTTGGTGCGATCAACCTAGAAGACATCAAAGCCCCCGACTGCTTCGTCGTCGAAAAAATCTGCCGCGAGCGGATGAATATCCCCGTTTTTCACGACGACCAGCACGGCACTGCCATCGTTGTGGGGGCGGCCGCCAAGAACGCGCTGCACGTTGCCGGCAAATCGTTCGAAGACATCAAAGTCGTCTCGACCGGCGGCGGGGCGGCGGGGATTGCCTGCCTGTCCATGCTGGTCAAGCTAGGCGTCAAGCGCGAGAATATCTGGCTGTGCGATATTCACGGTCTGGTCTACGAAGGCCGCGCCGAGGATATGAATCCGCACAAGGACCAGTTCGCACAGAAATCCGATCTGCGCACGCTGGATGACGTGATAGGGGATGCGGACCTGTTCCTTGGCCTAAGCGGGCCGAATGTGCTCAAGCCCGATATGGTCGCGAAAATGGCCAGCCGCCCGATCATCTTTGCGCTGGCCAACCCGAACCCGGAAATTCTGCCCGATGCCGCGCGCGAGGTTGCGCCGGATGCAATCATCGCCACGGGCCGCAGCGACTTTCCCAATCAGGTGAACAACGTCCTGTGCTTTCCCTTCATCTTCCGCGGCGCGCTGGATGTTGGCGCAACCGAGATCAACGATGAGATGCAGATCGCCTGTGTCGACGGTATCGCCGAAATGGCCCGCGCCACCACCAGTGCCGAGGCCGCAGCCGCCTATAAGGGTGAACAACTGACCTTCGGTCCCGACTATCTGATCCCCAAACCCTTTGACCCGCGCCTTGTGGGCGTGGTGTCATCCTCGGTGGCCAAGGCCGCTATGGCGAGCGGTGTGGCCAAACGCCCGATTGCCGATATCGAAGCGTATAAAGAACAGCTCAACCAAACCGTTTTCAAATCGGCGCTGATCATGCGACCGGTTTTCGAGGCCGCCTCGGCCGCGTCCCGCAAGATCGTCTTTGCCGAGGGTGAAGACGAACGCGTCCTGCGCGCAGCCCAAGCTATTTTGGAAGAAACCACCGAGACCCCGATTCTGATCGGTCGTCCCGATGTAATCGATGCCCGATGCGAAAGGCTGGGTCTGACCGTCCGGCCGGGTGAGGATTTCCAGATCGTAAACCCGCAAGACGACCCGCGCTATTATGATTATTGGAATACATATCACGGACTGATGCAGCGCCGTGGCGTTACGCCTGATCTGGCCAAGGCGATCATGCGGACCAACAACACTGCTATTGCCTCGATTGCCGTGCATCGGGGCGATGCAGACAGTATGATCTGCGGAACCTTTGGCGAGTACCGCTGGCACTTGAACTATGTGCAACAAATTTTGAGCGACGGAGACTTACGTCCGCACGGCGCGCTGTCGCTGATGATCCTGGAAGACGGGCCGTTGTTTATTGCTGACACCCATGTTCGGCAACTGCCCTCCCCCGAGGAACTGGCCGAAAGCACAATCGGGGCAGCGCGTCACGTGCGCCGCTTTGGGCTTGAACCCAAAATCGCCTTTTGCTCGCAATCCCAGTTTGGCAATCAGGCGGAAGGGTCAGGCAAACGTCTGCGGGCGGCGCTGGATATTCTGGACTCGGAGCCACGTGACTTTACCTATGAGGGCGAGATGAATCTTGACCTTGCGCTGGACCCCGAGCTGCGCTCGCGCATCTTCCCGAATTCCCGCATGGAGGGTGCAGCGAATGTGTTGATCTTCGCGCATTCCGACGCGGCCAGCGGCGTGCGAAACATTCTGAAAATGAAGGCGGACGGGCTGGAGGTTGGGCCGATCCTGATGGGGATGGGCAACAAGGCGCATATCGTGACGCCATCAATCACCGCGCGTGGGTTGCTGAACATGGCCGCAATAGCGGGTACGCCCGTTACCCACTACGGGTAGTCGTGTAACCTGATCTGTCAATAATTCGAACCGGGCGCCAGCTAAGGCGCCCGGTATGATTCTGAGACTTGTTTGCTCAGCCCTCTTTGCAACTTTGCAAAAATTCCCCACGATACCCACCTTACTGCGCCCAAAAAGTGCATTTGCAAAAATTTGCACCTCTACTTCCAAAGATATGCAAATATTTTGCGATAAAGTGACGCTCCGACTTAAGCGTCGCTTGTCCGTTACCCTTCGGCCACTTTACACAAAGCGCACTGAACTATCGGAGGAGATTATCGTGGCTTACCAGGACGTTTTCGACAGCTGGAAATCCAACCCAGAGGAATTTTGGATGGAGGCCGCCAAAAGCATCGACTGGGTGCGTCCACCGACCAAAGCCCTGTTCGACGACAACGCTCCGATCTACGAATGGTTCTCGGACGCCCAAGTCAACACATGCTGGAACGCCGTGGATCGCCACGTGGAAAACGGCCGCGCCGAGCAGACGGCAATAATCTACGACAGCCCTATCACCCACACCAAGCGCGAGATCTCGTATGTCGAGCTGCGCAATCGCGTCGCGATGCTGGCCGGTGCATTGCGGGCCAAGGGCGTGGAAAAAGGCGACCGGGTTATTATCTACATGCCGATGATCCCCGAAGCGTTGGAGGCCATGCTGGCCTGCGCCCGTCTTGGGGCCGTACATTCGGTGGTGTTTGGAGGCTTTGCCAGCAACGAGTTGGCTGTTCGGATCGACGATGCGAAGCCCAAAGCAATCATCGCCGCCTCGTGCGGGATGGAGCCCGGGCGCGTTGTCCACTACAAACCCCTATTGGACGGGGCCATCGATTTGGCCGAGCACAAACCCGATTTCTGCGTTATTTTCCAACGCGAGCAAGAGGTTGCACAACTGATTGAAGGTCGCGACTTCAACTGGCATGGCTTCCAATACGGTGTCGAACCGGCCGAGTGTGTTCCGGTCGCCGGCAACGACCCGGCCTATATCCTCTACACCTCGGGCACGACAGGTGCGCCCAAAGGTGTCGTTCGCCCCACCGCAGGCCATTTGGTGGCGCTGAACTGGACGATGAAGAATATCTACAATGTGGACCCCGGTGACGTGTTCTGGGCAGCATCCGACGTGGGATGGGTCGTGGGTCACTCTTACATTTGTTACGCGCCTTTGATCCACGGAAACACCACGATCGTGTTCGAAGGCAAGCCGGTGGGCACACCCGACGCCGGCACGTTCTGGCGTGTTATTTCCGAACACAAGGTCAAAAGCTTTTTCACCGCACCAACAGCGATCCGTGCGGTCAAACGCGAGGACCCGCAAGGTGAACTGATCAACAATTACGATATGTCCCACTTGGGCGCGCTTTACCTGGCCGGTGAGCGGGCTGACCCGGACACGATCGTCTGGGCGCAGGATGCACTGAAAGTGCCGGTGATCGATCATTGGTGGCAAACTGAAACCGGCTGGCCCATCGCAGGAAATCCGCTTGGGATCGAGGAACTGCCGATCAAACTTGGGTCACCCGCCAAGCCTATGCCTGGTTATGACGTGCAGATCCTGGACGAAGGCGGCCACCCCATGAAAGCCGGAGAGCTGGGCGCAATCGCAGTAAAGCTTCCCCTTCCCCCCGGCACTTTGCCAACACTGTGGAATGCTGAAGAACGGTTCAAAAGCGCATATCTTGAGCATTTCCCCGGCTACTATGAAACCGGCGACGCGGGCATGATCGATGAGGACGGGTACCTATACATCATGGCCCGCACCGATGACGTGATCAACGTCGCGGGTCACCGCCTGTCTACTGGCGGTATGGAAGAGGTTCTGGCCTCTCACCCCGACGTAGCGGAATGCGCCGTGATCGGCGTAACCGATCAGTTGAAGGGCCAGATGCCGGTTGGCTTCCTTTGCCTGAATGCAGGTTGTGATCGTGACCACGGTGAGGTCGTGCAGGATGTGGTTAAGCTGGTACGCGACAAGATCGGCCCAGTCGCAGCCTTCAAACAGGCTGTTGTGGTGGATCGCCTGCCCAAGACGCGGTCGGGCAAGATCTTGCGCGGGACGATGGTGTCGATTGCCGACAGCAAGGACTACAAAACGCCCGCAACCATCGACGATCCGGCCATTCTGGACGAGATCACAGACGCCCTGAAAACACTCGGCTACGCCCAGAAATAGAGCACAGTGCAGCGCTGCTGCACCCCTGCCCTTGCAACCCGCCTTGGGGCCTCTACAGTCTGACTAAGACAGTGAGGCCCCATGACAATACGTGACTTATGGCGTCTGAACGCCACCGACCTGACGAACCTGACCCGCAAGGGCGAGATCAGCACGGAAGACGCTATAAAATCCTCGATCGACAGGTTGCATCAGGTCAATCCCGACCTCAATGCCGTCGTCGAAGACCTTAGTACCGAGGCCGTCAGCCATGCGCGTGAACTGGACAATGCAGTCGCCGGGGGCGCGGAACCCGGCCCACTGCACGGCGTGCCTGTCACCATAAAGATCAACGTCGATCAAAGAGGGCATGCAACCACGAACGGCGTCGTTGCTTTAAAGGATGTGATTGCACCCGATGATGCCCCGGTCGTCAGAAATCTGCAAAACGCAGGTGCTATTGTGATCGGCCGTACCAATACACCCGAATTCTCGTTTCGTGCCGACACGGATAACGACCTGCACGGCCGCACGTATAACCCGTGGGGGCGGCATATCTCGCCGGGTGGATCTTCGGGTGGTGCCGGTGCGGCGGTGATGGCGGGGATCGGGGCCTTGGCGCATGGCAATGATATCGGCGGCAGCCTGCGGTTTCCAGCGGCCGCCAACGGCGCGGTGACCGTGAAGCCAGGTCTGGGCCGCGTACCCGCGTTTAACCCAAGTCAAAAGGTTGAGCGTGGCTTGCTGGCGCAATCCATGTCAGTGCAAGGGCTGATCACCCGTTCGGCTGCGGATTTGCACCTGTCGATGCCCAGCCTGATCGCGGCTGATCCCCGCGATCCGTTTCATGTTGCCGTGTCGTGGCGCGGGGATAAGACCGACGGGCCCATCAAGGTTGCCTTTACCAAGAACACCTACGGCTATGATTTACACCCCGAGGTCGACAAAGCGCTGGACACCGCCCGTGACGCGCTGATGGACGCGGGGTATGACGTGCAAGAGGTGAACACACCCGACGTGTTCGAATGCGGGCGCGGTGGGTATCGCGCGTTGATGGGTGAAGTTCTGACCTTGTTGAAAACAGATATCGAGGCCGCCGGATCGCAAACCATCCGCGATATCTTTGAAGTATACTTCCAGGAATTTCCGCCCATCACCGGAACCGAGTTGATCGGAATGTTGGCCAAGCGAACACAGTATGCGCGGGAATGGGCATTATTCATGCTGGATTATCCGCTGATTCTGTCACCGTTTCTGCCGCAACCCTTTTTCGGCCCCGACCGTGACACCGAAGGCCCCGAAGGCGTCCACGAAGTTCTGGGCTGCGCGGTCTATTCCTACGCGATGAATTTCCTTGGCCTTCCCGCCGCCAGTGTTCCAGCGCGTCTGGCCGATCTACCAAACGGGCCACAACCGATAAACGTCCAGATTGCTGCAGCGCGCTGGCGCGAGGATATGGCCGTAGATGCCGCCGCCGCGATCGAAGCACGTGTGGGACA
Source organism: Ruegeria sp. YTSC325 (assembly GCF_059609525.1). Taxonomy (NCBI): domain Bacteria; kingdom Pseudomonadati; phylum Pseudomonadota; class Alphaproteobacteria; order Rhodobacterales; family Roseobacteraceae; genus Ruegeria; species Ruegeria sp. YTSC325. Next base: position 98,343 of record NZ_JBXWLY010000010.1, read on the forward strand.
GATGTGCCTACCGCTGTGGGAAAGGATGGATCAGGTCAACTGACCCCTGCCAAAAGAAATTGACCCCGGGGTTTTGTACCCGGGGCCCACTTTCTAAAATATGCCCGGAGATCCGATAACAAGCGTAGCACCACCTACCCTTGCCAGCGCGAAAACTGCGCGTTCATTTCGAAAACACCGTTGGCGGCCACTCACTCCCGCCGTTGATGTGTCTCCGGGTAAGTTCACATTAATCCATGGTTAATCAATCTCCTGTGAACTGGTTCACACAAGAGTGAGAAAATTGCCAACAGCACGCAAAATCAGGTGAATTGCTCCGAGATCAGCCGCTCTTCCAGCCCATGACCGGGGTCGAAAAGGATGCGATGCTGGATCGAAGGCTCGGACCTGATCTCGACCCAGTCGATATCCGGGAACGAGATAGAATCGGCGTCCGCCATGACCGGGCGTTTATCCGCGTCCAGCACATCAAACCGAACCTTGGCGATCTTGGGCAACAAAGCGCCCCGCCACCTGCGCGGGCGAAACGCGGCGATCGCGGTCAGGGCCAGAACATCGGACCCAATCGGCAGAATCGGACCATGGGCCGAGTAATTATAGGCCGTGGACCCCGCAGGCGTGGACAACAGCGCCCCGTCACAGACCAACTCGTCCATGCGAACCCGTCCGTCCACACTGATCTTGAGGCGTGCGGCCTGCGGACCGGCCCGCAGCAGCGATACCTCGTTGATCGCAAGCGCCTCATGCATCTTGCCGGACTGGTCCATCGCGCGCATGGCCAGTGGATTGATGACCTCTTCTATCGCTACATCAAGGCGTTCCATCAGGTCAGTCTCATGGAACTCGTTCATCAGAAATCCGATGGTGCCACGGTTCATGCCGTAAACAGGTGTATCCAGATGCTGCATGTTGTGCAGCGTGTGCAGCATGAAGCCATCGCCGCCCAGCGCAACGACCACATCGGCATCACGCGGCGCTGCGTTGCCATAACGCCTGACCAGCGTGTCGCGCGCGGTTTGCGCCACTTTCGCGTCGCTGGCAAGAAAAGCGATTCTCTGAATCATCTGTTGCGGTTTCCGGTGCTGCACATTTGGTTCCGAAACAACCATACCTTTCCCCGATAGGCCAGTCTTGACGCCGCAGTTGGCCAAATCGTCGCTTTAAGCCTTTTGCCGCTGGCCAGTTTCCGATAGGAAATCCGCAAATTACCCCCCAGTATGTGGAGCCCCCATGAACGCCAATCTTCGTGATACCGGATTTTTCACCCAATCCCTCGCTGACCGTGATCCCGAGCTGTTCGGCTCGATTACATCCGAGCTGGGACGTCAGCGCGACGAGATCGAACTGATCGCATCCGAGAACATCGTGTCTGCCGCGGTGATGGAAGCGCAGGGTTCGGTGATGACCAACAAATATGCCGAAGGCTATCCGGGTCGTCGTTATTATGGCGGTTGCCAGTTCGTTGATGTCGCCGAAAATCTGGCCATCGATCGCGCCAAAGAACTGTTTGGCTGCGGATTTGCCAACGTTCAGCCGAACTCGGGCAGCCAAGCCAACCAGGGTGTGTTCCAGGCGCTGATCCAGCCCGGCGACACCATTCTGGGCATGAGCCTGGACGCAGGTGGCCACCTGACCCATGGCGCAGCCCCCAACCAGTCCGGCAAGTGGTTCAAGGCTGTTCAATACGGCGTGCGCCAGCAGGACAACATGCTGGACTATGATCAGGTCGAGGCGCTGGCGAAAGAGCACCAGCCCAAGCTGATCATCGCAGGTGGCTCGGCCATCCCGCGCCAGATCGACTTTGCCCGCATGCGCGAGATTGCCGATATGGTCGGCGCTTACCTGCACGTGGATATGGCGCACTTTGCCGGTCTGGTTGCAGCAGGCGAGCATCCGAGTCCCTTCCCGCATGCTCATGTGGCCACCACCACCACCCACAAGACCCTGCGCGGTCCCCGCGGTGGCATGATCCTGACCAATGACGAGGCGATCGCCAAGAAAGTGAACTCGGCCATCTTCCCCGGCATTCAAGGCGGCCCGCTGATGCACGTCATCGCTGGTAAAGCTGTCGCCTTTGGTGAGGCGCTGCGCCCCGAGTTCAAAACCTACATCCAACAGGTCGTGACCAACGCGCAGGCGCTGTCGGACCAGCTGATCAAAGGCGGTCTGGACACGGTCACCCACGGCACCGACACCCATGTGGTTCTGGTCGACCTGCGCCCCAAAGGCGTAAAGGGCAACGCGACCGAGAAAGCCTTGGGTCGTGCGCACATCACCTGCAACAAGAACGGCGTTCCGTTCGACCCCGAAAAGCCAACCATCACGTCGGGCATTCGCCTGGGCTCGCCTGCAGGAACCACTCGTGGGTTTGGTGAGGTCGAGTTCCGCCAGATCGCGGATTGGATCATCGAAGTGGTCGACGGTCTGGCCGCTAATGGCGAAGAAGGTAACGGCGCGGTCGAAGCCAAGGTCAAGGCCGAAGTGGCCGAACTGTGCGCGCGCTTCCCGATTTATCCGAACCTGTAAAGTGTCAGGATATCAAAAAGTTGAACGGCGCCCCAGCGGCGCCGTTTTTCATATGAAGCCCTGCCACCGCAGAAACACAAGCAGCAGAACCGACAGGGCCAACAAGTTGAAAGCCAACCCACCCAGCATTCCCAGAAACCAGCCCAGCCTGCGGTCGGCCAGATTTATGCCGGTCAGATGATCCTGCACCTCATCTGACGCGCGGGCCAGTTTGGGCGTGTCCAGCACCAGCCTCAGCTTGGGATGGGCCGCCATCTGCTCGGCATCCGCCAAAAGCAGCGCCTGTTTGTATATGCGCCGGGGCAGTTGACGTTTGGCTTTTCTGACCGAGGCCGTCAGAGTCTTGTCCTGCACACCCAACTTGTCGCGCAACAACTGCACGGTCTGCGCGATTTGAGTTTGGATGTCGGGGTTTTGCGCCATATCGGGGCCTCCTGCCGCGGCACTGTATCCGGGCCGGACACGCGCCACAATGGGGCTGGCTGTTTGTCGGCACGACAGGTATCACACGGACATGCTGAACACGATCATCCATGGTGAACCGACTTCAAACCCGCCTTTGCTGATTGCCCATGGGCTATATGGCTCGGGTCGAAACTGGGGTGTCATTGCACGCAGACTGTCTGATGAGCGACAGGTCGTGGCCGTCGACATGAGAAACCACTCCAACAGTAAGTGGACGACACAACATGACTACCCGAGCATGGCCGATGACCTGGCAGAGGTGATTGATCATTTTGGTGGACAGGCGGATGTGCTCGGTCATTCGATGGGCGGCAAGGCGGCCATGACGCTGGCCTTGCTGCATGGCGAGAAGCTGCGCAAGCTGGTGGTCGCTGACATCGCGCCCGTTACTTATACGCATAGCCAGATCCAGTTCATCGAGGCAATGCGCGCCGTTGACCTGTCATCTGTCACGCGTCGGTCAGATGCCGAACAGCAACTGGCCGAACAAGGTGTCGAGAAAGCCTTACAGAGCTTTTTCACACAGTCGCTGGACATCAAGGGTCAACGGTGGTTGCTGAATCTGGATACTCTGTCTGCCGAGATGCCGAAAATCATGGGCTTTCCCGAGCTGACAGGCACATGGGACAAGCCGACCCTGTTTCTGTCCGGGGCTGAATCTGACTATGTGCTGCCCGAATACCGCCCCGCGATCCGGGCGCTGTTTCCAACTGCGCGCTTCGCCAAAATACCCGGTGCGGGACATTGGTTGCACGCCGAAAAACCGCGTGAATTCGAGGCTTCGGTTCGGGCCTTCCTGAACGCTTAGGAGAAAGTCCGCAAAAGCGACCGGCGCGGCTGCTACCGCGTCGATCCTTTAACATTCAGCTTCAAGTCATTCGCTTCAGGAGCCCGCGACGTCGCCGCCACCTTCAACCCAGTCTTTGAAACCACCCAGGTTATAAACCTGCGCGTATCCCATATCCTTTAACAACTTGCCCGCCAGCGCCGCGCGCCCTCCGGCTGCGCAATACAGAACAATGGGACGATCCTTACGCAGCTCGGGGTCATGAGATTGCAACGCATCGTCGGCATGAAACTCCAACATCCCCCTTGAGATGTGATGCGCGCCTGCAGCCCGACCCGTTTTCATCAATTCAGCCCCATCACGTACGTCCAGTAGTAAACCACCCTGCCCCAGAACCTCGGCCGCGCGGGCCATATCTATCCGTTCAACAGCGGCGTTCGCGGCTTCCATCATCTCTTTCACGGTTAAGGACATAGGCGTTTCTCCTGTTGGTGTTCCCAACAAGATAACATGCGAAAACTGGAAGGTGTAGGTTGAAGACCCTACACCCGTGATCAATGTTCGCGGAAGGCACGCGACATACTGTCCGTCACCGGTTTGGCGATATAAGCCGCAAAAGTGCGTTCTTCGGTTTGAATCATGATCTCGGCAGGCATACCCGGAGTGGGGATAAAGCCCCGTACCCGGTCAATCTCGTCCGGGGCCAGTGAAATCCGGGCCAAGTATACCTCTTGAGGCGTTCCTGACGAGTCTTCGACCAGAGCATCCGCCGAGACATAGAACACCTCACCGCTTAGTACTGGCGTCGTGCGTTGGTTCAGCGCCACCAAACGCACTGTAGCGTTCTGGCCCTTGCCCACACTGTCAATTTCGGTTCGGGGAATTTGCGCCTCGATGATAAGGGGCGCATCGGCAGGTAGGATTTCAGCAATAGGCTCGCCAGTTTCGATCACGCCCCCAGGTGTGTGATAGTGAAGCCTTACAACAGTCCCAGTGACTGGTGCGCGAACAACGGCACGATCCAGAACACTACGCGCCTGACGTGCCTTTTCGCGGACACTTTCCAGATCGGCTGCAATCACACCCAACTCATCCAACGCGGCTTCGCGATAGGCCGATTGTGTCCGCGTGATCTGTTCGTCATACTTCAGCAACATCTGGTTGATTTCCGCCGTCTCAGCCGCCAGCCTCGCCTGCTGCCCCTCCGCCTCAGCCTGCACGCGACGGATCGTGTTCAAATCTCCCTTTCGAACCAAGCCTTTGTCAAACAACGCTTTTTTGGTTTCAAATTCTTCCTGCAGGATTTCCGCGCGACGTTTCATGCTGTCCAGTTGCGCCTCGAACCCGCTGGACCGGATCCTGAGGGCCTCCATGTTGCGTTCCAACAATGCGATATCATTCAGCAGGGTTTTGCGGGATACTTCGAAGCTGATCTTCTGGCCATCAAGAATGGTCATGACTTCGACATCGTCAGTGGCCGAAAGCAACTCGGCGGAAAACTCCAACTGATCCATCTCGTTGTGTTCGGCCTCAAGACGTTCAGACATGGCTTGCAAGCGGATTTTGCGAATGAACAGTTCTCGTTCATTGGCCTCGGCCGAAGTTTGGTCCAGCGTCATCAACACTTCCCCCGCCTGAACCGACTGACCTTCAATCACTTTGATGTTTTCAATGATCCCGCCCTCAAGATGCTGTACGATCTTGTTGCGACCAGTGGCCACGAAACTTCCCTGCGCAATCACCGCAGCAGCTAGCGGTGCGCTGAAAGACCAGACGCCAAAGCCGCCAAAGCAGACGACCAGCATAACTAAACCAACTACGACCAACCGGTTGATCGAGCGCGGTACTTCAGCGTACCAGACAGTTGGGTCTTTGGGGTCATTATTGACCGGCACGAGATCATTCATTACGCATCCCCTTTCTGCTGGCCTTCAATCCCAGCCTGTTTGCGCGGGCCGTTCAATTGTTGCAGCACCTGTTCACGCTGCCCGAACAAAGCAACACGTCCATCCGTCAGCAGCATGATCTTATCGACCACGTTCAACAGCGTTGGCTTCTGCGTAATCACCACGACCGTAATCTTGTTTTCCTTGGCCTGCGCGATGGCCCGTGCCAGCGCCTGATCTCCGGCCACATCAAGGTTCGAGTTCGGCTCATCCAGAACCACAAGCCGCGGATTTCCAAAGAAGGCACGCGCAAGGGCAATCCGCTGCTTTTGACCGCCGGACAATGGCGAGCCATCGGCGGCCACAACAGTCTCATACCCTTGGGGCAACGTGGCGATCATGTTGTGGACATCAGCTAGAACGGCAGCATCGTGGATCTGTTCGTCCGTTGCATCTTCGCGCATACGGCCAATGTTGTCCTTGATGGTGCCCGGAAACAGCTGCACATCCTGCGGCAGATAGCCGATGCTTTCGCCGAATTGGCGCGGATCCCAGTTGCGGATATCCATCAGGTCCAGACGCACACTTCCGGATGTCGGCAAAATCGATCCGACCAGTGTTTTACCCAACGTGGTCTTACCCGCGCCCGAGTTGCCAATGATCGCCAGAGTCTCACCCGGATTCAGCGCAAAGCTGATCCCATTCAATACAACGCGCTTGGTGCCGCCGGGAACAAAAAGCAGCCGTTCCACATCCAACCGCCCTTCTGGCCGCGGCAAGCGCAGTTTCTCGAACTGAAGCGCCGAGTTGGACAGCAAGTTCTTGATCCGCCCGTAAGCCCCACGTGTCAGCAGGAAACCGTTCCACCCTTCGATGGAGCCTTCGATGGGTGCAAAAGCCCGCCCGGCAATGATCGACGCCGCGATCACCATCCCGCCCGTGATTTCGCCCTGCAGGGCCAGGAATGCCCCCCACCCCAGAATGGCTATCTGTGTCAGCAAACGCACCGCTCGCGAAATAGCGGCGAAAATAACGTTCCGGTCCTGTGCCCGCACTTGCCACGTCAGTGACTGCGCAGTGTCTCGGCCCCAAATACGCACGGCCTCGGGGATCATGGCCAGAGCATTTATAATCTGGCTGTTGCGCGACATCGAATCCAGATGCTGGTTGGCCATGGATTGCGCCCGGTTGGCCTCGGCAAAAGGTCCGGCAGTCATACGTTGGTTGATAAGGGCAATGACCATCAACAACAGCGCTGTGACGATCACGATCATACCCAGCTGGGGATGAACCAGAAAGATCATAAGGATGAACAACGGTGCAAATGGCACGTCCAGAAACGAGATCAAAGTCCCCGATACTAGAAAACCTCGTACCTGCTGAAGATCACCCAATGTCTGATATTCGCGCCCTGTGCCATGCAACGAAGCATGAGCGGCCGCGCTGAGGATCGGAGCGCCCAGCCGTGCATTAACCTCGACCGCGGTTCGCATCAGCATGAAGCGACGCACCGCATCGAAGGCCGACTGAAAGATGACAGCGCCAGCCACGATCGCGGTCAGCATGATCAACGTATCCAACGATCGACTGGTAAGCACGCGGTCACTGATCTGAAACAGGTAAATCGGGATCGCCAGAATAAGGATATTCGTCGCACAGGTCAGGACCAGTACAAAGGCAAGGTTGCGCAGAATCGCACGCAGCGAGACTTGCAGGGTACGCTGAAAATCCTCGGGCGGGGTGCGTTTGTGAAAGGTTTGGGGTGGCCCATTACCATCTCCGCCGCCGCTTTTCTTCAACGGCAAAGGTTGGTTCGCCTTGGCCTCGATAGTGGTGCCAATACTCGCACCGCCTTTGGAGCGCGACAGGGGGGGGACCCGCGCGGTCTCCTTTCTGGCGGTTTCAGGACCGAGCCCTTCAGCATCGGCCACCCCAGCATCGCAGCCCTTAGTACCGTGACCTTGATCAGGCTGCGACGTAGCGCGCCGAAGGGAATATTCAGCGCGTTTCTGAATTTCGTCAGTTTCGGACCTTTGATCGGGGTCCAATCTGATTTTGTTTGCTTCCGGTTTTTCGGGCCCTTTTTTCAAAGGCCGCACACGCATGTCTTCGCTTAATCGTAATTCGGGCAATATGCCGGACGCCATCGCCGTTCGTGCGGCAACTGATTTGACTGGATTGGCCCCACCCCCGCCGTCCATAGGACTTGCAAAGAGAGAGCGACGCGACGAAAACGTTCTCGACATACTCAGACTTTCGGTTCACTCGTAAAAAAAACTGGGAAATTAAGCTAACATTGAGGACAGCGCATCATCCACGCTGGCCATTTCAGAGGGCGTCAGTTTGTTGTGCCCCGGGGCAAGGTCTGACTTACCCGGTCCAGATGTTTCCTGCATCAGGATCGCGATGGCTTCATTGGCCAGCTCTGTACCCAGATCTTCGTCTTGGGTGTCAATCAGGCTCGCCTGATGCAGAACGACGTCCGAATATTCGCCTTCCGATGCCATAACGACCGAGTCCACTCCGATGGTCGAGATACTCGCCGCATTCAGCACCGCATTTCCAGCACCCAGCGCTGAAGCGATGGCACCATTCCCTCCTTGTACGTGAATATCATCCTGGTCCTGCAGGGTAGTCACCTGTTCGACGACGTTGACCTGCACCAGATCACCTTCGATTTTCAGAACCCGCACCTGCTCCATCCCCGCAAATTGAGGATCGTTCAGCAGTGCATCTTCCAAAGCGTCGGTATCCATCTCCTGCAGAGGTAAAACTTCGGCCAGCGTTTCCGACAACTCTTCATGAGTGTCTTCCCCAATGGTCGTCAGTTCTACGTGGTTCATGACAAGGTTGTCATTGTCTTCCTCGGCGATCACCCCCGAGACTACATCGTCATCCACCAACGCAATCGTCTGATGGACAAAATCCACCGAAACCATGTCTCCGCCGATTAAAACCAGATCGTAATAGCTGCCGAGCTGAACGACGCTGACCTCATTCACCAGATCGTTGTCACCCAACACAAACAGGCTGGTCGTGGCGTCGATCTGGGTTTCAATATGGTCGATATCAGTGGCGTTGATTTCTTGTTTCACGAAATTTGTGACGAACAGATCACCCGAAATCCAGGTGATCGCGACAAGAGGATCTTGTCCCTCTTCCGAGACATTATCATCAAGCCAGGACGCCTCATTGGATTCCACTGCAATACTTGACGACTGAACCACCGTGGTTTCGCTTTGACTATCCTCGGGCCCTTCGTCGACATCCGAGACAATCGCCACCTGGCTTACAACGGTTAGGTTGACCGACTGCCCACCGACCGCAATTACCGGAGCATCGACCCAACCGACTGTAATGGCCACCTCGTTTATCGCTAGGTTGCCCCCCGCGATAACGGTGTGACCATCGCCAAAATCTGCATCGTCTGACTGATCCCACTCAGTTGGCAACAAATCAGGGTGGTCACTGTCATCTTCTTCATCAGGAAGATGGTGACTTGGCACCAATTCCAGAAAATCCGGAAGTTCCTCGACATGTTCACCGTTCACAATCGTTCCTATGGCTTCATCGCCTTGAAACTGGTGGACAGTCACATCCTCAGACGGGGCTTCGAACGGGGCCTCCATCTCGGCAACAATCGATTCGAGATGCTCGATCGACTGATAATCGGAAATACTAAAGGATGGGGACGATACCGCGTGTAGAGAAAGCGCAACATCAGCCAGTTCCTGACCTTGCTGCACCAATGAGTCCACATCGCGGAAATCCCCCTGACCGATGGTGTCGTTGTCGTTCAGGTCCAATGTCTGAATCGCATAGGTGACAGCCGAGCCGATCAGTTCGGGGATCAAAACCGGTTTTGCGACTAAGATCGGTATCGAGGTCGACGCGATCGCCGCATCGGGAAGCACTTGATCGGGACCCGGGCCAGTCTGCAATGGACCATCGGGAACCGGCCCCAACGGTTGAGGGTTTGGAGCCAACGGAATGTCAGTGTGACTAACCGATGGCGCATAGGGCAAAGCGTCGTATTTTCCGGGGTCAAGGTTAAGGTCTGCCCGTACTTTCACGGCAGCACCTTCTTCCAGCTCTTCCATCTCAGCCTTGCGCCTGAGAGCAGTAAATTCCTGATATTGATCTCGCAACCGAGCTTGCTCGGTCGTCAGATCAAAAGTTCCGATGAAATGGGCAATCGTCTCACTGATACTATCAAACGACATTTCAATTTCCTTTCCCGCGGCGTTCAAAATCAACTGCCTTGGGTTAAGTTGAGTCGGGGCCATCTGTCCTTGGCCCCGACAGTTTTTCAGAAGTGGTCAGAGCCTGGAAACCCAAGCTCTGACCCGGCCACCACGCAAGTTACGCGTTGGCGTCGTCGCTGGCGAAGCTGGAGGTCATCGAGCCACCGACCATGGTTGTGTCGACCGAGTTGCCAAGAACGTTGGCGCCCATGACAATCGACTGGTTGAACGCCGAAGTGTCGACCACCGCAGCCGCCGAGGCATAGGACTCGCCGTTCACAATGCCGTCTCCGCCGTTGCCGGAGCCCCACTCGCCTGCATGGCCACCGGTCCCGCCAGCACCCGAATAGGCACCCGCAGCGTCACCGCCGTTGACCATTGCGCCGGTCGTCGCACCCGAGGTCGCAGTGCCGATCGCGTCGCCACTGGTTCCGCCGTTACCAGCACCAGCGCCGCCGCCGCCACCAAAGCCGGACATGGCCGACCCGGTCGCGCTGCCCGCGCCCGTCGAGGTTGCGTCATTGTCGGACATCGCGTCACCGCCATACCCTGCAATGGCACTTGCCAGACTGTCTGCAGACCCGTCCGTATCCGCGACCGAGAACAGACCAGAGTCGCCGCCCTCGCCTGCGGTGTTGGTTGCATCAGCAGACCCTGCACCTGTACCGCTGGACATCGCATCCTGCTGGATCGCGCCGCCACCGCCACCGAAACCATCGGCAGTCGCGGTTCCGGTACCGGTACCTGTTGCGGACCCGTCGGTGGTGTTGCTACCGGCCGCGCCACCGTCACCGCTGTTGTTCTGCGGCAGGCTCGCGGTTCCGTTCACATCGCCGGGCGATTGGGTGACGTTCGGGCCAGTCGTGGTTTGATCGCCAACGCCTTGCGCGCCAGAAGTCGCACCCGCGGTACCTCCGGTTGCCATTCCGCCCGAGCCATCGCCGCCCGAACCAACGCCACCGGTCCCGTCACCGCCACCAGCGCCACCGCCAGTTCCGTCGCCACCCGAACCGAAGGCACCTGTGCCATCGCCGCCAGAGCCGACTGCGCCCGAACCAACGCCACCGGTGCCCGGATTACCGTGATTTGTGTCTCCGCCACCATTGCTGGCATCAGCATGACCAGCATTCAGTCCAATCAGACCATTCTGCTGATTCAAAGCTGCCAGAGCTGCGTCAACCTGACCCGAGTCACCACCGGTACCCGCGCCGCCAGTTCCGGCACCGCCAGTTCCAGCTGCACCATTACCGCTGCCGCCCGATCCGGTTGCACCGTTGCCGTTGCCGCCGGTACCGCCACTGCCGTTACCGTTGCCACCAGTGCCACTTGCACCTGTGCCATTCCCGGTATCCGCATCGGCCGCACTGCCAGCCAGGCTTCCTGCAAGCCCAAGGCCCAGATTGCCGGCGTCTGCGTCATTGGCCTCGGTCTCGCTGCTTCCGGCGTTGATCGCGACACCATCGGTGTCGGCATAACCGTCGCCACCATTTGCACCGTTTGCGTCAGAGTCATTGGTCCCCTGACCAGCACCCAGCGCACCAGCATGCGATACGTTATCTCCGCCGCTGGACAGACCGCCGTTCTCGGCACCCGAGAGCCCCAAGCCCAGGCCCAAGCCGACGGATCCGGCATTACCGCCTTCTCCGGCTACGCTGGTGCCATCGGAAACCGAAGCGCCGCTGTTATGCGCGGCCGAGTCACTGATAGCTTGACCACCTGCGCCTGCACTGCTGCTGCCGTTGGACTCCGCACCAGACAAGCCCACGCCCAAACCGACATTAGACGCATCACCCGCGTTACCACCGTCACCACCGACACCGGTACCATCGGCATCACCGGTGTGACCGCCCAGTGCGTATGCATCGCTGCCAGTCGTATTGCCCGAGGCATTCCCCGCATGGGTGCTGCCACCTTGGCCCGAATTGCCGCCGTCGGAATGCGTGCTGATGCCCTCATCGGCTGTCGCGGAGCCGCCGCGCGCGTTACCGTTCTGGTCAAAGCTACCGGTATTGGTTACCGCAGCCGATCCCAGATGATCATCGTCGCTGAGGTTGGCGTACTGGTGGTTGATGGCGGACATGTCGTTGCCCTCACCACTCAGGTCAATATCCAGGTTCAAATCGTCGCCCGGATCGTAGTCGAAATCGTTTCCAACAGTGATCACATCATCAATCGACGACCCGCCGGATACGTCGACGTCGACCAGGTCGTCGTCACGGCCCAAAGGCTCGGCATCGCCAAAGTCGATGTTGACCCAGTTCGAATTGTCATTGTTGCCATTGGTCTGGCTTTGACCCTGGCCCTGATCCTGACCTTGACCCTGGTCTTGGCCTTGGCCCTGATCCTGGCCCTGTCCCTGATCCTGACCCTGTCCATTCTCGACCACGGTCGCCTGACCCTGGATTTGATCCTGGCCTTGACCCTGTTCATTTTCGACATTGGTGTCCTGATCAGTCAGATCAGCTTCAATATAGGCGTCATCAACGTGAACATCTGCGTCCACGGGAACATATGCCGTACCGATGTTAACTTCATCAATGTCTGTGATGCTGTTATGCGGTTGTTGACGTTTACTCATATCAATAATTCCACTTACTGAGCGCACGGACCGTCATTCATCTCCAAAACGGTGACTGGCGCGTTGAAACAATGAGGCACGCAAGCGCAAATCGCGCATGGGTGCGTGTCTTTTCAGTGATTCCTCTCCCACCCTCCTTTCTCGGCCAAGCCGAAACTACGTCTGAAGAAAAACGTCGCGAAAATGCGCGATGAGCAGACGCAATAGGAACTTCAACTCCGCAAATTGGAGTGCAATCATGGTTGCAGCAGTAAGGTGATCTGGATAGCTAGCCGTAAGCGCTAGAACGGTTAACTCTATATTTTATATTGAAAAAATTTCGATCGGCCATTAGCGAGTGGTCGAGACGAAACAAAAAATTGGTTTAAAACCTGCAAGTTACTTCCCGCAACTATCCAGATTTTATTTGGAAAATCGCACCGATGACGCCTATCCGAAAGTTCTAGAACTCTTCACAATTGAACGACCGGACACGGAAGAAAATTCTACTTTCTTCTATGGCCATCTACTCAAGTGCGTTAATATTCAGTTAATATTAATCTAATGTTCAGTTAATGATTTCGCCGCTTGTGTGGCGTGGTAGTGATAAGGGGGAGGTTATGAACATTCCGCTTCAGGATAATACCCTGAATAATCAATATTTATTGGAAGAGTTCTCAATCAATTTCATCGGCAAGGAGCTGTTTTATTCAGAGCAGACCATCGAAAGTGTTCAATCTGAATTTGGTGTCTCTACGCATCGCTTCGAATCGATTGCGTCCCTGCCAATTTACGGCGCGGAAAACAATGGTCCCGGAAGAATTCTGATTGTTGACCAGATGTTGACAGAAGATTTTCTAGCCCGCCCGCGACACTATAAGGACAGTGCAGGGCTAGGTAGCCTCGTATTTGCGTATCGCAAGGAAGATGCGGCTCGGTTTGTATTTGACCGTTGGGATCCCGGTGCACATGGGGACATAGGTTACCTTCCGATGAATATTGCACCCGACGCGTGGCGGTCGATCCTTCGCCTTCTCTTACATGAAGAACTTTATCTTCCCAGTTTTCTCGCCAACTCAGTGTGCAACGCAACCTCTCCAACGCAGAAACATTCGGTTGAGTCGACAGACCCGCACCCGCTTTATTCCAAACTGACGCGAAGGGAAAAGCAGGTGTTGCGATTGGTCTCAAAAGGTCAAAGCAACAAGATTATTGCATCAAATCTAGGGATCACTGAACATACGGTGAAGTTGCATATACACAATGTCGCGGGAAAAATCGGTGTAAGCAATCGAACCGCGGCGGCACAGTTCTTTTTTGAGGTCGCCCCGCAAGAGGCGCAGCACACGACAATTGACTGAAGATTTTGAAGCCCGTTTCGATCGTCTCATCCTGCTTGTCGGCAGGCTGAATTATATGTGGACCAACACCGAAAGCCTTTTGATCCATTTAATCGCCGGCCTGTCTGGCACGCCCAAAGACACAGCCGTCATCATCTTTTTAACCTTGAATACAACAAGGGCGCGCATCGACCTTGTAGAACGTCTGGCCAAAATGGAAGGGCGGCCTGCCGAAATACGGGACCCAATACTCGAGCACACACACCGCCTGTCTAAACTGTCTGGCATCCGGAATCGGTATAATCACTGCATCTATTCCTTCGATCCAGACAGCGGGAATCCAAAAACGATTCTTATGCGCATCGCTGACCGAAAAACCGACATCAGACTGGGACGTGAAGACACAGTCGATGACGAGGCCATGCGGGAAATTGAAAAAGTTGTCACCCAATTGTCCGAAGCCAACCGCGATATCTGGCGACTTATTGGGCAGCTTGGCTTTCCGGTATGACAAATGGTGCGGATGGCTAGGATCGAGCCCGAAAGCCTTAGGGGAATGTATTTTAAGTCGCTGTTTTTAAAACCTTTTATGACTTAATAGAACCTGCTGAGGGTCTGCGCAGTCAAGAAAACAAAACTGGTCGCCTCATAGCACGTCCTGAGGTCTCTCAGGATCCAATTGAAACATGGCCTATAGCGGCGATCAAAGATGACCACGAAACTCACTCAGGCGACAGTGCACCGGCTGGCCGAGGACCATCCATCGGGCACCCAGATTTACGACAGCGAGGCGAAAGGCCTCAGGCTATTCTGAGGCATGCGCAAATCTTACTGTCGCCTAAGAAGTTGGTACCCGCGGCCGGACTCGAACCGGCACGGCCTTCCGGCCCAGAGATTTTAAGTCTCTTGTGTCTACCATTCCACCACGCGGGCGAGCGTGTCGGGCCTAACTCGGTCCTGAAAATCTCAATACGGCCACAAGGCTATGAGTACAATGCGCTTTCGGCGACCTGAAGTGTTAAAAGGCGCAACCTCAAGAATATTGCTTCAAACATCTCGCAATCTGAATCGATTTGACTAGGCAAAGAATTTCAAGTTGCGCACTCGACTAGACCGCTCTCTTCGTTTGCTAACGCCCTTTGTGCTGTCCATCTCGGCAAATGAATCTCGGTTTAGAGATGAAACTCCACTTACGAAGACCACAAACCTGATCTTCGGTCGACGGACTAAGCACGCCCACAATGCATGGATGGCAACATAGACGAGGCATTGATCGGGGCGTAGTCGGCGACGCACTGAATACAAGCCTTAGATGCCCACTGTGCCCGAGAGCTTCACAGTCTCTCTCACGGGCGGTGGGTTTTCCCCAGCTTAACCGCCCAAGGCAACCCTCAAACGGCGCTTCCTGGGCCGATCCACACTCTGAACCCGCAAGTGGGACCCGTACTCGTCCAGTTGTTCCGCAGCCCGTCTTTCACGTTGGGTTGCCACTGAAGCCGACCGGATTCCCACAGAGTAGGTGGTTTTCGGTGAGTCACAGTGGTGTGAGAGGTCCTGTGGCACTCCTCGATCGGAATAGTATGTGCCGTTCTTTTTGAAACAGAAGGGCACTGAAATGTCCGTTGCCTGCAGCGCTCTTAAGAAGCCAATGTGCATCAATGAGTTGACAAGGGAAGTGGTGCCCCCACACGGACTCGAACCGCGGACCTACTGATTACAAATCAGTTGCTCTACCAGCTGAGCTATAGGGGCATTGAGTGTCGATTAATGGCTCTGGCGAGGGACTGCAAGCCTCAAATTTCATCCTTGCTTAAGGAAAGTCCGATTTCTTCTTGTCCAATTGGGCAAGCGCTTTGTAATAGCCCGGGTTTGACTGTACCACGCTCAGACTGTAATCCGGCAGACAAGGCCAAAGACGTAAGGACGTATACCAACGATGCAGGTTGCCATCCACGCCGGTGCTGCTTTTACCGACGAAGGCCGGCTACTCACGTCTTTACAGACCAACAATACAACTCTGTCCCAAACAGGAACCCGATTTTTTGGCCCCAGAAGATTTCGGCAAGTTTTTAATCCGGTGTTTCAGGCGTTACACTCGGGCTCTTTGACCCCAAAAGGCGAGGATCGGTTGCGAAATGTGCTGCCCTCGGACGAAAACGCTCAACGCGCGATCTTCCTGAGCAACGAGTTCGCTGGTGATCGCGGAGCAACTCTTTTGGACGGGCAGCTTTACCCTCGCGCGGGCGAAAGAATGGCCCTGCTCGAGCACGCGTTTCATGGCCATCAGGTCGAGATCTTTTTGGCCCTAAAAAACCTTGGGAGCTTTATCCCCAAGTTGTTAATGTCATTGCCAGAAGCGGAACGCGCGGCGGTTATCGACAACACTGACCTGAGCTGTCTCAGCTGGATCGGTATGATTGACGATATTCGCGACCTTGCCCCCAACGTGAAAATAACGCTTTGGTGCAACGAAGACACGCCGTTCATTTGGGGCGACATTATCCGCGCGATTGCGGATCTGCCGGACGATACTCCGATCAACAAGGAATTCGATCTGCTTCTGTCTTTGCTGACGGACGAAGGAAAGCAGAAGGCAGCAGATTTAACGCAGCCAGATTCAAACCTGACTCGCGGTGAGGTCACGGACGCCCTTGCACTGATTCTGACAGAGAATGCGCAGCCGGACAAAATCGAAGAAGAACTCGACCTTTCTGGCTGGAATTCGGATATTGTGGACGCGTTTTCAGAGCTTTACGAACAGGATATCGACCGGTTGGAGACCACAACCGGCGTCCGCTTTCTTCGACCGTAGACAAGAAAATCGATAAACGCATTCTTTGCACCTCAATGATCGAGATGCCACCTCTACTGCCCCTACAATTTCGGTCAAATAGGGACCTGTCGCCCGCTAAATTAGGCTGTAAGTTTCCCGGACTTACTCAGTTCATGCCCAGCGCTTCTTTGTACATTTCAAGTACAGCTTCTTCCTCGGCAATATCATCCTGGTCACGCTTGCGAAGAGCGATAACCTTACGCATGACCTTGGTGTCGTAGCCGCGCGCCTTGGCCTCGGCCATGACCTCTTTTTGCTGCTCAGCAATGTCTTTTTTCTCAGCATCCAATCGCTCGAAGCGTTCAATGAACTGGCGCAATTCACCCGCTGTCACACGATAGTTGGCGGTGGCCTGATCTTCGGTCATATCTTCCATTTTCGTCTCTCTCAGCGATTGCGGTTTGATGCTGTAACAGCGGCTTTCGCGGGATACCTTGCCTCTGCACCTACCGCAAGCGCACAATCCATGGTCAGGCTTGTGTGACGCAGTACGATCCGATAAGCGCTGAGGAAATCAGTGAACCGTTTGTGGGGAACCATGTTTCAAATCATCACATGGGGCGGTGCTGCCCTCTCGCTCGCAGGCCTTCTGGGATTGGTCTGGTGCATTTTACGGGTGATGAAGGCGCGCAAGTCCGGTTTGTCGGATGATGAGTTGCGCGCCGTTGTTCAGGGCGTTCTGCCTTGGAACCTGGGTTCGCTTTTCCTGTCGGTTCTCGGGCTGATGCTTGTGATACTTGGAATTTCGTTCAGTTGAGAATGTGCCTTAGACTGGCAGATTATCAAATCGCGCTTCCATTGCGTCTTCGCACAACGCCGCATCCAAACGCCGCAACCGCGATGGGATGTGGACACCTTGCTGACGCATACGCTCGATGATTTTGGTCACGCTGGGTTGAAGAGCCAGCCGCGTCTCAAGACAGGCACCCTGCAACTTCGCTTCAAGCTGCTCAGCTTCGGAATACAAATTGCTTGTAGACATGTTCATCCTCCCAAATGCTGTCTGATTAACCTCATATAGGTAACCGTTTTAAGACTTGCCGATCTTAGCCCGCATACGGGCGAAAACTCGCCTGCCAAGTGCCCGGTCATCGTGTGGTTTTGCGGATTGTTTAAATTCTATGCCAATCCAGCCTAAGCTGCCTTGACAGACATCAAGTCACGAACTGTTGATTGCCTTATATTCCGCAATTAATATATGAATACTGAGGCACGTACGGAGAGCAAAATGACACCTAAGGTGAAAGCGTTTTTTGATACAGATACATTCACAGTGTCCTACCTGGTTCAGGAACCCGAAGGTCAAGCTTGTGCGATCGTCGACAGCGTTCTGGATTTCGACCATGCCTCGGGGCGGACAAACACCAACTCGGCCGACATGATCATAGACTTCGTCCGAAAGCACGACCTCAAGGTAGAATGGATCTTGGAAAGCCACGTGCACGCCGATCACCTTTCGGCCGCTCCATATTTACAGCAGGAACTTGGTGGCAAAATCGGCATCGGCGACCAAATCGTGACCATTCAGGAAACCTTCGGCAAGATCTTCAACGAAGGGACCGAGTTTCAGCGCGATGGCAGCCAATTTGATGCCTTGTTCCGCGAAGGTGACAGCTTTCACGTTGGCCAGATGCGCGGAGATGTGTTGCACACACCGGGCCATACACCAGCCTGCCTGACATATGTGATTGGAGACGCGGCCTTTGTCGGCGACACGCTGTTCATGCCGGATTTCGGCACTGCGCGGTGTGACTTCCCTGGGGGGTCTTCTGAGATGCTGTATGCATCGATCCAAAAAATATTGTCTCTGCCGGATGAAACCCGAGTGTTCGTTGGTCATGATTACAAAGCACCCGGTCGGGACGAATACGCGTGGGAGACAACAGTGGGCGAGCAAAAAGCTCTGAATGTGCATATTGGTCAGGGACGACCGGTCGAGGAATTCGTCGAGATGCGCGACGCGCGTGATGCGACCCTTGGTATGCCACGCCTGATCCTGCCGTCTCTGCAGGTCAACATGCGTGCAGGTCAGATGCCGCCTGCGGACGAAAAAGGTGATGTTTTTCTGAAGCTTCCCATCAACAAGCTTTAGCGCCGAAAGGGAGCGAACAATGCAAGTCGCGTGGATTTGGGGATTGGCGGGGGGACTACTGATCGGCTTGGGCGCCGCAGTTTACCTGCTTGGGAACGGTCGCATAATGGGGGCCAGCGGAATTCTCGGGGGGCTGGTCGACAGCACGGATCGCACCGCCGAGCGGCTGGCTTTTGTCGCGGGGCTGATCGGAATGCCCCTGGTGCTGTGGCTGTTCATGTCCCCTGCCCCGCAAACTCATCTGACCGGCAATCTGCCTGTCGTTATAATCGCAGGAGTCCTGGTTGGTGTCGGAACGCGGATCGCGAATGGCTGCACCTCGGGGCACGGAGTTTGCGGTATATCGCGGTTCTCGCTGCGCGGTATCGTGGCAACGCTTATCTATATCGGTTCAGGTGCTGTAACTCTGTACCTGCTGCGACACATGTTGGGATGGGTTTGATGCGGGTTCTGATCTCTTTGCTAGCTGGGTCGCTGTTCGGAGCGGGTTTGTTGATTTCGGGCATGACCGATACGACGAAGGTGCAGGGCTGGCTGGATGTGTTCGGCAACTGGGACCCGACGCTTGCCTTCGTAATGGGCGGGGCGATCCTGCCGATGTTGGTCGCCTGGAAAATCGCCGCGCGCGGTCAACCATTGACAGGGGGCAAGTATCCGCAAGCGTCCCGGCCCGAGCTGGATCGTCGACTGGTCGTAGGTTCCGTGATGTTCGGTATGGGATGGGGTCTGTCCGGCTTATGCCCCGGCCCCGCGATTGCCTCTGTCACCTATGGTGGCATCGGTGGAGTGGTGTTCCTGATCGCCATGATTGCCGGGATGTTCGCCGCACCCGTCGTCGGGGCGCAACTGGACAGAGCCGCAAACCCGGCCTAATCAATTGTCATGGAGATTCGACCAATTACCCCCCGCTACGCTGTCTCGCCGCAAATTTCGGTCGAGGACGTTCAGACCATTGCTGATTTAGGCTTTGTTCGGGTTATCTGCAACCGACCTAACAGTGAAGTTCCGATGGACCTGCAATCTGACGCGATTGGACAGGCGGTTCGCGCGGCTGGAATGGAATACGAAGTGCTGGAACTGACTCACCAGACGATGACGCCGGAAAACATCGCCCTTCAGCGCGAACTTGCCGAACGCTGCAGCGGCCCGGTTCTGGCCTATTGCGCCTCGGGAACGCGCTGTTCGGTTGTCTGGGCCCTTGGGCAATGTGACCGGATGAGCACAGATGACATTCTGGATGCAACCACCAAAGCCGGTTACGCGCTTGAGAACCTCAGACCGGCGCTGGATCAACTTCGCAGCGTGAGCGACTAGGCAGCATTAGTCAGGTTTGCCATCCAGCCCAGCAAGCTTTGAAATCTCGGCTGCAATCTGATCTGAATCGCCCAGGGTCAACTCACCCTCAATCGTTTCCAGTGCCTTTCGGGTGATCGGAACAATATCTGTTTCAAGATCATGCTCGGGTTTGGATTGCGCCGTTGGCGACCGGGCTTCAAGAAACTCATGCTCAGCCGCGTTTAGCGGGCTGGGTATAGTTTCGTGTTCGTTCAATCGCACCGCGCGCATTCCGCCACATTGGCCCAAGCGACCCACAGCAGCCCGTGATCGGTCAATCGTCAAGACTTCGGCCTTGTCTACACGCGCCCCGACCAGCGGAAGAACATCACCTTCCGATAACCCAGACAATGACGCAAAGGGCAACGACATACGGCAGATCACCGTGTTCAGCTCCGCTCGCAATACGCCCGACGACTGCTCGAGATTGGGGCCTGCGACCTGTTCGTCGGGGTCATCAAGGTCACCATCTTTTTGACGATCCGGCAGAAACAGGGAAATCTGTCCCTGTCGCACACCTCCGCCAAGCTCGACCGTCAGTTCGTATACGTCATAAATATCTTCGACCATAGCCAGTGTCAGCGTGCGCTTGTCCGGCAAACGCGCCTTGTATTCATACCCCGTCAAACCGGCCTGATCGCCCGAGGATTCGACTATACGGGATGCGCGGGTCAGTACCTCTTCGATCAGAGGTGCGACCATAGCCGCATCCGTATCCGTGCACACGCGCGCGGAAGGCGGGTCCGACATGACCTGCCCAAGTGTCTGCACCTGAACGATTGCAGACATTGCGCCAGGATCAAGGCACACGGCCGCTGAAACACCATCCCCATTTCCCAGCAGCACGAAAAGCCAGTCATCCTTGGCAACTTCAGCCAATGTATCCACCGGTCGACATGATTGTTTTGCGCCGATCACCGTCACGGGCAGCTTCATCACATCCCCTGCCGCTCGTGCGAATGCCAATCGCAGAGCCCGCAGAACAGAGCGCGGTTTGTCACCCCGCTCCTCCTGACTTGCCGAGAGCTTGCGCGCCAACGCCGTGCCGACCGGTTGCGTCATTCCCAAAACCGCCCTTCGTTCCTGTGCCTGACATCCGGTCTAACCCAGCTGAGGTTACGAATGTCTTTACGCGCCCACTACTGAGCGGCCTGACGGTAGGCCAATGGAACGCGAACCCGGAACGCAGCGCCGCCCTGACCGGGAAGATAGGTGATCTCACCCCCCAGCCGCTGCATGATCTCGCGGCAAATTGCCAGGCCCAAGCCCGCGCCTCCGGCCTTTTCACCGCTCACACGGGCAAATTTCTCGAACACCATTGAACGAGCTTCCGGAGGGATGCCGCTGCCATTATCGGCAAAATCAACCACCACTTGCCCACCAACGTCATGAGCCGAGATGGTCAGCACAGGTTCATCCGCGTCGCAGTATTTTTGCGCATTCGAGATTAGGTTGATAAAGACTTGCCCCAACCGATCCAGGTCGGTGTGAAGCGGAATACGTTCGGCCGACTTGGATCGCCGCACCTCGATACCAGTGCTTGATCCCGCCAGGGCGCTTGAGACGGCCCGGTCCAAAACCGAGCGCAGCGTATCGCCCCCCATGTTCAGGTTCACCCTGCCACTTTCCAAGACGCTCAGGTCCAGCAGATCATCCAACAGGCGAGTCAATCGGAGCGCCTCATCGTGGATGATCGCAGCATAGCGCGTCTGTTCCTCGGGACTTAATCCGTCAGTGTCGCGCATGATTTCGGAAAAAGCCCGAATTGAGGTCATAGGCGTGCGCAATTCATGGCTGACCTGGCCCAAAAAATTGTCTTTTTGCTCAGAAATTTGAGTCAGTTTTGTGTTCGCATCCCGCAACTGGCGCGCCGTCCGGGTCAGCTCGGCCGACTTTGTCTCCAACTGGCTGGAGTATTCCAACAGTTGCGCCGATTCATCGGCCACAGCCAGCAGGTCTTCGACCGAGACCGACGAGCCGCCCACAATCTGCCCAATCATCGCATGCGCCGTCGCCGCGCCGACAGATCCGCTGAGCTCTCGCTCCAGCCGTTCCAGAAAGGCAGGTGTCGGCTCTGGCAGACTGGAACGTCCACCTTGCCGTTCCGACTCGGCCTGAAAGAAGTCCTGCGCCGGACCCGCGCCCAGGATACGCTGGGTCATGATCATCAGATCTTCGCTCTGCGCCACAAAGCCGCTCCAGCCCCGAGGCGCTACGGAATGGTCGAACACATTGACGAACTGCGCACCCTGCAAGCGCTCCAGCGGGCTGGGAAAACTAAGCAACGAGGCCACGCAGAACGCCACCGTGTTCAGAGACAGTGACCACATGACCGAATGCACGATCGGGTCCATATCTTCGATCCCGAACAGCGCCTGAGGTCGCAGCCACTCCAAACCGAATGGACCGTTCTGAATGATGGTACCAGACATGAACCCGCCACCCATCTCCGGCAGCAACAAGGTGTAAATCCACAATACAAACCCAACGGTCAACCCGACAAGAGCCCCTGTCCGGGTCGCCCCGCGCCAGAACAAACCACCCACAAGGGCCGGCAAAATCTGGGAAATTCCGGCAAAAGCTATAAAGCCAATAGACGCCAGGGCCGCTCCGCCACCGGACAAACGGTAGTAAAAGAACCCAAGCGCCATGACGACTGCAATGGATATCCGCCGCGCCATAAGAACAACATGCCGGACATCCCCCGAGACCGATCCTGCCCCCCCTTGCGTGCTAAGCCAGATCGGCATGACAACATGGTTAGACACCATCGTCGACAACGCCATGGCTGTGACAATCACCATGGATGTGGCCGAAGAAAAACCGCCGATGAACGAGAGCATCGCCAGCCACTCATTCCCTTGAGACAGAGGCACGGTGAGTACGAAAAGGTCAGGGTTGGATCCTTCGGGCAAAAGGTCCAACCCCACAACTGCGATGGGCACGACAAACAAACTCATTAGCAGCAGGTACAGAGGAAATGCCCATGCGGCTGTCCTCAGATGCGCCTCGTCCGAATTTTCGACCACCATGACTTGAAACATCCGAGGCAAGCAGACGAAACATGCCGCCGACAGAAACACAAAAGTAGTCCAGCGCCCCGCATCCACGTTCCATTGACCGATTTCGGACGAATCGATCTGGTCCAACATGGGACCAAGCCCGCCCGCGACGCCCCAAACCACAAAGATCCCAACAGCCAGAAGGGCAAAGAGCTTGACCACCGACTCCAGCGCGATGGCGGTCACAACCCCGTGGTGCCGTTCATTGGCGTCAAGGTTCCGTGTTCCGAACAGAATCGCGAAGACTGCCAATCCGGCAGCGACCCAAAACACACTGGATCCTTCGCGATAAAGACCTGTCGGATCGGCCTCGGCGAAAATCGAGAAAGACAGGGTGATGGACTGAAGCTGCAAGGCGATGTAGGGCGTACCCCCCAAAACGGCCAACACGGTCACACAAATCGCCAGGGTGTTGGATTTTCCGTAACGCGAAGAAACAAGGTCTGCGATCGAGGTCACCCTCTGGCTGCGCCCCACCCTTACCAGTTTGCGAAGGCCCCACCACCAGCTGATCATGACCAGCGTGGGACCAAGGTAGATCGTCACGAATTCCAACCCCGATCGCGCAGCGTTCCCGACCGCGCCATAGAATGTCCAGGCGGTGCAGTAGATCGACAGCGACAGCGTATAGAACAAGGGGGATCGCAGCCACGCCCCACGGCCTGCAGCTGCCAGCCTGTCAGCCGCAAAGGCTACACCGAACAACAGTACAACATAGCCCAAGCACACCAGAATCAGGACGTTCAGCGTTGCCATCAGTCTGGTCTCTGATCGGTTTCGTCTTGAGTGGCCATACGTCTGGCTGCAAAACCAAAAACCAAACTGATGCCAATCAGAACGGCCCAGCATACGAAGATATAAAGAATGGCCGACGATAGCCGAATGCCGTCTCCTGCCTCATCAGACCCCGGCCACAGCAATGGGATGGCAAACAAAGCGGCGCCTAGAATCGGCAAAAAGCGAGCGGCATCCGACAGTCGGCGACGGCGATAGCTTTGACGTTCCAAAAACAGCGAAGGCCGAACACCCTGTGGCCGTCGATCTTCGCTAATGCTCATGACCGCGTAGCCTGAGCGTGCAAATCCCGCACCGCGGTTAAAACCTCGGCATTCGAGAACGGTTTGGTCATGAAACGACTGACTCCGGCATTTTCGGCCATCTCGCGATCCCGCAGCTGTCCGCGCGCGGTCAGCATCAGAACCGGCAAGGTCTTCAAGTCTTCAAGCTCGCGCAGGTCGCGCAGGATTTCCATCCCGCTCTTGCCCGGCAACATGACATCCAGAATAACCAGATCAGGGTCGGCGCTTTGGATAACCCGCAATGCGTCCAACCCTTCGGCATGCGTTTCAACCTGCCAACCCTCGCGCGTCAGCAAAAACCGAATAGCCTCGGCAATGTTCGGCTCATCCTCAATTAACAGAACCTTACGGCTCATTTGTAGTATTCCTCCCCGTGACGGGCTACCCATCCGTAAACCTGTCTAGGCCAGCTTACGCCGTCTGTCAGGAAACTGTCAAAAACCTTCGCTCAGAATTGACGGTTCACGACGAGATTCACATTCAGCGTTCGGACACACGCGACAGCTGGGGCCAACACGAGCCACATTCTGCGCATCCTGAGGGCCTTCATCCACTGATCGCACCAACATCACAGAACGATACACTGGTGCGTCATCATAGCCCAAAGCCGCTTGCGGCCATGCATAGGCAAAACAGTCAAATTCGGCCGCTGAACGCCCCAACTGAACAATCCGCTTTCGGATGGGCACAAGAGGTCTGTTTAATGCCTGAAACAAGGGCCACAACGGGCACGCCTCGCCAAAGCGTGGCATCGCAAAGCCCGGAACCGCCTTGGTGAACAGAATACTGCCTGAGGCATCACATATCACCAACCCAGTCGGTCGCGACAGAACGCCCGGCGGCAAAGCAGCCAACCGGCGCAAGACGGTCGCGATATCCACCGAAAACTGCCGCGACAGCTGCAGCGGGTCAGGTTCAGACCCTTTAAGTGCAGCCTTTACAGCCTCCAACGGCATCGCCAGCGCATCCTGTGCATACACATCCAGAAACGCGCGGGTCACGCTTTTTACCGCGGCGGAATCAAGCGCCTCAAGATCGACTTCGCTACTGCTGCCGCCGCTTTCGATTTCAGGAAAATGGTGGCTGCGCGCCTCGAAAAAAGCCTCCGCCTCCTCCAGTGGTACGCCGCGTCGGTCATCCGCCGAGTCAGCATCGTCCAGATAAGTCACCAACGATTTCGAACTGTCTGCAAGCCGTTCTGCATCCTGGTGCAGGTTGCGGTGAAAACGGTCCTGCCATTCCGGCTCGATTTCCTGAGTTTCTGCCAGAATTGCAGCGGTCGAACGAATGGCGGCGGCGGTCGACAAGACCTCATGCATCGAAGCCGCAAGATGCGGATCATGGGTTAGACGGTCCGACAGCGTTTCGACTGTGCGCTCCAGAGAGACTACGCGACGATGCATCTGTGCTAGCACACCTGCCCAACCGGAGAACCGCCCCGCGAACTCCTCAACCGCATCGATTTCAGCGTTTTGTCCGATTGCGTCCGCCGCCGCTTCCCGCAATGCCGAGATCAAGGTGGCTTCGACCCCCTGCGTCAGCACCGAAGGTTCGACAGCAAGAGCCGATGCAATGTCAACAAGCAGCTTGCCCCCGATCCTTCGGCGATTATGCTCGATAAGGTTCAAATAAGACGCTGATATCCCGACCTTTCGGGCCAATTCCGCCTGCCGCAACCCCGCGATCAGACGCCGCTCGCGAATTCGGCTACCTGTCAGTGTATCGCGCATGTTTTGGCCCCTCCCCAAAGGCATATTCCGCGACTAACCTACCTTCTATTTTCAGAACTATTCAATAAATACTTTTACTTAAGGACTAGTTTTCAATCTCTATTTACATAGTTAACAATTCTGACAGAACGCACTCTCGCGCCCGAAACGTCAGTTTCTGTGCCCAACCCCTTCAATTCCGTGTCAATTCCCGGCACGATGCAAGAATGAGTGACCCTGCGTTCGAATACGCCCCCATTGGCCTTGTAGAGCTGGAGAACCGGATCATCCGGCGCTGCAACCTGCAATTCGCGCGTACGTTTGGCGGGGAAGAGACAGAGTACCGCAATATGCCGCTGCTGCACCTTTACCCATCAGTCGCGGATTGGGAGAGGATCGGCGCGCGCAGCCTGCAGGTGATGCGCGGCACAGGCTACTACACGGATGAACGAGTCATGCGTCGACGCAATGGCGATCTGTTCTGGTGCCGCGCGCGTGGACGATCCTTGACCCCTGACGACCCGTTCCGCCACGGGATCTGGAGCTTTTCCGACATCTCCGAGGAACGCCCTCTGGTCGAGCTAACTCAGCGCGAACGCGAGGTTGCCATTCTTTCATGCCGCGGCTTATCCGCCAAGGAAATCGGCGCCGAACTGGGCCTGAGTTACCGCACTATCGAAGCCTACCGCGCTCGCCTGCTTGAGAAATTCGGCGCCCGAAAACTACCTGAACTTGTGGCAAAACTCTCTGGAATGCCGCTTTAGCGACTTTTTGCTTGAATTACTCGACCAAAACCGCACCGCGACAGGTCGAGACGCGCTTTTCATGGCAGTGCGCTTGGCTTATAACGCTGCGTAATCAGACCAAAGCCCGCAACGCACAGACGGGCCAAAGGGGAACCGTCGAGGACACTCATGACAGACACCAAACACGAAGCGGACGTGGCATTCATCAAAGCTCTGGCTGAACTGCTGCGCGAAAATGACCTGACCGAATTGCAGGTCAAACGCGAGTATGGCGAAGAAGACAGCCTGAACGTCCGGGTCAGCCGTATGACCCAGGCTGCGGCCGCGCCGGTTCAGATGGCCGTTCCCGCTGCTGCACCCGTAGCAGCCCCTGCTGCAGCAGCCCCTGCCGCACCCGAGGCCCCCGCAGCGCAGGAAGATCCCGCCAGCCATCCCGGTGCTGTGACCTCGCCTATGGTGGGCACCGTCTATATGCAGCCCGAACCGGGCGCGCCTTCGTTCATCTCGGTCGGCGCATCGGTGTCAGAAGGCGACACGTTGCTGATCGTCGAAGCGATGAAAACTATGAACCACATCCACGCGCCCAAATCGGGCACCATCAAGCGTATTCTGGTCGGTGACGGCGACGCTGTGGAATTCGGCACCCCTCTGGTCATCGTTGAGTAAGGCGGGCCCATGTTCGACAAAATCCTGATTGCCAACCGAGGCGAGATCGCCCTGCGCGTCATCCGCGCCGCGCGCGAGATGGGGATTAAAACGGTCGCCGTGCATTCAACAGCCGACAGTGACGCGATGCATGTGCGCATGGCGGACGAATCGGTGTGCATCGGCCCTCCGCCCAGCCCGCAAAGCTACCTGTCCGTGCCCGCCATCATCTCGGCCTGCGAGATCACCGGCGCACAGGCGATCCACCCCGGCTATGGCTTTCTGTCCGAGAATGCCGAGTTCGTGCAGATCGTCGAAGACCACGGCATCACCTTCATCGGCCCCACCGCTGAACATATTCGCGTGATGGGTGACAAGATCACCGCCAAGGACACGATGAAAGCCCTTGGTGTTCCTTGTGTTCCCGGCTCCGACGGCGGCGTTCCGACGCTGGAAGACGCCAAGCGCATTGGTGAAGAATTCGGCTATCCCGTCATTATCAAGGCCACTGCCGGTGGTGGTGGGCGCGGCATGAAAGTCGCGCAGACGGCGGATGAGATGGAAAGCGCCTTCATGACCGCTCGCGCCGAAGGCAAAGCCGCCTTTGGCAATGACGAGGTCTATATCGAGAAGTACCTGACCACGCCGCGCCATATCGAAATTCAGGTCTTTGGCGACGGTAAAGGCAAAGCCGTTCATCTGGGTGAGCGCGACTGCTCGCTGCAACGTCGCCATCAGAAGGTATTTGAAGAGGCCCCTGGCCCCTGCATCACCCCCGAAGAACGCGCGAAGATCGGCAAGATCTGTGCCGATGCAGTCGCCAAGATCAACTATATCGGCGCGGGCACCATCGAGTTCCTGTATGAAAACGGCGAGTTCTATTTCATCGAAATGAACACCCGTCTACAGGTGGAACACCCGGTGACCGAAGGCATCTTCGGCGTCGATCTGGTGCGCGAACAAATCCGCGTGGCCGCTGGCGAGGACATGTCCTTCGGCCAGGACGATCTGGAAATCAACGGCCACGCCATCGAGGTTCGGATCAACGCGGAAAAATTGCCCAACTTCTCACCCTGCCCTGGCAAGATCACGGCCTATCACGCGCCCGGCGGTCTGGGCGTGCGGATGGATTCGGCGCTCTATGACGGATACTCGATCCCGCCCTATTACGACTCACTTATTGCCAAGCTGATCGTACAGGGTCGCGACCGGGCCGAGGCGCTGGCGCGGCTGGAACGTGCCTTGGGCGAGCTGATCGTGGATGGTATCGACACCACCGTGCCTCTGTTCCACGCCCTGCTGCAAGAGCCTGATCTTCACAGCGGTGACTACAACATCCATTGGCTGGAAAAGTGGCTTGCCGAGAACATGGCAGACTAACATACTAAGGGCGAAGGGTTTTTACCTTTCGCCCTTTGAGACTCCAGTATGAGCCTGACCCCCGACCTCTTACTGCATGGCTACTCCATCGGCATTTTCCCGATGGCTGAGCACCGCGATGACCCCGAGTTGTTCTGGGTCGACCCCAAATTTCGCGGTGTGTTCCCGCTGGACGGATTCCACATTTCCCGCAGTTTGGCGCGGCGCATACGCAACTGCGGGTTCTCCATCACGATCAACCGGGACTTCGCTGGGGTCGTCGATGGCTGCGCCGACCGCGCCGACACGTGGATCAATGACGAGTTGCGCAACCTGTACCAACACCTACATCACACGGGCCATGCACACTCGCTGGAAGTGTGGGAGGAATCGGCTCTGATAGGCGGCGTCTATGGCGTTTGCCTTGGGGCCGCGTTTTTCGGCGAAAGCATGTTTTCGCGACGAACGGATGCGTCAAAGATCGCATTGGCCTATCTGACAGACAGGCTTCGCAGAACAGGATTTCATCTGTTCGACACCCAATTTCTGACAGCGCATCTGGCTTCTTTGGGTGCGATAGAAATACCCCGCACGCAATATCGGCAAGAACTGGAAGAGGCGATCAGCGCCAGCGCGGATTTTACCGCCGACTTAACTCAATCGCCGGATGGCGTTATACAACGAATAACCCAAACGTCGTAGCGCGAATGGTCCAGTGCATTCAGCGCCGGTGACGTGGCGATCATCCAACCGTCAAACAGTTGGTCAGTCTTGCCATTTTCCCAAATCGTGAGATAGGCAAAAGCATCACCTGTCGGGTTCTCGGCCGGATAGCGGCAATCGCCCAACGCGACGTCCAGACCAAAAACGGGCTGTGTTTCACCGTTCCGCATCTCGACGTCAACGGTTTGGCCGCTGACCTTGTCCAACCCACGCAGCATCGCACCCGGCCCCGACTGGACTTTTTGCTGCGCCGATGCGCCCGTGGCGGCCAGCATGGCAAGCACAATGGCGAGACGCCGCATTAGCTGCCATCCCCGGCGACAAACTTGACCAGAAGCGAAATCAGACTAACCGCGCCCTGGGTATCAGTGACCTGATCCCCAGGCTCGAAATAGAAAGGCGAGCCGCCCGGCATCACTTCAACGAAGTTACCGCCCAACAATCCCTCGGACGAAATTACAATCGCGCTGTCATCCGGAACCAGAATACCGTCCGAGATCGAAAACGTCGTATCCGCCCGGTAGGTTTCGGAGTTGAGCGTTACATCCGTTACAGTACCGATCTTGACCCCGGCCAATCGCACATCTGTTCCAACACCGACGCCTTCAAGCGACCGGAAAGATGCGCCCAGTTCATAACCCGTACCACCTTGCGACAGGCCGGTGGACTGGCTGGCATAGACCCCAAAAGCAACGGCACAGGCCAACACGGCGCCGCCAACCAGGACTTCGGAAACATTGTAGCTCGACATAATTTGCCTCGTTTATTCGGGGCTCCAAGCCTCGTAATCGGAACGTTCAATCGGGTCCGGGCGACGCAGGGACCCTGCAGGAGTATAGGCAAGCGCCGAACCGGTCAGGTTTTCCTGATGTGGTTTTTCCCACGATTTGTGCGGCAATGGTTTGTCAGTCGGGGGCTCGTCCCATGTACGGTGCAGCCAACCATGCCAGTCAGGATCGACACGGCTCGCCTCGGCTTCGCCATTGAAAATGACCCAGCGCTTGCTGTCATCCGCATTGCGGTAGAACACATTGCCCTGGTTGTCCTCGCCGACCTTTTCACCCTTGCGCGCAGTGTAAATCTGCGTGTTCAGAGTGGCCCCGTTCCACCAGGTCACGGCTCGCAAAAGACTGTTCAGGATCCCCATGGGCTGCCTCCGGCAATTCTGTTTCCGCAGATATGGACCAAAGGCGCGCCAAGGTCCAGTGTCACAAGGACCGCACCCCCTATTCCGGCAAATACGCGGTCACTTCTATTTCAATTCGGTATTTCGGGTCGATCAAATCGCATTCGATCATTGTTGCGGCCGGAGGATTCGCACCAAATGTCTCGCTCAAAATTGGCCAGCATGGCTCAAACTCAGCCTTGTCGGGTAACATGTAAGTTACACGAACGACGTCTGAAAAGCCTGCACCAGCTTCGGTCAGTGCCTTTTCAATCACCGTCAGTGCCGAACGGCACTGCTCAACCACGGTATCACCCTGCCCGACAGTACCAGAGACGTGCACCCAACCTCCGGCAACCACGGCGCGGCAATACCCTAGCTTAGGTTCAAATTCGCCACCTGATGAGATGCGCTTGATCATTTCAGTATCCTCATAAGAAAACGGCGCGGAGAACCGCGCCGCATGGATCAGATATGTAAGGTCTTAACCCGCCGAAGCAGATTCGGCCGCATCCGCATAAATGATTAGAGGCTGCGATTCAGATGTCACGGCCTCTTCGTTGACCACAACTTCGGTCACGTTTTTCAGACCCGGAAGCTCGAACATCGTATCCAGCAGGATGTCTTCCAGAATCGAACGCAAACCACGTGCCCCGGTTTTCCGTTCGATGGCTTTCTTGGCAATCGCCTTGAGCGCATCATCGGTAAAGGCCAGCTCGGCATCTTCCAGTTCAAACAGGCGCTGATATTGCTTGACCAGCGCGTTCTTGGGCTTGGTCAGGATCGTGACCAGAGCATCCTCGTCCAGATCCTCAAGCGTTGCCAGAACCGGCAGACGTCCAACAAATTCAGGGATCAGGCCAAATTTCAACAGATCCTCAGGTTCCAGATCCTTGAAAATCTCACCGACGCCACGCTCATCATTGTCACGCACGTCTGCCCCGAAACCCATGGCCGAGCCCTTGCCACGCTGTGCAATGATCCTGTCCAGACCGGCAAATGCACCGCCGCATATAAACAGGATGTTGGTCGTGTCCACCTGCAGGAACTCCTGCTGCGGATGCTTACGCCCGCCCTGCGGCGGAACGCTGGCCACGGTGCCTTCCATCAGTTTCAGCAGCGCCTGCTGTACACCCTCACCCGATACGTCGCGCGTGATCGACGGGTTTTCAGATTTGCGCGTAATCTTGTCGACCTCGTCGATATAGACGATGCCGCGCTGCGCACGTTCGACATTGTATTCGGACGCCTGCAGCAGTTTCAGAATGATGTTTTCGACGTCCTCACCCACGTATCCCGCTTCAGTCAGAGTCGTCGCATCCGCCATGGTGAACGGCACATCCAGAATTCGCGCCAGAGTTTGGGCCAGCAGCGTCTTGCCGCACCCCGTGGGGCCAATCAGAAGGATGTTGGACTTGGCAAGCTCAATATCGCTGCCCGCCTTCTGCGCGTGGTTCAGACGCTTGTAGTGGTTGTGCACGGCCACCGACAGGACCCGCTTGGCCGTGGCCTGACCGATCACGTAATCGTCCAGCACTTCGCAGATATCCTTGGGTGTCGGCACTCCGTCGCTGGATTTCAGGCCGCTGGCCTTTGTCTCTTCGCGGATGATGTCCATGCACAGTTCGACGCATTCGTCACAGATAAACACTGTGGGTCCGGCAATCAGCTTGCGCACCTCATGCTGGCTCTTGCCGCAGAAGCTACAGTAGAGCGTGTTTTTGCCGTCACCGCCTGAATTCGTCGCCATGTTCTACCTTTCGGGCTTCGTCCCTGCGGCCCCGCCCGGGGCCGCGCTTGCCGCATGTTGCTGCAGCTTAGGCCACCACTGAGGCGGCTACAATCTCAAAAATGTACCTCGCGCACGTGACGCGAGGACTTATTCTCAGCTCTCTTCGCCGTCCATTTTCGCACGGTTGTCGACGATTTCGTCGATATGACCCCAGTCTTTTGCTTCTTCCGGGCTCATGAAGTTGTCGCGATCCAGTGCTTTCTCAACAGCCTTTTTTGTCTGCCCTGTATGACGCACATAGATGTCATACAGTCGATCTTTCAGCTTTTGCGTCTCGGCGGCGTGGATCATGATATCGCTCGCCTGCCCCTGATATCCGCCGCTGGGCTGGTGCACCATGATACGGCTGTTGGGCAGCGAAAAGCGCATTCCTTTCTCGCCCCCGGCCAACAGAACCGACCCCATCGAGGCCGCCTGACCGATCACCAATGTCGAACACTTAGGTTTAATATACTGCATTGTGTCGTAAATCGACAAACCGCTTGTCACGACACCGCCAGGCGAATTGATGTAGATTGAGATTTCTTTGTTAGGATTCTCGGCCTCAAGATGCAGCAACTGAGCCACCACCAGATGGCTCATTCCGTCATGGATCGGGCCATTGATAAAAATGATCCGCTCTTTCAACAGGCGCGAGAAAATATCATAGGCGCGCTCACCCCGGCTGGTCTGCTCAACGACCATGGGGACGAGCGTATTCATGTAGGTATCAACGGGATCAAACATTAGGAACCTGCCTGCTTTGCTATGGATCGGGACTTTACCCGAAGAAACGTTACCTGAGTCTTAGTGTTGCCATAGAGGGGCTGCAAGGGGGGCCGGAGACTTCTGATCAACACATTGCTTTTTGTCGGCCATCGGCAGTTGTTTCTGCGTGGCGCGACACCGCCACTGCCCGTTTTCAACTAGGGGCTTCTTTTGTCTGCGGATGCTCTCTTTCCCATCACGTCATTTTGATTCATGCATATGGACAGATTTGGTCAGTATGTGCACTTAAGCGGCTCGAGTAACCGAGTCCGGATTTTACGTAGACCATCGCCCGACTGGGCATAAAGGACAAGATAATGGCACTGGCGCAGGTTAAGCAGGACATACCAAACGATAACATCGAGCTCATTGCAGGAAGCGCGACGCGGGCTTCGAATTTTCTGAAGGCGATCAGCCACGAAGGACGGCTGATGATCCTATGTCATCTTATATCCGGCGAAAAATCTGTGACAGAGCTAGAAGAGTTGCTGTCAGCGCGTCAGGCTGCTGTGTCACAACAGTTGTCACGACTTCGCCTTGAAGGGCTTGTTATGCCGCGCCGCGAGGGCAAGGCGATCTATTACCGCCTTGCTGATGACCGCCCCAAACGCATGCTCGAAGTGGTCTATGAATTGTTTTGTGAGGAACAGACAGCCTGAGCCGAACTGTTAAAATCACGACCCGTTTGCGCAAACCAGAAAGCTCTGTGCCATAGCCTGCAGCAACGTGGGATAGAGCTTCGGACCTGGATCAACAGCGATTCCGACAGGGTCCAGATCAAGGATCGTGGCGCCTGCCCCCTCAATCGCGGTCTCTACCAGCCGGGTGTCGTATTGAGGCTCGGCAAAAGCGCAGTCTATTTGATCTTCTGAAACTTTTTCCCGAAGCGTTGCCAAGCGCGCGGGACCGGGGTTGGCCGCGTCCCCCAAGCTGACAGAGCCTGATGTTTCCAACCCAAAACGCTTTTCGAAATACTGATAGGCGTCGTGGAACGTGATGAAACGATGCGCCTTCATGTCGGCCAAATCTGCGTTGATCTGGTCGCCAAGCAGAGTCAATTCATTGTCGAACGCTTTGGCATTGTCTTGGTATGCCTGCGCATTTTCGATGTCGACCTCGGCAAGAATATTGGCAATCGCAAAAGCCCATGTCCGCGCATTCTCCGGATCAAGCCACGCATGTGGGTCTGTTCCGTCGTGGTCATGAGCATGATCTTCATGACCATGGTCGTCGTGGTCCTTGTGACCAGCATGGTCATCATGATCCGCGTGGTCCTCATGACCATGGTCTTCGTGGTCCTTGTGACCAGCATGGTCGTCGTGATCCGTGTGGTCGTCATGACCACTCTCTTCAACAACATCGCGGTATTCATGCAGGATCGTACCGTCAACCTCCAGCAAAGAAATCTTTTTTGACCCTGCCGACAAAGTGCTCAGCGGCTTGTCCATCCAAGGCGTCAATTCCTCACCAACCCAAAAGACAATGTCAGCAGATTGCAACGCGCGCGCCTCGGACGGGCGCATCGCGTGGCTGTGAGGCGACGCCCCAGGCGGCACGATCAGTACGGGCTCCGCGACACCATCCATAACGCGCGCAACAAGCGAATGAATCGGCGCAATATCAGCAACTACTTTGGGCGGTTCCGCAACAACCTGACTAGCCATAACAGCGCCAAGAACGCATACCGTGGAACGCAGCATAATGCCTCCTGAATGATATGTTATTACATTTACTGGTCGCTTGATATGCCCCACGTTATAACATATCAAGCCACAAAATGACGGAGCCCCTAATGAGTACAGTCGGTTTCAGGCAACATGATCACACGCATTGCGTTCAGACTGCCCTTGCGCAAGCCGAGGCCAAATGCAAAGCGAAACGCTTGCACTTTACGCCTGTCAGGCGGCGCGTCCTAGAGATCCTGCTTGAAAAACATAAGGCCATGGGAGCCTATGAAATTCTTGCAGTGTTATCCACCGAAGGGATGGGGTCGCAACCGCCTGTCGCGTATCGAGCCCTGGATTTTCTGGTTCAAAACGGGTTTGTCCACCGTATCGAACAACTTAATGCATATGCTGCCTGCGCGCATCCGACACACGACCATGTACCGGCCTTCCTGATATGCCGGGCGTGCAAGGCCGTCGCGGAAACAGAAACTGAACTGACTCAGGGCAGGCTGGGCGCTGCCGCGAACACTTCGGGCTTCCAGATCGAACGCGTCGTTGTCGAAGCCGAGGGTCTGTGCCCCGAATGCATAGGATTGCAGGCGTGACAAGAACTCTGATTACGCTGAAAGACCTGTCGATCCGCGCGGACGGCAGAACTATCCTTGAACATGTGAACGCAACTGTCTCGGAAGGTGAGATCGTAACGATTGTCGGGCCAAACGGATCAGGTAAGTCCACGTTACTACGCGCGATGATCGGGGCGGCTTTGCCCGCACATGGGACTGTCAAACAGGCCAAAAACCTGCGGATTGGTTATGTTCCGCAAAAGCTGGCACTGGACGCGGCTTTGCCCATGACGGTTCAACGGTTCCTCAGCCTGCCCCGCCGCGTTTCCGCACGTGACGCCATAACCGCGTTGGACCATGCGGGTGTACCTGACTTGCGAAACCGTCAGATGACCAAGCTGTCCGGCGGCCAGTTTCAGCGTGTCCTTTTGGCGCGCGCGTTGCTGGAGAAGCCGCAATTGCTTCTTCTGGACGAGGCAACCCAGGGGCTAGACCAGCCGGGTGCCGCCGCGTTTTATCAACGTATCGAGCAGGTTAGACACGATCTGGGATGCGCGATCGTAATGGTCAGCCACGACTTGCATGTCGTTATGGCGGCCTCAGACCGTGTGTTGTGTCTGAACGGGCATATCTGCTGCGAGGGCTCTCCGCGCTCGGTCGCAGACGCACCGGAATACCGCGCCTTGTTCGGAAGTGGGACGAAGGGAACAATGGCGCTTTACCAACACCAACATAGTCATTCACACGACCATGGTCACGGCTCGACACTCTCGCAGGAAAAGGCAGACTGATGCTGGATGACTTTATGGTACGCGCGGCCCTCGCTGGTGTCGGAGTAGCCATCGCAGCCGCTCCGCTTGGATGTTTCGTGGTTTGGCGCCGCATGGCTTACTTG
This sequence comes from Ruegeria sp. YTSC325, assembly GCF_059609525.1. Taxonomy (NCBI): domain Bacteria; kingdom Pseudomonadati; phylum Pseudomonadota; class Alphaproteobacteria; order Rhodobacterales; family Roseobacteraceae; genus Ruegeria; species Ruegeria sp. YTSC325. The sequence goes on from NZ_JBXWLY010000010.1 coordinate 134,563, forward strand.
GGCGAAGCAACCGCGCACGCTTCTGTGTTGGGAATTGCTCTGGCCCTCGCATTTTCCCTGCCAATTTTGCCCGCGATCATCGTTTCGGCCCTTACAATGGGACTAACCGTAACGCTGCTGAGGGGAAAAGGCTTCGCGATGGATACTCTGTTAGGAGTCATCGCCCACACCGCACTGGCGGCCGGACTGGTGAGCGTCGCACTTCTGTCGGACGTCCGGCTTGATCTGGATGCCTTTCTATTCGGCGACATTTTGGCCGTGGCAAAAACAGACTTGGTGACGATCTGGGTCGGTGGCGCTCTTATTCTGGCCGTGATGGTTCAGAGATGGTCTGCCCTGCTGGTTTCCACACTTAATCCAGACTTGGCCTATGCGTCTGGTATTGATCCCAAACGCGAGGAACTTTGGCTGACATTGGCTATGGCCCTGGCTGTGGCCGTGGCGATCAAAGTCGTGGGTATTCTGCTGATTGCGGCGCTTCTGGTCATCCCTGCAGCGGCTGCACGATCTTTGGTCCGAACCCCCGAAGCCATGGCTGTCTGCGCCGCGATCCTTGGCTCTTTGGCGGCGTTGGGTGGGTTGGCGGGGGCTTATATGGCAGATACGCCCGCCGGTCCCAGCATTGTCTGCGCCGCGGCCCTAGTGTTTCTGGTAACCGGGGTCAGCGGCCCCTACCTTTACCGAAACTGAAACCGCCCAAACCGCTGGTTACATACGGGAAAAACTGCTACGACGCTCAGAGAACAAAACCTATGGAGCAAACGATGATCCGCACTCTACTAATTGGGGCCGCCCTATTGACTTTGACAGCGTGTGAAACGGCAAAAGGTGTCGGGAAAGACATCGGCAAAGCTGGCGACGCGATTAGCAACACTGCAAGTGACGTACAGCAGGCTATTTAACGACTGCGGCATGTGACCTGAAGCCGGTGATACAGCAGCGCATTCTCTACACTCGGTGATGCGATCACCGGGTCAACCAAAAATCTGGCGAACGCGCAGCCACACCATTTTCAGGATTTTCAACAAGTTGGGTCGGACAACGGCTTCGTTTCGCCACACGAGGCTGCGCTGAAGGTCCGCACGGGTCAGGAAACCGATGCCGGGAACACATTCCGACATCGGGCCATCCTGCCCTTATCGCGAGCGATCCAGCCACCGCCCGACCCGTCTCCTCCCTGTGGAGACCAATTTGAGAAGCGCTCCGACCCGGCCGGAATTACCCACTAAGCGCTGCAGATTAACTACAGCCGGTACCCCCTACAGCCCAACCGGACCGGAAACGCTTCAGTTCACCTGACGTTCCAGAACGGTGCTGTAGGTCGTTCCGCGACGCAGGCTACGGAAATCCGCATAAATCTTGCCGTCCTCATACCGGGCATCAATCAGCGCATTCACACCGATCTCGGGATTGGCCGAGCTTTCGACGATGCTGATCCGGGTCGGGTCGTCCAGGCTGATGGTCCCGGTGGCATCCAGCATTCGCCAGTCCTGAGCGGCACTTGACCGCCACTTGCTGGGCCCCCAGAACACATTGTCTTGCTGTTTTTGGATATCCAGCACCCACTCGGCGTTGTTGAACCGGGGCACATCGCCGGTCGTTGTCCGGTTCGGGCCGACGGCAGTATAGCTGCCCACCCACGTCCCGCGCAGGTCGGGCGTGTCGGCCATGGCTGTCGTTGCAAGAGTAAGGCTCGTGGCCAGAGCGGCTGCTCCGGCAGTCATAAATCTGGTCATTGTCTCTTCCTCCGTTTTGTCCAGGCCGGTGCTGGCCTGCTGAACAGATTGGGAGGGTGCAGACGCGTTACAACATTTGTGAAGGAAGCTTCATGAAGGGTTCAGATTGCGGTTAATCAGGCCCACGCCAAGGCGGTTCCGGCGACAACCAAGGCAATCCCGATCCCTTCCCGCATCGAGAAATCTTCACCGAACAAGAAGAACGAGGCAATGGCGATCAGCACAACCTCGGCCCCCAGAATGCCGGTATAGATGATGCCCAACCGCTCCTCGCGCAGCGCGGCAAGCTCCAGCGTTGCGGCGGCCAGCAGGGTTGCCACGATCAACAGGCTAAGGCCGAGGCCGGGGATTTTCCACCAGAACTTCATCGAGATCATGGCAATGGAATAGAGACCTGCCGATCCGAGGGCGATTATGGGGACCATGGACATAGGGGCCTCCTGCCGAAGTTGCCGCTAGGTCACCACTAACAAGTTTTAAAAAGTTGGGCTGTGAGCTGGATCACAGATTCGGATATCCTGTTTGGATTTCAAGTGATTTTACTCAGCCCTCAAGCTTGAAGTGCATAACGGTCCCGCAGAATATTCATATATTCTGATTCGAATTTTCAGGGAGGGGAGCAATGACGACGTTTCACGAAATCGGTCTAACCGGGGTGCGAATTCCTCGAATTGGTTTTGGGTCAACAGGGATAGGTAGCATTCCGCAAATCTATGGTTACGAAGTTGATGAGAATAGGGCGCGAGAAACCTTGCGCACAATACTTATCCGCCCCGACGGGTTTATCGATACCGCCCGCGGCTATGCTATGGGCCGAAGTGAAGACCGCATTGGGAGCGTAATTCGTGAACTCGGTGGTTTGCCAGAAGGCTGTGTATTGTCCACGAAAATCGACCGCGACACGGAGACGAGCGTGTTCGACGCTACCCAAGCGAGGCGGTCTTTAGAACAAAGCCTGAAGGCACTCGGCGTAGACAGCGTCGACATCCTTCACCTCCACGACCCGGAATACGCCGGTGATATGTCAGAGATCACGCGCAGCGGAGGTGCGCTGGACGAATTGTTCAAAATCAAAGAGGAAGGCCTTGCAACTGCCGTTGGTTTGGCCGGCGGACGGCTGGACGTCTTTTCGCCTATGCTGCGCGACTGGGACTTCGATGTTGTGATGACGCATAACCGGCACACACTTGTAAACGTGAATGCTTCACCCCTAATCGAACAAGCCGTTTCCAAGGGTGTCACCGTGTTAAATGCAGCACCCTACGCGGGAGGAATTCTGGCAAGAGGTAGCGCGGTTCACCACTTTTACGTTTACCGGCCAGCAACAGAAGAAATGCTCGCGCCTGTGCGCGCGGTCGAAGATATCTGTGCCCGATACGACGTTCCAATGGGCGCGCTGGCGCTGCAATTCTCGCTTCGAGATGCAAACATTGCTTCAACAGTTTGCGGGGTGACGTGGCCCCAGCATGTAAACCAAACGCTTGAGTGGGCCGATTGGGACATACCTGAGGCGGTCTGGACTGAACTCACCGACCTCGGACAATCGGACGCCGATCCAGAATCCGCGTAAACTTGGACAAACCAAGAGGAAGAAATGGACAGCCTCAGCTGTCCATCTTCAGCGCCGAAATAAACGCCTCCTGCGGGATATCCACCTTCCCGAACTGACGCATCTTCTTCTTACCCGCCTTCTGCTTGTCCAGCAGTTTGCGTTTCCGCGTGGCGTCGCCGCCGTAACACTTCGCGGTCACGTCCTTACGCAGCGCCGAGAGGGTCTCGCGGGCGATGACCTTGCCTCCGATGGCGGCCTGGATCGGGATTTTGAACATGTGGCGCGGGATCAGGTCCTTGAGCTTTTCGCACATCGCACGGCCCCGCATCTCGGCCCGGTCGCGGTGAACCATGGTTGATAGCGCATCGACCGGTTCGTCATTCACCAGCACCGACATCTTGACCAGATTATCCTCGGTATAGCCGGTCATCTGGTAGTCGAAGGACGCATAGCCCTTGGTTACCGATTTCAGACGGTCGTAGAAGTCAAAGACGACCTCGTTCAGGGGGAGGTCATAGACGACCATCGCGCGGCTACCCGCATAGGTCAGATCCAGCTGGATGCCACGGCGGTCCTGACACAGTTTCAGCACGTCGCCGAGGTATTCGTCGGGCACCAGAATGGTCGCCTTGATGCGCGGTTCCTCGATATGATCGACCTTCGAAGGATCGGGCATATCGGCGGGGTTGTGCAGCTCGATCATCTCACCGTCTTTCATGTAGACGTGATAGATCACCGACGGCGCAGTGGTGATGAGCTCGATATCATATTCGCGTTCGATGCGGTCGCGGATGACCTCAAGGTGCAACAGCCCTAGGAAGCCGCAGCGGAAACCAAAACCAAGTGCCGCCGAGGTTTCCATTTCGAACGAGAACGAAGCGTCGTTCAGCGCCAGTTTGTCGATCGCATCCCGCAGGTCTTCGAATTCGGAACTGTCGACGGGGAAGAGGCCACAAAACACCACCGGCTGCGCGGGTTTGAAGCCGTCCAGCGCGTCCTCGGTGCCGTTGCGGTCATTGGTGATCGTGTCGCCCACGCGCGTGTCGCGGACCTGTTTGATTGAAGCGGTCAGAAAGCCAATCTCACCGGGTCCGAGGCTGTCGACCATTTCCATCTCGGGCCGGAAGACGCCCACGCGGTCGACATGGTGCAGGGTGTTGTTCGACATGAACTTGACCCGCATGCCCTTTTTCAGCGTGCCGTCCATGATGCGGACCAGAACGATCACGCCGAGATAGGCGTCATACCACGAATCCACCAGCATCGCCTTGAGCGGCGCGTCGAGGTTGCCCTGCGGTGCGGGCAGTTGCTGCACGATGGCTTCCAGCGTCTCGTGGATACCCTGCCCCGTTTTGGCCGAAACCTGAATGGCGTCGGTCGCGTCGATGCCGATCACATCCTCAATCTGTTCTGCCACACGGTCACAGTCGGACGCGGGCAGGTCGATCTTGTTCAGCACCGGCACGATCTCATGATCAGCGTCGATGGCTTGGTATACATTTGCCAGCGTCTGCGCCTCGACCCCCTGGGTCGAGTCCACTACCAGCAGAGAGCCCTCGACCGCGCGCATCGACCGGCTGACCTCATAGGCGAAATCCACGTGGCCGGGGGTGTCGATCAGGTTCAGCACATATGCCTCGCCATTGTCGGCGGTATAGTCGATGCGGACCGTGTTGGCCTTGATTGTGATGCCGCGTTCACGCTCGATATCCATGCTGTCGAGCAGCTGTTCCTTCATGTCGCGATCCTTGACCGTTCCGGTCTCTTGGATGAGCCGGTCAGCAAGGGTGGATTTGCCATGGTCGATATGCGCGACGATGGAGAAATTGCGGATATGAGCGAGGTCTGTCATGGGTTGGGGATATGTAGAGGAATCGTGGGTTGGTCAATAGAAATGGGTTCAGCATCATGGCGGAAATCGAAGATCAGTATGACTGCGAACGTTGGTTGGCTGGGAATACCCCCAAAGCCCACAATGTTATCGCTTCACGGTCGGCAGTTCGATCATTGCCATCCATAACAGCAGACGAAGGAACTATTTCAGAATCCGTGCTCTTACCATGCCTCCGCGCAGGGATCAGCGCTGTTATCCATTCGGTAGAATTGGATGGCCCCTCGGGGTTTGCAGCTGCAAGAGCAGCCAGCGCGCTTGATACCATAGCTGCTGTAAACGGCAACTCTCCCTCCCCTCTTGGCCACTACTCCGTTTCAGCGGGATGTACCGCCATTCTCGCAGCAGCAAATTGTGCCTTAGCAAACGACACTCAAGCCGAGGCGTTGCAGGCGATAAACAATAGTGTGTTTGTCATCGATGAAGAACTGGCAAAAGCGTTGGACGCAGTAGAATCGGATATGGAGAAGATAGATTCCGGATTTTCAGCGCGGCAAGTCTACCAATATCCGTTATGGCCTCACCATTCTTTGCCGAATGGATGGCGCTATCTTAATGATGAGTTTATTAGCCACCTTGAGGCGACTCCCGAATTTTATACGTTCTGGGCGGATTGGTATCGCGCAATTTTGAATGGTGATCCATTGGACTGGGATTTGCAGCGGCAAGTCGCGACATTGGAGAATAAAGTGTGGGATGCAGGCCCCGAGGCTGTTGCGGCTGAGATTGAACAGATCAAGGCTCGCACAACAGTTGAAGTAGCGTTTGATGACCTCAGAGATAGCTTGAACACTCGGGTCTCCGCTCGCCTCGGCATTGGAGGGAACAACCCTCCCGAGAGCATTCCAGATGCGCATTTAGCCGGTTCAATTACTTTGATCTGGGAGGCCGAGAACGAGCTTTCGGGCGCCTTGGAAGAGGAAAAACCTGATCGTGAGCGGATTGATTCAATCTTGGCAAAGTTCAAGTCGGGATTGGCCGGCTTTCTCAAATGGTGCGCCAGCAAAGGCGATCTGGCGGTCGATACTTTGATCAAGTGGGGCATTCCTGCAATCGGGGCGGGGTATGTCGCTCTATATCCAGAGAAAATCAAGGCATTGATCGAAGCTATCGAGCGGTGGCTACCATTCCTTCCGTGACCGGCACCGTTCTGAGGCCAAGCCTACGGGCTGAGGTGACTCCGACTGGTGGAATCACAATTTTGAAACGCCCGATTGATCCCGAATCCAGTTTGATTCATACTCCGCCAAAGGCCGAGAGGGGCGCAAGATCCCTCCGGGCAGGCAAAAACGAGGCTCGAGCATGAAAAAGTTCCTCCTGATCGCATTCTGCGCTGCGTCTGTGGCAACCACTCCGCTGGCCGTCGGGGCCGCTCAGATCAAACAGGCATGTCTGGCATCCGACCGTTCGGCAGCGACACGCGACCGATGCAGTTGCATTCAGCGCGTGGCCGATCAGGCGCTGACGCGCAGCGACCAAAAGACCGTCTCGAAATGGTTTGCTGATCCTCATAAGGCGCAGGAGTTGAAGATGTCGCGCAGCGCGCGCGATGATGCTCTTTGGGATCGGTATCAGAATTTCGGCCAGATGGCGCAGGCGATCTGTAGCTAAACACCTCAGCATCCTTGACCTGACCCGCCCTGCGCCCCAGAAAAGGCGCAATGAAAGAGGTGTTCGATGGTGATGAAAGGGCTTACTCTGCGGGGACTTGAAGTGTTCGAGGCCTTGGCGCGCACCGGTTCGGTGGCGCAGGCGGCCGAGATCACCGGGCTCAGCCAGCCATCGGTCAGCCAGCAATTGCGCAATCTGGAAAACGCGTTGGGCACCGAACTGGTCGACCACGGACGCCGCCCGATGCGCCTGACGCAGGCCGGACGCAGCTTTCTGGCCCGCGCCGAGACCGTTCTTGCCGAATTGCAAATGGCTCAGAGCGAGTTGACCGTGATGGATCTGGGCCATCTGACCATCCTGTCCATCGGGCTGATCGACGATTTCGACAATGACCTGACGCCCCGGTTGGCGACATTGCTGGCCGACAGCCTAACGCGTTCGAAATTCAAGCTGATCACCCTGCCCAGCCTGGATCTGTTTGCCGATCTCGAGGCACAGCGCCTGCACATGGCCGTATCAGCCCATTCAGGTGAAGTGCTTGAAGGCGTTGCCGAATACCCGCTGGTGCAGGACCCGTTCATTCTGGTTACCCCTAAAGGAGCGCAGGATGCAGTGCAGACCCTACCCTTTCTGCGTTATGCCCGTGAACAGCTTATCAGCCGCCAGATCGAGGCACATCTGGCCCGCCAGAAACTAGAGTTCGAGGAACGGTTCGAGATCGGTTCGCACCTTGCGTTGATGGCGATGGTCGCGCGCGGCCTTGGCTGGGCTATCACCACACCCTTGGGTTTCATGCGCGCCGCCCGGTTCCACGACGGGCTTGAGGCGCACCCTGCCCCGTTTGGGGACTTTTCTCGAATGATCTCGCTGTTCACCCGCACCGACTGGTCCGATCAGGTTCCGCAAGAGGTGGCCGATATGATGCGCCGACTGATGCGCAGCCAGATCGTGGACCCGGCCTTGACGCAACTGCCTTGGCTGGACGGTCGGCTTAAGGTGATGGCCTAACCACGCAGATGAGCGGCGAGGCCTTCCACAGCGGCCTCGATCAAGTCCAAAGCTCCGTCAAAATCACGGGTGTAATAGGGGTCGGGCACATGGTCCGCGCCGGTTTCTGGGGCAAAATCGGTCAGCAAGCGGACCGGAGTGTCGCTGCCCTCGGGGCGCAGATCCTCAATATTGGCGATGTTGTCGGCATCCATGCCAAGGATCAAATCAAACCGGTTGAAATCCTCCGCCACAAATTTCCGGGCGCGCAAATCGCCCAGTGCTACCCCCCGTACCATTGCTGCCTTCTGCATCGGCCCATAGGGCGGGTCGCCGACATGCCAGCCCGAGGTCCCGGCGCTATCAGTCGTATGATGTGGTGCACGGGCGCGAAACACGCCCTCGGCAGCGGGTGAACGGCAGATATTGCCCAAACAGACAAACAGGATACGGTGGCTCATGCACCAAGGTGTAACGTGTGAGGTAGGAATGGAAAAGATTGTCATCCTGACCGGAGCCGGAATCTCGGCCGAAAGCGGGTTGGGCACATTTCGGGACGAAGGCGGGCTTTGGTCTCAGCATCGGATAGAAGATGTCGCTACACCCGAAGGGTTTGCGCGTGACCCGGCCTTGGTACAGGGGTTCTACAATGCCCGCCGCACACAGGCGGCGAACGCGCAACCCAATCCGGCCCATCAAGCGCTGACCCGGTTGCAACGCAACTGGCCCGGTGATGTTGTGATCGTGACCCAAAACGTAGATAGCCTGCACGAAGCCGGCGGGGCCAAAAACGTTCTTCATATGCACGGAACTCTTGCAGGGGCGCTTTGCGCCGCGTGCGACCACCGCTGGGTTGCCCCCCCGGAGATGTCCGTGGGTGAATCCTGTCCCGCATGTGCCGCACCGTCTGCCAGACCCGACGTAGTTTGGTTCGGAGAGATGCCTTATCACATGGAAACCATCTACGATCACCTTTCCGAGGCTGCGATCTTTGCTTCGATCGGAACTTCTGGGCAGGTCTATCCGGCCGCCGCTTTCGTGCACGAGGCTGCCAATGCTGGTGCACGGACCGTCGAATTAAACCTTGAACCCTCGGATGGCGCGTCCAGCTTTGAAACGGTCATCCTCGGCCCGGCGTCGGAAACAGTCCCACGCTGGGTCGACGACCTGCTGGGGCAACAATAGACGTCAGATACAAAAGAGATTTATTGTATACTGAACCCGCGACCACAACCGGAGGCCCACATGACCGACCCTCATACGCCGCACGAAGAAATCCTTGATAGCCACAGCCTGGACGGTCGCGAAGCGATGGGAGAGCAGCTGGCCAATCTGTGGTGGACTTTTTTGTTGCGCGGCATTCTCGCCGGTGTGTTGGGGGTTGCAGCGTTGTTCTGGCCGACGGGCAGCATTTCGCTTCTGTTGCGTCTAGTCGGTCTGCTACTGGTGCTTGACGGCGGCGTCACCCTGTTTGGGTTCGGTCGACGCGGCCTGATCGGAGGATTCGGAATAGGCGCTTTGCTTATTGGGCTGGTCCTTCTGATCTGGCCCGAGGGCGTGGCGCGACTGACCTTCTTCCTTTTGGGTGCATGGGCCCTGATTGCTGGCGTCGGTTCGCTGGCAGCGTGGCGACAAATACCGGATCAGCATCCAGATTCGGCAACCTTCCGCAATTCAGGGATCGTCGCGTTGCTGATTGGGCTGGTTCTGATGTTCTGGCCAGGCAGCGGAATGGTGGCACTGGGCTGGGCCATTGCGTTCTCGGCGCTGGCCTTCTCGGGGGTCATGATCTTCCTCGCATTGCGTTTCAAATCCGCCCGCGACCGCGTTTCGATGCGCGTCGTCAACCGCTAGACTCGACGCAAACAGGCCGGGCTCAGCCCGGCCTGACGCGTGGATGACCGCCGCAAAGCGGCGCGAAGACGCGCGTAGCTTCAGTGCGAATGCGACCCGTGCCCACCAGCGTCGTGACGCTTCAGATCAACCGGAATGTCGACCTCGACCTCGCCTGCCTTTTCGAAGATCAAAGTGACGGGGACAGTGGATCCTTCTTCGAAAGGCGCCGTCAGCCCCATGAACATGACGTGGTCCCCTCCGCGTTTCAGCGCACGAGCTTCACCCGCCGGGATCACGAACCCTTCCTCGACATGGATCATCTTGGCAACGCCGTTGGCATCAACCTCATGCGTGTGCAGTTCAACCCGCGCCGCAGCCTCAGATTCAACGGCGATCAACCGGTCATCTGCGTCACCGGTGTTTTCGATCATCATGAACGCCGCACCGGCTTTGGCAGTCTTGCCGGACGAACGCGCATAAGCATCTTCGACTGCAATCGAATCCTGTGCCACTGCGGCGGTTGCAATGGTGGCGGCGGCCAGAGTGGCCAATAGTTTGAATGAAAAGCGCATCTGGCTTCTCCTGCTTTAAGTGTCTGAGAATAAGTTGATTGTCAGAACACGACAGGAGGAGCCCGCGCAGGGTGATGTGGAATTGGTGCCGCAATCAGGTTGCGGCGTGTCCGTGCGGGTTGAACCTGATCGGGCTTTGGCGCTTCGGGCACGCGGGACGAAACATCAAGGACCGCCCCAAGCAACGTCATCGCATAGTCCGGACAGAAATGCGGAGGCTGCGTGGGTTGTCCATCCGCATCCGTATAGACGACCACAGGGCCGTCTCCGGTACACAAGACCATCTGCCCAACGGCAGTTTCCATGCCCCTAGACGCGGCTACTCCTTGCCCGGTGAGCAAGACAAGCAGCGACAATACAAAAGGCAACGTCTTATGCAGAACAGCTTTCATTTCGCCTTTGATATAGGCCGGACGTTAAGAGGGCTTCAAGCGCAATCGAATACGCTTGAAGCCCGTGGGTCAGGAGGAAAGTATCAACCGTCCCGTTCGGTACGCTTGACAGACCCTTTGGTCAGGCTTGTATGCAACCTGTTCACCTGACGTTGCATCCGAAAACATGTCCCAAAGGTTTTGCCGAAAAAAGCGGCCAACAGGGAGAAAGATTCGAGAGATTTGAAAGACATGAGAATGATCTCCGTCGGATGAATATGCTTAAACATAACGTCATTCAGACCGGAGGTATGTGAACAAAATCACTCCATATCCACGGATTGTCACCAAATCGCGCTTTTTGGCTTTGATGCAATAGAAAAGGCCCTGCGCCATCATGGGTACAGGGCCGAATATTTTACATGTGAAAAAGGCTTAGGCCGAGGCTTGTGCCTTGGCGATTTCCTTTTTCACTTTCAGCGCGTTAGCCGACAGTTCGTCGTCCTTGGCTTTGGCCAGGAACGCGTCCAGACCACCGCGGTGGTCGACCGAGCGCAGAGCAGCCGCCGAGATGCGCAGCTTTACGCCACGACCCAGGGTTTCCGACTGCAGGGTAACGTCGTTCAGGTTCGGCAGGAAACGACGACGAGTTCTGTTTTTGGCGTGGCTGACATTGTTGCCAGTCATCGGGCCTTTTCCGGTCAGTTCGCAACGGCGCGACATGGTTTCTTCCTTTGTTTCTGGAGGCCCGGCATAACACCTCGGCCAAATCACAAGGGGCGCAACCCGAAGTCGCGCCCGAAAACTGGTTGGATGCGTGTAGTGGGAATCGACGGAAGGGTCAAGACGGATCGCGCGGATTCTTTACGCCAACTTTGTTTGTTCAGCCAGCAGGTCCCGATTGCGACCACAAAAGCGGTTTACCGTTTTTAAGATGGCGTTCCAACAACCGGGCTTGCTGCCGTGCCTCAGGTATCAATCTGGCGGTTTCTCGTGTGGGAAGACCCTTGGCCAAGTCTGGGAAAATCTCGAAAATCTCACGCCGCGCATTGGGGTCCAACGCCCGCAACGCCTCAACACCGGTGAAAAGGCTTTCAGTCGGCGCTCCTCCGGCAAAAACAACTTGATGCTCACCAAACAGCAGGTGGAAATACTCTACCTCATCCACGTTCTCGTCAACGAAAATTCCGGGCGTATCAACAAGTCTGATCGCGGCAACAAGAACTTCAGGCGCACCAAACATCCGCTGCGCGATCCGGGACCGCACCAGCATTCGATGCTGTCGCGATACCAAAAGGTCTTCGTGCGGCAGGCCATCACCAAGCGCCCCTGCTAATATACGAACTGGTCGCAGACGAGGGTTGGCCTGTAAATCTGCCTTGAAAATGCTGCGTCGCCCAATCCATCGCAGCGCTTGCACGCCTTGTCCTAGCGTCAGAACTTCGTCCCCAACCCTCAGCGTCTGGATGCAACGGTCACCTTTGGGCGTCAAAATCTTGGTGTCTCGAGTAAAGCACGGCACGCCCGACCCGTTTTCGAAAGCACTGTATGTGACGGTTGCGCCCGACGGCAGCGTGAACGTGCCACTGGACACTGAATAGGCAACGCCGGCCTCAACCGTGAACGTACCGAATGTGGCGTCGTTAACGACCGTACCTTCCGGTAGGTTCAGCGTGTCTGTACCGCTTCCGCCGACGACGTCATCGCTGACGGCCGTACTGCTGAAATTGAGCGTGTCATTACCCGCCCCAAGCCTGATAGAGCCGACATTAGACCCGCTGACTGTTATCGTATCGGAATTTGCACCGCCCGAGACTCGTCCAATCACAGTACTATTGGAAATGACGATGTTGTCGTTACCCGTATTCCCAACAACGTTGTCGGAAATCGTGCTGTCCGTGACCGTGATATCGTCATCGCCGCCTCGACCGCGAATGTTATCAATAGGAGACCCTTGCGGAGTGCCGTTCAGCGTCCCGCTGTCGTTTGTGACGTCAATATCATCGCCACTGTTGGTCCCATTGATACGAGGCATAGTCTCAGGTCCTGCGATTTATGCGATCAGGATACCATCTTTACGCGCATTCGACAGCCCCCTGCACGCAGCACGGGAAACTCGGTTTCACATCACGCAATTCTTGTCTTCAGGAGTATCCCTGGCCCGGCATCAGGTTCGATAACAGTGTTTCTGCCGCCACTGACGGGCTTAGTCCGTCTTCTCGAACCGCGTTGCCCAGCCGTTCCATCTCGGCGCGGACCTGTGGGGTCGAAAGCCGCGACAAGAGCGCATTGCGCACTTCCTGTTCAAACCAGAACTGCGCCTGCTCCGCTCGGTTCGTGGACCAATACCCGCTTTCCTTGCGCCAATTTGTTAAAGAGCGCATTTCGTCCCAGGATTGCTCAAGCCCATGCTCTTCAACCGCAGAGACCGTCATGGCCTTGGGGAAACCTTCAGGGTCCTGCGGGCGCTTTCTCAGCAAACGCAGCGCTCCTGCATAGTCGGCACAGGTCCGTGTGGCCGTTGCCTTGAGATCTCCATCCGCCTTGTTGACAAGAATAATGTCGGCCATCTCCATAATACCGCGCTTGACCCCTTGCAGCTCGTCCCCACCTGCAGGGGCCAGCAGCAAAAGAAACAGGTCTGACATCTCGGACACCACGGTTTCCGACTGCCCTACTCCAACCGTTTCAATCAAAACCACGTCAAACCCAGCTGCCTCGCACAGGGCGATGGCTTCGCGCGTTCGACGCGCAACACCGCCCAAATGGCTTTGGCTGGGGGAAGGTCGGATAAAGGCGGCAGGTTCCCGGCTTAGGCGCTCCATCCGGGTCTTGTCGCCCAAAATCGAGCCCCCAGAACGGGTCGAACTGGGATCGACGGCCAGAACCGCCACGCGCAATCCCTGACCGATCAGCATCATGCCAAAGCTTTCGATGAACGTGGATTTACCGACGCCCGGCGTACCTGACAGCCCAATCCGCAATGCCTGTCTCCCCGCGCCTGCGAGACGCGCCAGCAATTCGCTGGCCTGCGCTCGGTGGTCGGCGCGGCCGCTTTCTACCAAGGTTATTGCACGGGCCAGCGCGCGCCGATCCCCGTTTAAAATCCTGTCACTCAGGCTGTCTATTTCCATTTTAACCCCGATCTTTTGCGGCACGACTACTTGCCGTCGCTGAAGCCGATTTGTCCAGACCGGACTGCGCCGGAATCCGTCTGGATGTAAGCAGGTCGTCACCCGCAAACCACAGAACTGGACGCGGCCCGGTGCTTGGCGGATAAAGCCCGCATGACTCGCCTGCCCATTGAAGACGCCATCCCCGATCTGCTGGACGCCCTACGAGCTTCGGGGCGCGCCGTGCTGCAAGCGCCCCCGGGCGCGGGCAAGACGACTCGTGTGCCTTTAGCAATGCTCGAGGCAGGGCTGTGCGCTGACAAGATCGTGATGCTGGAACCCCGTCGGCTGGCTGCCCGTGCCGCAGCGGAACGCATGGCCGAAACGCTGGGCGAGCGCGTGGGGGAGACTATCGGCTACCGGGTGCGTGGCGAGGCAAAAGTGTCCAAATCCACCCGGATCGAGGTTGTGACCGAAGGCATTCTGACCCGGATGCTGCAATCTGACCCCGACCTGCCCGGCGTCAGCGCAGTGATCTTTGATGAATTCCACGAACGGTCCTTGAATGCCGATCTAGGGCTGGCGCTTTGCCTCGAAGTGATGGGCGCGCTGCGCGACGATCTGATCCTGCTGGCAATGTCCGCGACATTGGACGCTGAACCGGTCGGACATTTGATGGGCGCTCCGCTAGTGACGTCTGCGGGCCGCAGTTTTCCGGTCGAGACACGCTGGCTGGACCGCCCGCTTGGTCCGCAAGCACGGCGGTTGGACGCGTTAGTCGATCTGGTGGTTCAGGCCGAGCGTGAAACGGCAGGTGGGATGCTTGTGTTCCTGCCCGGGGAAGGTGAAATTCGCCGCGCTGAGGCCGCTTTGGCCGGACGCTTGCCTAACAGATGCACGCTGCGCCCCCTGTTCGGCGCAATGCCCTTTGCAGCACAATGCAAGGCCATAGCTCCGATTGAGGAGGGGCGTAAGATCGTTCTTGCCACGTCGATTGCCGAAACCTCTCTGACCATTCCAGATATTCGAGTTGTGGTCGATATGGGGCAGGCGCGACGCGCGCGGTTTGATCCGGGCTCGGGGATGTCCAGGTTGGTCACCGAACGCGTCACACGTGCCGAGGCCACCCAGCGCGCAGGCCGCGCGGGGCGCGTGGCAGAAGGGGTCTGCTATCGCCTTTGGTCCAAAGGAGAAGAGGGCGCGCTCGCGGCCTACCCCCCAGCCGAGATCGAAGCCGCCGACCTAACCGGTCTGGCGTTGGAGCTTGCGCTTTGGGGGGCTGAATCAAACGACCTCGCTTTTCTGACCCCTCCGCCCGAAGGCACCATGGCCGAAGCCCGCAGCTTGTTGACCATGTTGGGCGCTTTGGACGGCAAGGGGCGGATCACCGATCACGGACGCGCCCTTTCGGCCCTGCCCCTGCATCCCCGGTTAGGCCACATGCTAGAGCATGCCGGGTCGGACGCATCCTCTCTGGCCGCGCTGATGGCCGAACGAGACCCGCTGCGCGGCGCGCCGACCGATATGTTGCTGCGGCTAGAAGCACTACGCGATCTGCGCGCTTTTCAGCGCAATCGCATCTGGCAAGTGAATTCGGGGGCAATTGACCGCATAAAGGTCGAAGCCAAGCGGCTGCGCCGAAATGGAAAGCCATCTGATCTGAGCCCCGCAGCCATGGCTGCGCTGGCCTACCCCGACCGTATCGGCCAGCGTCGCAAGGGTGACGATCCGCGATATGTTTTGTCTGGCGGAAAAGGTGTGGTGTTGGACAGTGCCGACACTTTGGCAGCGAGCCCTTATCTGGTTGTCACAGACACCGACGGCAACCCCCGTGAGGCGCGTGTGCGCATGGCCGCGCAAATATCCGAGCGCGAAATTCGCGATCTGTTCGCGGATCAGATCGACTGGGTTGATAGCTGCGTCTGGTCCAAACGGGACCGCCGCGTTGTTGCGCGTCGGCAAAAGCGGCTGGGTACCATAACTCTGGACGACCGCATTTGGAAAGACGTGCCCGAAGACATACTGGCTATGGCAATGCTGGACGGAGTGCGCGATCTGGGTCTGCGGCTGAACGGCGCATCGGCGCGTCTGGCCGCGCGGGTCGAATTGGTCAGGGCCGAGGGCGTTGACCTGCCCGATTTCTCACCTGACGGGCTGGCTGCGTCGTTAGAGGACTGGTTGCTTCCGATGCTCTCGGGCGTGCGATCGGCTGACGACTGGAAAAAGTTCGACCTGCTACCTGCATTGCGCGCCCGGTTGGATTGGAACCAGACAAAGGAACTGGACCGGCGCGCACCCGGATCATTCGAAACACCTTTGGGTCGGAAAGTGCCGATTGACTACGGCGGTGCGGCCCCCGAAATCTCGGTCCGGTTGCAGGAGCTGTTCGGAGTAACCCGCCATCCGATCGTGGGCGGCGAGCCCCTCAAGATCACTCTGCTGTCCCCCGCCCAGCGCCCAATCCAGATTACACGGGACTTACCGGGGTTCTGGGCCGGCTCATACGCAGATGTTCGCAAAGATATGCGCGCCCAATATCCCAAACACCCGTGGCCAGAGGATCCAACCCAAGCTGATCCGACACTGCGCGCAAAACGCCGACGTTGATCCGCTTGTGACAGTCTGATCCTTTTCCGGGCACAAAGACCGCCAACACGGATCAAACCTTCACCCGTTCATTGAACATATACCATTTCGTTGTTATGTGCTGCTCCGAGGAGGCGCCCTAACCACAGGGCGTAAGAGCATGACAAAATGGCTGCACAATATTTGGGAAGAGGTCGCAAGACCTCTGATCCTGCGCCCGCGCAGGGTGCAATTTGCCGCGTTGTGCACTCGGAAACCACAGGGCGTAAGAGCATGACAAAATGGCTGCACAATATTTGGGAAGAGGTCGCAAGACCTCTGATCCTGCGCC
>NZ_JBXWLY010000011.1:0-148854 GCF_059609525.1 Ruegeria sp. YTSC325
GGAGCAGCCCGGTAGCTCGTCAGGCTCATAACCTGAAGGTCGCAGGTTCAAATCCTGCTCCCGCAACCAATCTCTAGGGTCAGAAAATCTCAAAACGCCCGTTCAGACTACAATTGATCCCCCGGATCAATTGCTTAACGTCTTCACCTCGTCAGCCGCATAACCTGAAGGTCAGAGGCGCAAACCCTAATCCCAAAACCAATCTCTAGTGCCAGAGAACAATAGCCTACACGCCCAAAGAGGCGTTTTCTGCATTTGACGTGTTGGAGCGTGGTGCTACGGCGGTGCTACGCAACACAGCAAAGATAGGCACACTAACAGAGTCAAAACGAACCACCGTAGTCGTCGATTCTCTCTCTCCTGAAGAAAAACCAACCCGCAGTCTCCGTCGGTACTGTCAGCACCGTCAGCGAAGTGAAACTGCATAGCTCAATGACGTTTGCGTAAGTATTTTCTGCTTGTTCGAAACAACCTACGCGACCGAACCGCGCGAGTCGGGTTATCGATGTGGCAGCCGGTCAGGATCAGCAACCGGGATCCCGCCGTAACGATTCAGAGTTAGAGGGCTCAGAATCGATTAATCACTGAGTGCTAAAAAATGAATTTCAAGCTTGGTGGAAACAATAAGTGAGTAACTGGTATGTGGTTCACCAATTCATGTTCAAAAATGACCATAGTCAGCGATGAAAGACATGTAGCTTAGAGCGTGTGACACCAAGTTTCCGTGCCTCTAATCAACTAAACCAAACAAGTAGGTTGTTTGGTTCGGAAAAATAATGCGAGCACAGCAGCGTTTCAAGCTTTTGAAATACAATAGAAAACTTGGCACACATACCGCTAGGATAGCATTCGCGAGTACTCGTCTCGCCGGATATGACGACGCCGCAGAGTCTCGGGTTTGAAGATGGTACAAGCTATCCGATTAAAAGAATGTGTCCCAAAATTGACAAAATTCGTTCATTTCCAGTTCATTTTAAGTTCATTTTGGTGTAAGTTATTAACTGCTTTTTCAAATTGTTCGCGGTTCCACCAGTTATGAGTTGTTCAGATGGGTACAGATTTTGAAGATTTGACCGAAGGAAAATCGGTCTTCATTTCGATAAAGCGAAGCCAGCAAACCAGTGATGACGCATGTGGATTGATGGCCCGTTTCCGTAGCGAGTCCGAGGGTGCGGTTCTGGTTTTGGTCGCCATGATGATCATCCCGATGCTTGCCTTTATTGGGTTTGCGCTGGAGCTTGCGCTGACCGAGAATGTTCGGGTCAAACTGCAAAATACGACGGACGCGGCCAGCCTTGCTTCGGCGGATCTTGAGCAGGTTTTGGATCCTGAAGATCTGGTCGAGGATTTTTTTGAAAAAGCAGGGCTTGCTGCCAACCTGAAGAATGTCTCGATAGTAAACACGCCAACTGAACGGACGGTTAGAATTACTGCGGGCGAAGAAGTTCCGGCTTATCTAACACAAGTTGTGGGTTGGGAGTCATGGGATGTACCCGTTGTTGGTGCTGCAACAGAGTCGCGCCAGGATCTGGAAATTGCGGTCGCCCTGGACAATTCCGGTTCGATGTCGTGGGCGCCAGGGGCTACCAGCGGGCCAGCTGCCA
Source organism: Ruegeria sp. YTSC325 (assembly GCF_059609525.1). Taxonomy (NCBI): domain Bacteria; kingdom Pseudomonadati; phylum Pseudomonadota; class Alphaproteobacteria; order Rhodobacterales; family Roseobacteraceae; genus Ruegeria; species Ruegeria sp. YTSC325. Next base: position 1,605 of record NZ_JBXWLY010000011.1, read on the forward strand.
CGCCGTCTCGGATGGATTTGTTGATTCCAGCAGCCCAAGCATTCGTAGACGCTGTCCAACCTCGCCCGGGTCAGCCAGGTAACACAACGATTTCACTCGTTCCATTTGCAACCCAGGTTTCCGTCGGTGAAGCATTGCTTAGCAACTTCACGGTCAGTTCCGAGCATTCCACTTCGAACTGCGTGACCTTCAGCAACGCTTCCGACTACCAAACGACAGCCATCCCTACAGATACGACCCTGTCCAGAACAGCGCACCATGACGCCCGAGGGCTTGGCAGCGATGTCACTCAGTTTGGCGCAGTTTGCCCAACTGACTCTACTGTACGTGACATTGTTCTATGGGCGGAGGATCCCGAAGTTCTTAAGGCGCGTATCCGAGCAATGCAGCCTTACGGTTTCACTTCGATTGAAATGGCGACGAAATGGGGCGCTGCCATGTTGGATCCGTCGTTGAGACCGGTTTTGTCATCCTTGTCAGGAACTGCCGGATTTGAATACTTAGCCGCTCCGGCCGCACGAAACGTTCCTGATGACTTCACCAGCGCCGATACGGTAAAATATCTGATCGTGATGTCAGACGGTGAGAATACGCAGAGCTACGACATCAAACCCCCCTTTCGCAGTGGCAATTCGCCGGTATTCAACGTGCCAGGAACGAACAGGTATGCCTATTTCAGGAACCGTCGCGGGCCATTTGATTACTATCACGTCCCGGGTAACTTCTGGAGCACGTCGCCAGGCGGAGGAGCCGTCCGTTTGACTTGGCCAGAGGTCTGGGCAGCTATGCCAGTACGCCGATTTGTAATCGACATACTTGCGCCAGCGGATACCCGGCGATCGGCCAACAACCATTATAATCGGATCGTCACATCAACCCTAAACACGACGAAGAACCCTCGTACCTCCGCGATCTGTCAGGCGGCCAAGGACAGTGGTATCACTATCTTTACCATCGGCATGGATACCTATGCGCAGGGCGATGCCACTCTTTTGGACTGTGCCTCGTCCCCCGCCTTTTTCTATGACGTGAATAGCCTCGATATTGCCTCGGCCTTTGAGTCGATCGCGCGGCAGATCAACCGCTTGCGATTGACACAGTAGCGAGGGCGGAGGGTTTTGATCATGACTACCATTCGTAACGACAAAAATATGGCCGTATCGCAACAACCAGAATCCAATGCGAACGGCGGCTTTATGACCAGACTTCGAAATTGGCGAAAGAACGAAGCTGGCGCAGTGCTGGTCGAATATGCGTTCTGCTTACCGCTGCTTTTGTTGATCTGCTATATGACGCTTGAGTTCAGCTTTCTGAAGATGCGCCAGATCTCGCTGGATCGTGTGACGGACCAGACTTTTCGCGAGCTACGCCTCGGATTGATTCCCGATCCGGATCACGAAAAGGTCAAAGATGCTATGTGTGCCAAACCCTTGGCGCGTTTCATCCTTTGGAATTGTTCGGACAACCTGTTGCTGCAGGTGCGCGAGGTAGAAAGATCGGTGTGGAACTTGGATCTGGGTCAAACCAATTGCCTCGATACGACACCGGAAGACGGTTATATGCCGCCAATTGATTTCAGTACTGGAATCGAGAACCAGTTGATGGTGGCGCGGGCCTGCCTGATTCAGGGCTCATTGTTTCCCCCGATCAACGCGCTGCGATCGCTGCCGCGGTATGACGAGTTCGGGAATTTCGCCCTTGTGTCCAAATCAGCCTTTGTGAACGAGCCTTTCTGACATGTTTAACCAGTTGAACAGTTACGCCCGCGCCGTGTCTGGCGCTGTTGCCCGCCTTAAAGCAGATACAAGCGGTGCCGCGCTTGTCGAGATGGGAATGGTGTTACCGTTTCTGATCTTTTTGACGGCCGGAGGTATCGGTGTGCAGGATGCGATACGGGTTACGTATCTGCAGTCTAAGGCAGCCTATACTGTATCTGACATGGTCAGCCGGGAAGACAATTTCATCGATTCAAGCTATTTCGACGGTATGGACAGCATTTACAGGTTTCTGACAAACAACAGCTATCCAACCGAACTCAGGATGTCGACGGTCGAGTGTACGGCAGATTGCGCGGATCAGGCGCAGCGTGTTTTGGAATTCTGTTGGTCCGAGTCGACCGACGGGCTGACGGATCTTACAAATGCGCAGATGATCTTCTACGCGGACCGGATCCCGCTTTTTGCTGAGGGTGACACGTTACTCATGACCGAGGCGTTTCTGGACTATACCCCTTGGTTTGGCGATTTGATTATCTCAGCCCAAACCTTTGATTCGATTGCCTTCACTCGCCCGCGTTTGGCACCGCAAATTAAGTTCGATACGGGCGCCATAGATACGGACGGTAACCAGATCATCCGGGATTGTTTTAACAACTAATTCAAAGCCCGGATGCCACCGACGACTGTACCTCTGCCGTTCGGCATAAACGACTTCCTGTAGTAATTTCCAAGGCTTCTAAAATTTTCGGTGAAGTTAATATAAATCTCTGATTTAAAACACACTTTCAACACATGCCGTGCACCTCCGCGGTCCTGATGCCGACTAGCTCTGAAGCCCCGCCAAATCGGCCGAATTCCTCTCGGAATGCTCGGTTGCAAGCGCTTTAAAATCTGTCATTCAAAAAACCTGTGAAACTGACAGCGCTTCAATACCGCGCTGCCGTCAAGTTGATGCGATCAGTCCCGCGCATAAACGTCTTCGTATCGAATGATGTCATCTTCGCCGACATAGGCCCCGGTCTGAACTTCGATCAGTACCATGGGCACTTTGCCCGGATTCTCCATCCGGTGGACCGAGCCGAGCGGTACGTAAACGCTCTGGTTCTCGGTCACCAGTTTTACTTCGTCGTCGATTGTCACTTTTGCGGTGCCTTCGACCACGATCCAATGCTCAGACCGGTGGACATGGCTTTGCAGCGACAATGACGCGCCGGGATGGACAAGTATCCGCTTGACCTGAAAGCGGTCACCCACAACCAGGCTCTCAAACCACCCCCAAGGCCGATGGTCCTTGGGGAATTGGGTGGCTTGCGCCGACCCCTTGGCCTTAAGCGCGGAAACGGCTTTCTTGACATCCTGCGCGCGGGATTTGTCTGCCACCAGCACCGCATCATTCATCGCAACGGCCATAATATTGTTCAACCCGATACCCACGACCTCAAGCCTGTCGCTGTCCGACCGTAGCAGAGTGTCATGACAGTCGATGGCGGTGGCATCTCCGGTGGTCACGACTCCATCGGCATCTGGCCCGCTTTCGCGCCATACCGCGTCCCAGCCGCCCAGATCCGACCAGGCTGCATCAAACGGAACCACGGCTAGGTTGTCCGCCTTTTCCATGACTGCATAGTCGATCGAGATATCCTCGGCCTTCGACCATGGTTCAGCTGCAAGACGCAGAAAGCCCAGGTCAGGTTTAGCGACGTCCAGCGCTTTTTGCACAGGCTCCAGCAGCGTTGGCGCATGTTTTTCGAAAGCTGCAATGATATCGGTCGCGCGGAACAGAAAGATACCGGCGTTCCATTTGAAATTTCCAGCCGCCAACATCTGAGCCGCCCGCTCGGCATCGGGCTTTTCCACGAATTGCTTCAAAGGAACAGTGGCGCCGTCTGTGCCGGGTTGTTCAGCCAGTTCCAGGTATCCATAAGCCGTTTCCGCATGTGTCGGCGTTATGCCAAATGTCACCAGTTGCCTCTGCGCCACCGCATCCAGACCCTGTGCCACAGCAGCGTGAAATGCTGCGACATCAGGAACGACGTGGTCGGACGGTGCAACCAACAGCACTGCGTCTTTGTTTTCAGCATGCGCATGAAGGGCGGCAGCCAGAACGGCTGGGGCAGTGTTGCGGCCCTCGGGCTCGATCAGGATGGCACCGGGGTCAATGCCAACGGCCTGCAATTGCTCGGTCACGATAAAGCGAAAGTCCGAGTTGGTCAGAACCATTGGTGCGGTGCATTGCAGCTGATCGTTGTCAGCGGACAATCGCAGCGCCGAGCTTTGAAACAGGGTGTTGTCCCCGATCAGGGACACGAATTGCTTTGGATAGCTTTTGCGGGAAAGCGGCCACAAGCGGGTTCCAGAGCCTCCGCACAAAAGAACGGGAGTAATCTGCATGTTGGTTTCACTCAATCAAACCTAGGTTGTCTTTGGTCCTAGAGAATGGCCTTTCCTTTGACAAGCTAAGGGGCATGTTTGCGATGTAGAATTCTCTTTTTTGATTGAGTTCGTACATTTTTGACTCACCCCTTATCCAAAAGGTGAAGCTCATGTGCCCAAGACTGCCCTATTGCCGTTTGGAAGGTACTAAGCGTTTGTTTCTAAACGCCGAAAAGAGTTTGCGGGCGATGATTAAAAAATGGTCGCCAGAGTCAAAAAACCGTGCAACCAACCCGCTACGCCAGATGAACAATTTGACTGAACAGTAAAAAAATGCTCGCATCCCAAAAAACAGGAGAGTGTCATGGCTGATCATAAATTATCGCGAAGGTTATTGCTTGCTGCCGTTGCAGCGGCGTCCACTTTGTACTCTGCCGGTCTGGCGGCGGCTGAGACGGTCAAGGTGGCCGCAATCTACACTCTGCCGGTGGAACAACAATGGATCAGCCGCATCCACAAAGCGCTGAACGCTGCCGCCGAGCGCGGCGATATCGAATACGTATTCTCGGAGAACGTGGCCAACACGGATTACGAGCGGGTGATGCGCGAATATGCTGAACAGGGTTCGCAACTGATCGTGGGCGAGGTGTTTGGTCTGGAACGTGCGGCGCGCAAAGTGGCCAAGGATTATCCTGACACGGCATTCCTGATGGGATCGTCCTTCGGTCCTGTGGGGCCGAATTTCTCGGTCTTTGACAACTGGATTCACGAACCTTCCTATCTGACAGGCATGGTTGCCGGTGCCGCGACTGAATCGAACGTGATCGGTATGGTCGGCGGTTACGCCATCCCCGAGGTGAACCGCCTGATGAACGCCTTCATGGACGGCGCACGCGAGGTGAACCCGGATGTCAAATTCCTCGTGACCTTTATCGACAGCTGGTACGACCCGCCTAAAGCCAAGGAAAGCGCGATCGCCATGATGGATGCGGGTGCGGACATCATGTATGCCGAACGCTTTGGTGTATCGGATGCAGCGGTTGAGCGCGGCGTCAAGGCCGTCGGCAACGTCATCGACACGTCGGGCGACTATCCGGGTACGATCATGGCATCGGCCTTGTGGCATATGGAGCCGACAATCGACAAAGCCATCGCCAACGTTTCCAGCGGCACGTTCGAGGCGTCGGATTACGGCCAGTACAGCTTTATGGGCTATGGCGGTGGCTCGATGGTTCTGGACGAGGAGCTGGTGCCTGCTGATGTTGTCGAAGCGGTCAATGCCCGTCAGGCGGAAATCCTTGATGGCCTGTTCCGCGTGAATGTGAATGACGATCGCCCGGTCTCGGACCAGTGATCCCTTTCGGGCCGGTCTTTGAAACCGGCCCATTTTCCAAATGACCAAATCCACAGTTCTGAAACTCAACGGGTTGAGCAAGCATTTCGGCCCAGTTATCGCCAATGACAACGTCGACCTGAGCCTGAACAAGGGTGAGGTTCTGGCATTGCTGGGCGAAAATGGCGCGGGCAAGACCACGCTGATGAATATGCTGTTTGGGCATTATTTGCCCGATTCAGGATCTATTGACGTGGCGGATGAGGCCGGGCATCTGCACCCCTTGCCGCTGGGCCATCCGCAGGTGGCACTGGCTTCGGGCGTAGGGATGGTGCATCAGCATTTCACGCTGGCCGAGAATATTTCGGCTTTGGACAACATTACACTTGGGTCCGAGCCCTTGTTTGCCTTGCGCCGCAACCGGCGCGAAGCCCGCCGCAAGATCGAGGCGATCATGGCGCAAAGCGGCCTGACCGCGCCCCTGGACACACCGGTCGGGCGTTTGTCAGTGGGTGAGCGTCAGCGTGTCGAGATTCTCAAAGCCCTCTACCGCGACGCGCGCATTCTGGTTCTGGACGAACCGACTGCCGTTCTGACCCCGCAAGAGGCCGACACGCTGTTCCAGAACATTCGACAGATGACGGACGAGGGGCTGTCAGTCATTTTTATCAGTCACAAACTGCGCGAGGTTTTGTCTTTCTCTGATCGTATCGCTGTGTTGCGCCACGGGAAGAAGGTCGGCGAGATGTTGACTGCGGATGCCGACGAGAAATCGATCGCACGCATGATGGTTGGTGCCGACACGCCCGAGCTGGCCGGGTCCGAACTGACACCGGGTGATCCCGTGCTGACCATGTCCGACGTTTCGGTTCCAGGGCGGTCCAAACGGGACACATTGACCGGGGTGAACATGACTGTGCGTGCGCATGAAATTCTGGGGATTGCCGGTGTATCGGGCAACGGGCAAAGCGGTCTGGCCAACGTCATTGCGGGTCTGACAAGGCCAGAACAGGGTCTAATTCGGGTGGATGGCGTCGAAATCACCTCTCCGACCCCTGCTAAAATGGTGGGTGCAGGCGTTGGTCGGATTCCCGAAGATCGGCATCACGAGGGGATCGTAGGTGCCATGAGCGTGGCCGAAAACATGGTGATAGAGCGGTTAAACGACCCCGAGGTTCAGTCCTACGGTTTGTTGCTGCGGGAAGATATCCAAGACAACGCAGAGAGGCTGTCCAAAGCCTATGACGTGCGCGGACCGGGTGTTGATGCGCCAGCGCGGTTGTTGTCGGGGGGCAATATCCAAAAGCTTATTCTGGCGCGTGTGTTCGACCGCTCCCCGCGCCTTATTCTGGCAAACCAACCGACACGTGGTTTGGACATGGGCGCGGCGGCTGAGGTCGGCAAACGTCTGCTGAACGCACGGGCGCGTGGCGCTGGTGTGGTCCTGATTTCCGAGGACCTTGATGAATTGCTAAGCCTAGCGGACCGCATCGTTGTGATCCGTGACGGCGAATTGCATGAAGCCTCCGGTCGCGACCGCGAGCAGATCGGACTGATGATGGCAGGAGAACCGGCATGATCCGCATCGAACCGCGCCAAACCCAGTCGCGGGCTTTCACTCTGGGTGTGCCCATCCTGTCCGCCGTGATCGCGCTGGGCTTTGCTGCCATTCCCCTGTTGGCTGCGGGTGCAAATCCGATCACTGCATATGCCGAGATGTTTCGTGGCGTCTTTGGGTCGGTCTTTGCCTTCTCTGAGGTGCTGACGCGGGCGACACCGTTGATCTTTACCGGCCTCGCCGCCGCGTTGGCCTTTCGCGCAAAGCTGTGGAACATCGGGGCCGAGGGACAGCTTTATCTGGGCGCTATGGCCGCCGTGGCTATTGGATCTGGGGTGCTGGATATCTCTGGCATCCTTCTGTTACCGCTGATCGTTCTTATGGGCGCGGCGGCGGGGGCGGCGGGGATGGTCGCCCCCACTTATTTGAAAACCCGCTTTGGTGCGGATGAGGTGGTCACGACGCTGTTGCTGAACTTCATTATCCTGATCTTCGTTCAGATGATGCTGGAAGGGCCATTGAAAGATCCGATGGGGTTGGGTTGGCCGCAATCTGCTCCGGTTTTGGATCAGGGAATGCTGCCTCCGTTGTTGGACCGGATGCGCGTTCATTCGGGGCTTATTTTGGCTCTAATACTGGCCGGATTGGCACAATTCATGTTGGCGCGATCTGTATGGGGCTTCCGGCTGCGCGCAGTCGGAGAGAACGCCGCCGCCGCGCGTCACGCAGGGATCAACGTGAACCGATCGCTGTTCGGCGTGGCCATTCTGTCGGGTGGTCTGGCCGGGCTTGCGGGTGTCAGTGAAGTCGCAGGTTTGAAAGGATACCTGACCGCTGATCTGTCGCCGGGCTTTGGCTACACGGGCATTGTCGTCGCCATGCTGGCGGGGCTGTCGCCGGTGGGGGTCGTGATTGCTGCGCTGTTTATCGCCTCAGTCTTCGTGGGCGCCGACAGTATGAGCCGGGCCATGGGGGTCTCGTCGTTCCTGGCGGATCTGGTCGTCTCAATGTCGTTGCTCTGCGTTCTGGTCGGCGGGTTCGTGGCGCGGTATCACATCGTCCGGGCCAGCACCACGAGGGCTGCGTCATGATGGATATCCTTAACATCCTGCTCTCTGAAAGCTTTTGGGCTGCATCCCTGCGTATTGCTACACCGCTGATCTTTGGCGTGCTGGGCGCGCTGATCTGCGAACGGGCGGGCGTTTTGAACCTTGGAATCGAGGGCATCTTTGTCGTCGGCGCCATGTGCGGCTGGATGGCCGTCTGGTTGGGTGCTGGCTTGTGGGGTGGTGTTTTGGTTGCCGCTCTGGCCGGAGGGTTCTTCGGCTTGCTTCACGCGATCCTGACGGTGCCTTTGGGACTGTCGCAACACGTCTCGGGGCTGGGGATTACATTATTTGCGACCTCGGCCAGCTATTACACCTATCGCACCGCGCTGCCGAACGTTTCATCGCCGCCAAGGATCGAGCCGTTTCAGCCGCTGGATCTGCCTGTGCTGTCAGATTTACCTTTTTTAGGGTCTGTTTTGTTCCAACAGACGGCGCTGACATGGCTTGCGCTGCTGCTGGTTGTGGTGGTCTGGTACGTGCTGAACCGCACCGCGCTGGGCGTGGCGATCAAGGCCGTGGGCGACAACCCCGACAGCGTCGATGCGCAGGGTCTGTCGGTTTACGGCCTGCGGATCGGTGCCATCGTCGTGGGTTCGGCCCTGATGGCTCTGGGCGGAGCCTTCCTGACCATGAGCGCCTTTGACGCTTTCTTTTTCGGTATGGTCAATGGACGCGGCTGGGTCTGTATTGCGCTGGTCATTTTCGCCAGCTGGAGGCCGGGCAAGGCGCTGCTGGGCGCGCTGCTATTCGGTGCGTTCGACGCGCTACAGGTACGCTTGCAAACCGAGGTTGGTGCGTTGGTCCCCGGTCAGGTCTTCCTGATGGTACCCTATGTCCTGTCGATCATCGCCCTTGTGATTGCCGCGCGCTCGGCCGATTATCCACGAGCATTGCTTACCCCATGGTTTAAAGGTCAACGCTGACTATGGTCGATCTGCTTATCAAAAACGCCACCCTAACGGACGGTCAGACCGGCATGGATATCGCCTGCCAGGGCGGCAAGATCACGGCGGTCGAGGCCGGAATCACCGCCGACGCGGCAGAGGTGATCGACGCCCAGGGTCAGCTGGTCTCACCCCCTTTTGTCGATCCGCATTTCCACATGGATGCGACCCTATCACTGGGCAATCCACGCATGAACGTCTCGGGCACGCTGCTTGAGGGGATCGCGCTGTGGGGCGAGTTAAAGCCGTTGCAATCGGTCGATGACATCGTCGCCCGCGCGTTGCGCTATTGCGAACTTGCCGTAGCCAAAGGCATCGGCGCGATCCGCAGCCATGTGGATACTTGCGATGATAAACTGAAGGGCGTGCAGGCGCTGTTGCAGGTACGCGAGCAGGTGAAAGACTATTTGGACCTGCAACTGGTGGCCTTCCCGCAGGATGGTGTGTTACGCGACCCGACCGCGATGCAGAACACACTCCGCGCGCTGGATATGGGCGTAGATGTGGTGGGCGGTATCCCGCATTTCGAAAGGACCATGTCGGATGGGGCGGAATCCGTCCGACTGCTGTGTGAAATCGCGGCTGAACGCGGCTTGATGGTCGATATGCACTGTGATGAGAGTGACGATCCCCATAGCCGCCATATCGAGACGCTTGCTTATGAAACCCAGCGATTGGGGCTGAATGGCCGGGTGGCGGGGTCGCATCTGACGTCGATGCACTCGATGGACAATTACTACGTTTCGAAACTGATCCCGCTGATGGTCGAGGCCGGGGTGCATGCGATCCCGAATCCTCTGATCAACATCATGCTGCAAGGCCGCCATGACAGCTATCCCAAGCGACGGGGCCAGACCCGCGTACGAGAGTTGCGCGATGCGGGGATCACGGTCGGGTTTGGCTCTGACTGTGTGATGGATCCCTGGTATTCGCTGGGCAAGGCCGACATGCTGGACGTGGCCTTTATGGGGTTGCATGTGGGGCAGTTATCCAGCCGTGCAGACATGACATGGTGTTTCGAAGCGGTAACCACGAATTCCGCCCGCATCATGGGGTTGGACGGATACGGTGTGGCCAAAGGCTGTGATGCGAATTTCGTGCTGTTGCAAGCGGCAGATCCGATTGAGGCGATCCGCTTACGCGCGCACCGGCTGGCTGTGGTGCGCAAGGGGCGGGTGATCTCTCGGTCGGTCCCGGTGACGCATGATCTGAGCCTGCCGTCCGGAAAAAGAACGCTGGACGAGGCTCGTGTTCCATTTGAAGGATAGTTATCAAACCTTCGGCAGCGGCAAACATCCCGGCAGGCCCGCCGGCAGAACCAGCCTTGCTCCGCTGGCGTAGAGCGATTTGGCGAAGCCCGGAACGTCCGAGGCCACTGTGACGCTTAACCGCGAGGCCGTCAGCACCGCTGTGTCTTCAGGAAGGTTCCGAAGTAACCCGTCCTGCGGTAGCACCACGACATAGGCCGGAGCTTCGTCCGTCAGCAGGGCAACGATTACAAGCGTCGCTATCCAGCCCAGCACCACTATGGGCAAGGTGGTTAGGATCGACTTAATAGTCATGTATGTGTTCCAGCGTCAGACCCGAGCTCTCTAGCTGACGCAGGGTTTCGAGAAGAGCCGGAACCTTTACCACGATCAGATGTCGATAATCCCCATATCCCTGACGAGGGGTACTGAATACGGAACCTGCTGTGGTTGGTTGATCCGAAATAGCGGTGAACATTATGTCGTCATTGCCCGCGATCTCGACCACTTCCAGCCCGTCGCGGGCCATCTGAGCCAGCAGATTGGTCAGGGTACGGTAGCGGGGGGTTTCAACTTCAGTCCCTTCTGGCCGAATGGCGATGACCTTAACATCCGTATAGCCAGTGATGTCCTCATCTGCTGTCAGGATCATTCGCAGGGTCAGTTCATCGGTGCCCACCTGCGCCACGGCTTGTTCAATTACGCCAGCATAGGCGTCTTTCGCCGTGTACTCCAACCCCAGCGCAATGGCCCGTTCGCTGTCACGCAAAGATCCGGTGGATTGTTCCAACAGGGCTTGTGCGTCTTCGGCAAATGGCCATTTGTACCATGGAACCTGCTGCAGGAATTCTGCATATGCAGAGGCTTGTCGCGCAGAAAGATCGTCAAGTGGCGCACGATCAGGTTCGCGCAGTGCGGCAAACAGGCGGCCCACCGTTTCTTCATAGGCAGCTTTCATGGCCAATTCGGCGGTAAAGCTGGTGCCGATAACGTAGACCATCTGTTTGGTGGGCCAATCAATCTCACCATGGGCCGAGGCGTTTTCAGTCAGGGCACAGAGCGATGTCCAGAACCCGGTGATCCCCTGCCAGAAGCCGTAATCATGCGGGTCTCCCGTGCTGATAACCTTGGCATAGTCATCATAGGCATGAACGATATGCCATTCGGGATAGGTCATCAGTGTCCGCGTTTCCGGGCGGTGATGTTCCGGGGGCAGAAGCGAAGCGTATGATTGCGGCTGTGCGGTGCCTTTGCAGCTTGTTTCGACATAGATGATGGGTGCGGCCAGTGCGATCACGACCACAACAATGAGCAGAACCAGGCGCCGAAGCCAGCGCAGAAGAAACCTCACGATGATCTCCTTGCGTCACGCAGTCCGGCCCAGGCGGCGATGCCGCCCAATGCCAGATGCGGAAGATTGGCAAAGATACGCCCCAGCGACAGGTCCATCCCGGCCGACGGATTGGTGAAGATGCCCATGTCCAGATAGCCGTAACCGGTGAAAAAGCCGAAGACGCCATCGCCCAGATAGGCCAGCCCGAACAGGATCAGGAACGTGCGCGCCGCTTTGTGCGACATGAGCCCCGCGATCAACGCCCACAATGCCGAGGCCACGTGTAGCGCGTCGTCATAGATATCCAGCGCGAAAATACCGAAGGCCAGCCCGTTTTCATCAGTCAGGCCGGGCACATAGTTCAACGACGCCGCAATCATCAGCGCGACGAAATAAACGATACATAGCTTTTGAAGGTTCGTCATACTTGCCCCAGATAGCTGTCCCAAAGGTTGTTTCGCAGCACCAGTTGCGGGTCGAGCGTACGTTTGACCCGCGCGAATTCTGCTGCGCGCGGATAGGCGGCTGTCAGTTGATTCAGCGTGGCATGCGGGCGGTAGGGCAGGTAATAGGCCCCTCCGATCTCGACAATCCGGTCAATCAGAGCGCGAGTCATGCGGGCCATGTCAGCCTCGCCCCGTTGCGTCATTTCCTGGCTGAAAGACATAACAGCGGCGATCCGGGGTTCCGAGGCAAACGACAGCACTGCCTGATCATCCTGTGCAACATAGCGCAGTGTGACATTCAGGAATTCCTGATACGAGGCCGGTATTACTTCGCGGCAGGCAGTCAGGAAATCATCAAAGGCGTCGAAGCCCACGAAGTATTCGTGCAGGATATCCGTGCGATCCGGGTTGCGGTCATCCAGCGTGACGACGGGTTCGTTAATCAACGAGTTCCGTGTCGCCTCGCCACCGCCCAGGGCCGGGCCCAGTTTGGTTTCGTTCCACCAACGGAATGTCTTGAATGCCTCGCTGCCCAGTTGCGCCCGATAAAGGCGGCTGGCTGCGTGTGACATCCAGCCCGATCCCGCCGCAGGGGGCAGGTCCGACTGATCGCCGGTTTCGCGATAGGTGATCAGCAGGGCGTGTTCGAAGAACGTCTCGCGTTCAACATTCAGGCGACCATAGGCCATCGTGACAGCTGGATCTTCGACAGCCGTTTTGAGGCTGTCGGCAAAAGCGGTCGCCTCCATCACGTCAAAAGACGGTGTCAGTCGGGTATTCGGGACCATCTCGACCTCAAGGTCCACGATTATGCCGATCAGCCCGTAGCCACCCATGCCGAGGTTGAACAGATCGGCATTTTCGGTGGGTGAACAGGTGACAAGCTGTCCGGATGGCAACACCATGCGCAATGATCGCACCGTAGATCCCATAGGACCGAAGGGCACCGGCCATCCGTGTGCATTGACCGAATAGGTCGCAGCAACGCCGAAATCATGGTTTGACTGCATGACCTTTGGCGAAAATCCTGCAGGGTCCAGCGCCGAGATCACCTGAGACCACCGCGCGCCCGCATGCGCCAGATAGGTCTGCGCGGTACTGTCCATCTGAACAGAGCCATTATCGAAAGTCAGCGCCGTGCCGTTGCGTGGAATGGCCTGACCGCCCATCGAGTGTCGGGCCGCGCCCACATTGACCGGTCGCCCATCTGCCTGGGCCCGCGTCAACTCATTTCGAATTGCGGTCACAAGCGCGTCGCCGGCATCCTCGGTCATGACCAGATGTTTGTGGATCGGGGTCGGTGACAGGCCGCTGGCATCGTTCATGATCTTCGCGTCTTGGGGCGCAAAGGTGCGGTGAGTTCCGTCATAACTTGGCAAATCGGCACCAAGCCAGCGCGACAGGCCCCAACCGGCCACCCCTCCGGCGGCAAACAAGGCGGCTCTTCTGGTGAATGTGCTCATGAATCGGCCTCGTCAGGTCGTGCGTTTGAAAAGGTTTGCAATATCTCGATCAGCGCGGCCTGAAACGCCTGTGGGTCTTCAAGCTGAGGGATATGTCCCACGCCCGAAAGCGCCCTGTACTGCGCATCGGGGATCAAGGTCAGCAATTCTTCGGCCTGTTCCAACGGCGTCACGGTATCTTCGACGCCCCAGATCAGACCGACCGGCAATTGCAGCGCCTGCCAGTTCTCAGCTCGGGTGCTGAGCGCATTTTGGGGCGGAACCAGCAACTGGGGTAACCAGTCTGCCACCGCGGCAGTATATCCGATGCGGGCCATGGGTTCTTGCAAGAGCGCAGTGACATCATCCGTCGCTGCGGACTTGATGTGCAGGAAGCTGCGCAGGAAAGCTTTGGTCAAAATCGGGTTCGACACCGTGGCCGAGGCGATAAACGGGCGCACAGCATCGCTTTGCAGGTAAATGGGGGTCTCGGTTGGTGGATCATGCCTGCCAAGGGCTATCGCTCCGTTCACTACAACAAGGCCCGACACCAGATCAGGGCGGCTCATCACGGCTTCGACAACAGGGCCTGCCCCGATGGAATGTGCGACGGCTATTGGCTGGTTGTCCAATGCCTCAAGCAGGGCGATCACGCGATCGGCTTGTTTGGGGCGGCTGTAATCGCTGTCGTCAGGGTGTTGTGACCATCCAAACGGGGGCATATCAAACGCGATGGCGTGAAAGCCTGCGTCCCCGACGGAATCGAGCGAAGGAAGCCACAGGCCGGACCAGGCAGCCGTACCGTGCGCAAACAGGACCGGAACGCCAGTGTCAGGGCCACGTTCCAGCACAAAAACGGCACCTTCGGCTGTCTCGATCAATTGGCCGCCCAATGGCAGTTCTTGCCCAAAAGCGATGGTTTCGCGGTTGTTTGCAACAAGGCGCAGCCCGATCAGAACCATCGCCACAAGGACCAAACCCGTAAAAACAAATCTAAAAAACACACGCATTGAATTTATAGTTGGGCGCTTGAAGTTTTAATGCAACCGAGGAAAACCTTACCATTCCAAAGCGTGTGATTTTGGCAAAAGCTGACAGATCTCCGGCAGCTTGCTAGGGTAGTTTTACTTTTAATCGGAGTTTTTTTGCATGCTTTTCATAACCAACAGATTCCCGACCCAAAGCATTCGTACCCGACGCGGGCGCCGGTTCACTTTTGACCTCAACAACAACGCGCCGTCCAATTCGGTGTTCTATTGCGAAAAGGGTGAAGACGAACACCATACCGAAATCACAAGTGCCGAATTGTTGCGGCGGGTCCGTGACAGCGATTGCCGCCAGATTCTGCTATACCTGCATGGGTTCAACAACCTGCCTGACGATGTCTTTCGCACCACAGCCGAGGTGCAACGCCTGTGTGATTTGGCCGATCCGGGCGAAGTGATGGTGCTGCCACTGATCTGGCCCAGCGATAACGAGCATGGGATCGTTCAGAAATACTGGGACGACCAGAAATCCGCAGACCAAAGCGGGTATTCCTTTGCGCGCGTGTTAGAGCGGTTTCTGGAATGGCGCAACAGCGCCGAGAATGAACCTGACGTGGCCCCGTGTCTAAAGCGGATCAACCTGCTGGCGCATTCAATGGGCAACCGTGTGCTGCGGCAAACGCTGATCGAATGGGACCGCTATGATCTGGCCTCGGGCGTGCCGCTGTTGTTTCGTAACACGTTTATGGTTGCGGCTGATGTGGTGAATGAAACGGTGCACGAAGACGAACCGGGAGTTCTGGTCAGTCATGCGTCGCGCAATGTGGTGGTTTATTTCGCGTCAGACGATCTGGCGCTGCGGGCCAGTAAGGCGGCGAACCTCAAGAACAAAGTGGCCTCGCGGCGGGTGGGGCACACAGGCCCCGAAAACATCGACCGAACGCCACGCAACGTGTTTCAGGTCGATTGCGATGACGTCAACACGCGCTATGATAACCCGACAGGTCACAATTATTTTGGGCCGGTCACGCCGGGCGGTGAGCCCGGACAGGTGTTCAAGCATATCTTTGACTGTATTCAATCCGGACGTGTCTTCCCCCATGAGGAATATCGCAGGTCCGTTATTCTGCCTTCACCCTAGACGATGAGTAGACCCTAATAAGGTCTATGGATGAATTTCATGGCTATCTATCCGTTTTGATCACAATCTGGTGTTGCAACTGTGAAAATGATCTGGATGATCAGGGTCACCAAGGTCACGGAAATGGCCTGCCGTCTGAAATGGCGGCGCTAACAATAAACGGGGAGATCAAAATGATCCTGAGAAACTTGATGTTGGCTGCCAGCGCCACCGCGCTGATGGCCACGGGTGCTTCGGCTGAAACCCTGCGCTGGGCGCGCGCTGGTGACGCGCTGACGCTGGACCCGCATTCGCAGAACGAAGGTCCGTCGCACACCATTCGGCACCAGATGTACGAGCCGCTGATCATCCGCGACGTAACCGGCGCGTTTGAACCTGCACTGGCCACCGAATGGGGGCCCAAGGCCGATGACCCGAATGTCTGGGTGTTCAAGCTGCGCGAGGGTGTGAAATTCCACGACGGCGCGGATTTCAATGCCGAAGACGTGGTGTTCAGCTTTGAGCGCGCCAAGCAGCCGAACTCAGACATGAAGGAGCTGATCGGCTCGATCACCGAAGTGCGCGCGGTTGACGATTACACCGTCGAGATCGTCACCGATGGTCCGAACCCGATCCTGCCGTCGAACCTGACCAACCTGTTCATTCTGGACAAAGGCTGGGCCGAGGCCAATGACACCGTCAACGTGCAGGATTTTGAGGGTGGCGAGATTACCTATGCCACCACCAATGCCAACGGCACGGGGCCGTATAAACTGCAAAGCCGCGAGCCTGACGTGAAAACCGTGATGGTGCGCAACGACGACTATTGGGGCATCGACCAGTTCCCGATGGAAGTGACCGAGATCATCTATACTCCGATCCAAAACGCTGCGACGCGTGTGGCAGCGATGCTGTCGGGAGAGGTGAACTTCCTTCAGGATATGCCCGTGCAGGATATCGAGCGCGTCAACGGTGCAGATGGCCTGATGGTCAAGCAGGCGCCGCAGAACCGTGTGATCTTCTTTGGTATGAACCAGGGCGCAGATGACATCGAAGCGGACAACGTGGACGGCAAGAACCCTCTGGCCGATGTGCGTGTGCGTCAGGCCATGTCGATGGCGATCAACCGTGATGCGATCAAACAGGTCGTGATGCGCGGCCAGTCGCAGCCTGCGGGCATGATCGCACCTCCCTTCGTCAACGGTTGGACCGCTGATATGGACAGCGAATCCTCGACCGATCTGGAAAAGGCCAAGGCCTTGATGGCCGAGGCAGGCTATGGCGACGGATTCTCGCTGCGGCTGGACTGCCCGAATGACCGTTACATCAATGATGAGGCGATCTGTCAGGCGGCCGTTGGTATGCTGGGTCAGATCGGCGTGACTGTGAATCTGGACGCCAAGCCCAAGGCGCAGCACTTCCCGCTGATCACCGACAGCAAGACCGACTTCTACATGCTGGGTTGGGGTGTGCCGACATATGACTCGGAATACATCTTCAACTTCCTGGTCCATGGTCGCGAAGACGATATCGGCACGTGGAACGGCACCGGCTATCAGGACGATGCGCTGGATGCGAAGATCAAGTCGCTGGCCTCGAACACCGATCTGGACGCGCGGAACGCTGACATCGCCGACATCTGGCGCGTGGTGCAGGACGAGGCGCTGTACATCCCGATCCACCACCAGGTTCTGAACTGGGGTATGGCTGATGGCGTGGGCATCGAAGTGGATGCGGAAGACCAGCCGAAAGTCAAATACTTCACCATGAACTAAATCGGTTCGATTGCGAACAAGGCAGGGCGCGGTTTTCGCGCCCTGTTTTTTGTTTCGACCTGAGATTTCCTTGCGCAGGCGAAAAAAACCAAGAAAACTTGAACGCAGAGAACAGGGAGAGATAAAAATGATCCTTAGAAACAGTGCCATTGGCCTGGCCCTGCTGGTTGCGACCAGCGTTCAGGCGGCCGAGTTCAAATGGGCCTCGACCACCGATCCGCAGACCATGGACCCGCACGCCGTCAACTCGGCCCCGGTTCTGGGTTTTCTCAACAATGTCTACGAAGGGTTGGTGCGCCGCGGCAAGGACATGACAGTCGAACCCGCGCTGGCCGTAAGCTGGGAGCCGATCGGAGAGGGTGAAGGCTGGCGATTCAAGCTGCGTGAGGGTGTGACCTTTCACGACGGCAGCACCTTCGATGCGCAAGACGTGCTGTTTAGCTATCAGCGGGCCTCGGGCGAGTCGGCGGATACGCGCAGCTGGTTTGCGCCGGTCAGTGAGGTGATCGTAGTCGATGACTATACGGTCGATATCATGACCTCGGCGCCGAACCCGCTGTTCCCGTCCTCGATCGCCAACTGGATGATCATGGATCAAGGCTGGACCGAGGCGAATGACGCCGTGGTGCCCGATAAGGAAACCGGCAACTACGCCACGATCAATGCCAACGGCACCGGCGCGTTCAAGGTGACGGCCCGCGAACCGGGGCTTAAGACCGTGTTAGAGCCGCATGGCGGTTGGTGGGGTGAGGTTGAACACAACATTACCCGCGCCGAATTCAACCCGATCCAGAACTCAGCCACTGCCGTGGCGGCGCTGCTGTCGGGTGATGTGGACATGATCAATCCTGTGCCCATTCAGGACGTCGCACGCCTCAAGGAAAACGCCGATGTGGACGTCATTCAGGGGATCGAGGCGCGTGTAATCATGCTAGGTTTCGATCATGAAGCCGAGACGCTGAAATATACCGATGACGCGGGCAAACCGAACCCTTTCCGTGATGCGCGGGTCCGTCAGGCGGTGGCGCAGGCGATCAATGTGGATGCAATTCTGGCCACGATCATGCGCGGCAGTGCCGAAGCCGCCTCGCAACTGGTAAGCCCGGCTATGAGCGGCTATTCCGCCGCCAATGCAGATCGCCCCGCCTTTGATGTCGAAGGTGCCAAGGCGCTTCTGGCCGAGGCGGGCTACGGGGATGGGTTCTCGTTCGGGCTGAAGTGCCCCAATGACCGCTATCTGAATGACGAACCGGTCTGTCAGGCCGTCGTCACCATGCTGGCGCAGATTGGGATCACGGCGGAACTGGATGCTATGCCCGTCCGCAACTACTGGCCAGAGCTGCGCGAGGATAACTACGACATGTATATGTTGGGCTGGAGCCCCGGCACATTCGACGCCGAACATCCCGTTCGCTTTCTGGTAGCCACGCCCAACGAGGAAAAGAAGCTGGGCAGCTGGAATTTCGGCGGCTACTCGAACGAACGGGTGGATGAACTGTTGCCGATGATCCAATCCGAGCTGGACGCGACGAAGCGTCAGGCCATGCTGGATGAGGTGACGGCCATCTATCAGGACGATCATGTCTATGTGCCGATGTATGTGCAGCCTCTGGTTTGGGGGACCGGCAGCAATATCGACCTGACACAACGCCCGGATAACTTCTTCATCCTGCGCTGGGTTACGGTGAACTGACCGCATGGGTGTCATGATTGCCGGGGTCTACCATGTGGACGACCCCGCCCCCGACACATCGCTTGACGGCGCATACCGTCGTCAGACGTCGTCCATCCGCAACGCTCTGCCCGACGGTCCGTACGGGCCGGGGCGGTTCCACCTGTATGCCGCGTGGAATTGCCCTTGGGCGCATCGGGTCCTGCTGACGCGCGCCGTTAAGGGATTGGAGGAGTTGATCACCGTCGCCTATGCCCGCCCGCGCCGCACGCCGGACGGTTGGGTGTACGACACCGATGGTGACTATGCCGATCCTCTGTTCGGTGTCACCGCGTTGCATCAAGCCTATGCAAAGGTTGATCCTGCTTATACCGGGCGCATCACCGTGCCTTTGTTGTGGGATCGCGCCAAAAACCGCGCGGTGTCGAATGAATCCGCCGATCTCGTGCGTATGCTGGGCACGTTAGAAGGCTATGGCCCCAATCTGGCCCCGCCAGAAAAGCTGGATCAGATCAACGCCTGGAACGATAAAATCTATCCGCGCCTGAACAATGGCGTCTATCGCGCCGGGTTTGCCCGCACGCAAGAGGCGTACGAGGCCGGATTCCACGATGTCTTCACCATGCTGGACGAGATCGAGACCCATCTGGCTACCAACCGGTACCTGTGCGGCGACGAGCTGACCGAGGCCGACCTGCGCCTGTTCGCGACACTGGCGCGGTTCGATGTGGCCTATCACTATGCCTTCCGCTGCAATTTGCGGCGTCTGGTGGACTATCCGCATCTGTGGGGCTATGCGCGGGATTTGTATTCTCGACCGGAGATTGCCCGGACAGTGAAGCCCGATATCTACAAGGCCGGGTATTTCTCACCCTCCGAGCTGCGAAACCCGCTGGGGATCGTGCCATTGGGGCCACAGATAAACTGGGCTGAGCCACAGGATCGGGTCAGCTTGTCCTCTGCGACATCTTGACCATTTGGACAGGGCGTGCGTAGAGAGGCAGATCAACGGGGAAACTAAATGTTCGCATATATCGTTCGAAGGATGTTCCAATCCGTGATCGTGCTTTTGGTCGTGGGTCTGGTCGCTTTTTCCATGTTCCGATTTGTCGGCGATCCGATCGACAACATGCTGGGGCAAGAGCGCACCCAGGCCGATATCGACCGGCTTAGGGGCGAGCTTGGGTTGGATAAGCCCTTCCCGGTCCAGTATTTCAAGTTCCTGCAAGGGGCCGTTCAGGGCAATTTTGGCGTCTCTTACCGCCAGGGTCGTCCGGTTTCGACCATCATCGCAGAACGTGCACCCGCGACGCTGGAACTGGCTTTTGTGTCAGGTTTCCTGGCCATTACGATGGGCATTGCTCTGGGCGTGTTCACAGCGATCCGACGACAAGGGATCGCGGCGAATGTGATTATGACCGTCAGTTTGATCGGGGTTTCGTTGCCGACCTTCCTGATCGGGATTTTGCTGATCTATATCTTCTCGGTCGAACTTGACCTTCTTCCCAGCTTCGGGAGGGGCGAAACCGTTATGATTGGGAACTGGTCTACGGGCTTTTTGACGTCGTCGGGCCTTAAGGCGTTGATCCTGCCTGCGATCACGCTGGGCTTGTATCAGATGACGCTGATCATGAGGCTTGTGCGGTCCGAGATGCTGGAAGTGTTGCGCGCCGATTACGTTCGTTTTGCCCGTGCCCGCGGATTGTCGGACCGGGTGATCAACTTCCGTCACGCGCTGAAGAACACATTGGTGCCGGTGATCACCATTACCGGTTTGCAACTAGGCTCGATCATTGCGTTCGCCATCATCACCGAGACGGTGTTCCAATGGCCGGGCGTCGGTCTGCTGTTCATCAACGCGATCCAGTTCGTCGATATCCCCGTCATGGCCGCCTATCTGATGCTGATTTCGGTCATGTTCGTGACGATCAACCTGATTGTCGATCTTCTTTATTATGCTATTGACCCGCGCCTGCGTGTCGACGCGAGGGCCACATGACCGATATTCTCGATACCCCCAAAGCGCCGGAAAAGTCGCGGTTCGCCAAGTTCTGGGACGGCGACTTCGCATGGTCCTTTCGGCATTCACCTGTGGCTATTGTCGCGACTCTGGTTGTCGCCATACTTGTGCTTTCGGCGATCTTTGCGCCGCTGATCGCGCCCTATAATCCGTTCGATCCGTCCTCACTGAACCTGATGAACGGGTTTACGCCGCCCGGAACACCCAACGCCTTTACGCAGGAGACCTTCCTGCTGGGAACCGACGATCAGGGGCGCGACGTGTTCTCGACCATCCTGTACGGGATGCGCGTTTCCCTGTTCGTGGGCGCATCTGCCGTGCTGTTGGCCTTGATCATCGGCATCGTTCTTGGGCTGGTCGCGGCTTATTTCGGCGGCTGGATTGAAACGCTGATCATGCGGGTCGCCGATGTGCAGCTGACTTTCCCGGCCATTCTGGTCGCCATGTTGATCTTTGGTATCGCCAAAGGCGTCACCCCGCCGGAATACCGCGATGAGATGGCGATCTACGTCCTGATCGTCGCCATTGCGCTGTCTGACTGGGTCCAGTTCGCCCGTGTGGTGCGTGGTGCGGCGTTGGTCGAGAAAAACAAGGAATACGTCCAAGCCGCCCGTCTGATCGGGCGCGGATCTTTCCCGATCATGTTCCGCCATATCCTGCCCAATGTCCTCAGCCCGGTTCTGGTGATTGCCACGATCTCGCTGGCGCTGGCGATCATTGCCGAGGCGACGCTCAGCTTTCTGGGTGTGGGCGCGCCGCCGACCCAGCCGTCTTTGGGCACACTGATCCGCATCGGGCAGGGTTTCCTGTTCTCGGGTGAGTGGTGGATTCTGTTCTTCCCGGCCTGCACCCTTCTGGCGTTGGCCTTGTCTGTGAACCTGCTGGGCGACTGGCTGCGCGATGCGCTGAACCCCAAGCTGCGGTGATTTTATGAGCCTTCTGACGATCAATGACCTTACGGTCGAATTCCCGACCCGCCGCAAACTGTTCACTGCCGTGGACCATGTGGACCTGTCGGTGGAGCCCGGCGAAATCCACGGTCTTGTGGGCGAATCCGGGGCCGGTAAATCCACCATCGGTGCAGCCATCATGGGCCTGCTGGATCGCCCCGGCCGTATTGCCAGCGGCACCATCCGGCTGAGCGGTGATCAGATCAGCGGTCTGGACGCCGACGCGATGCGCGGGCTGCGCGGCAAAAAGATCTCGATGATCTTTCAGGATCCGCTGACCTCGCTGAACCCGCTGTTCACGGTGCGCGAGCAACTGGTCGAGACCATTCAGGCGCATCTGGGTGGTTCGGATAGTGAGGCCAACAAACGCGCCCGCGATCTGATTGACCGGGTAGGTATCCCTGACCCTGATACACGGCTGGACCAGTACCCGCACCAGTTCTCGGGCGGGATGCGGCAGCGTGTGGTGATCGCCTTGGCGTTGTGCACCGAGCCGGACGTGATCATCGCGGATGAACCGACCACGGCGCTGGATGTATCCGTTCAGGCGCAGATTCTGGACCTGATCAAGGAACTGGCGACCGAGCGTCAGGTGGGCGTTATCCTGATCACCCACGACATGGGTGTGATTGCCGACACCACCGACAAAGTGACGGTGATGTATGCGGGTAAAGTGGTCGAAAGCGGCCCTACGTCTCAGGTCATGGGCCAGCCGACCCACGAATACACCAAGTCCCTGATCGCCGCCGTACCGCGCCCAACACTCAAACTGCATCGCTTTCCGCAAATCAGCTATGGCGGGCGCGAGACCCGCTTTGCGATCGAAGACATGGCCCGCCACTGGCCCAAGGTGGACAATGACACCAGCAAGCCGGTGTTTGAAATCCGTAACCTGACCAAGAAGTTCCTGCAAAAGCGCGGACTTCTGCCGTGGGACCGCACCTATTTCACCGCTGTTGACGATGTCAGCTTTGATATCCGCGCGGGCGAGGTGTTTGGCGTGGTTGGTGAATCCGGTTCGGGCAAGTCCACCGTCGCGCGGATGATTGCCGGGCTTTACCCTGTTGATGGCGGCACGATCACCTTCGAAGGGCAGACGGTCAGCGATCTGACCAACAAGGCCGCGCTGGATGCCTATCGCAAGAACATCCAGATGATCTTTCAGGACCCGTATTCCTCTCTCAACCCCCGAATGCGGGTGGATGAGATCGTGGCCGAGCCGATCCGCCATCACAAGCTGATGGACGGTGCTGACATCAAGCGCCGTGTGGATGAATTGCTGGATCAGGTTGGGCTGGGTCATGAGGCTGGGCTGAAGTATCCGCATGAATTCTCGGGCGGTCAGCGTCAGCGGATTTCCATTGCCCGCGCGCTTGCCACGCAGCCGCGCTTCCTGATCTGTGACGAACCAACCAGCGCGCTGGACGTGTCTATTCAGGCCCAAATCCTGAACATTCTGAAGGATTTGCAGGAGCATCTGGGTCTGACCCTGCTGTTCATCAGTCATGACCTGCCGGTCGTGCGCCAGATGTGCGACCGAGTTGCCGTGATGAAACAGGGCAAGGTGGTAGAACTGCAAGAGACCAACGATCTGTTTGCCAATCCGCAGACTGAATATGCAAGCGAACTGCTGCGGCTGATGCCCAAACTGGACGATCTGTCCACCGAAGGGCTGAGCCCCGAGGCATGAACACCACAATCCGACCCACCCGGTACATCAGACCCTGAAGGGTTTGTCGTGCCGCGGGGAGGTGTCGTGATAATAAATCACATGTCAGATTTCTGACAGCGGGCATGTCATACAAAAAAGCTATGATGCATATCCTAAAGAAGTAAATCTCAATACAGTGACCGGGCCAAACCGCTTTTCAAAAAGGCCGTGCCCGATGACTTCCTTGCCCCGCCCGCAACTTGGTGAGCCTTACTTGCTGACACCAGGTCCTCTGACGACCTCATATACCGTGAAACAAGCGATGCTGCGCGACTGGGGTAGCTGGGATAGCGACTTCCGCGCCATGACAGCCGAACTGCGCGCGCGGCTGCTGAGCCTGCTGGGCGACGGGCACGAGGCATATGATTGTGTTCCGATGCAGGGCTCGGGCAGTTTCGCGGTCGAGGCGATGCTGACCTCTTTCATCCCGCAAGATGGCAAGGCGCTGGTGCTGGCCAACGGGGCTTATGGCAAACGGGCGGCGCAGACGCTGGACTATGCCGGGCGGGCCTGTGTTGTGTCGGACAAGGGCGATTATCTGCCGCCGCGTGGGGTCGAAGTGGCACAAATTCTGGCTGATGATCCGGCGATCACCCATGTGGTTGCAATCCATTGCGAGACCAGCTCAGGTATCCTGAACCCTCTGCACGAGATTTCACAGGCCGCCGAAGCGGCGGGCCGCAAGCTGTTGATCGACAGTATGTCGGCTTTTGGTGCGATCCCGCTGTCCCCCAGCGAATATACGTTCGAGGCGATGGTTTCCTCGGCCAATAAATGTATCGAAGGCGTACCGGGTTTTGGTTTTGTGTTGGCCCGCAAAACGGCGCTGGCCTCGGCCAAGGGGAATTGCCCCTCGCTCAGTCTCGACCTGTACGCGCAATGGGACGCGATGGAGAAAACCGGCCAGTGGCGCTTTACCCCACCGACTCATGTGGTTGCCGCCTTTCTGCAAGCATTGAACGAACACGCAGCCGAGGGTGGCGTGGCCGGGCGCGGCGCGCGTTACGCAGAGAACCGCGATGTGATGGTCGCGGGGATGCGCGCGCTGGGGTTTGAAACCCTGCTGCCGGATGCGTGGTTGTCGCCCATCATCGTGACATTCTTTTGCCCTGCCGATCCGCGTTTCGAATTTACGCGGTTCTATGATCTGATGAAGGAACAAGGCTTTATCATCTATCCCGGCAAACTGACCCAGGTGGACAGTTTCCGCATCGGCTGCATTGGCCGCATGGATGCCGAGGTCATGCGCGCTGTTGTGGCGGCAGCGGATCATGCGCTGAAACAGATGGGGGTGCGTAGCGCCGCACCGCCTGCAGCGGCAATCGCATCACGGATGGCGCAAGTCGGATAAATGACGGAAAAACCGTCGAAATGACGGAATAATCGATAATTTCGTCAAGATTGCCCCTGCGGACCGAACAGCCGTGCCTTCATACTTTCCCAAAACGAAAGAGGAGGCGCGTTTTGAGCTGGAATATTTGTGTCATCGGAGCAGGCAAGATCGGTCAGATGATCGCTGCCTTGTTGAAATCATCATCCAACTACTCGGTCACCGTGGCCGACCGCGATCTGGCCGCGTTGTCGGGATTGAACCGGCAAGGTATTTCCACACGGCAGATTGACGTCACCGATGCGGTGCACCTGACCAAGGCGTTGGATGGGTTCGATGCGGTGATCTCGGCCGCGCCTTTCTTTCTGACGCCGCAGATTGCCAAGGCGGCCAAGGATGCCGGCGCGCATTACTTTGACCTGACCGAGGATGTGGCCGCCACCAATGCCGTGCGTGATCTGGCGGAAGGCAGCAGAACCGCCTTCATGCCGCAATGTGGACTGGCACCGGGTTTTGTCGGCATCGCCGGGGCGGCGCTGGCGGCCGAGTTCGATACGCTGGACAGCCTGCATATGCGGGTAGGGGCGTTGCCTCTGTTCCCGACCAACGCGCTGAAATACAACCTGACATGGTCCACCGACGGGCTGATTAACGAATACTGCAACCCTTGCGATGCGATTGTGAACGGCGCACGGGTCAAGACCGCCCCGCTGGAGGATTACGAGCGGATCGGCCATGATGGGGTGGAGTATGAGTGTTTCAACACCTCGGGTGGCTTGGGCACATTGCCCGAAACGTTGGAGGGCAAGGCGCGCGCAGTGTCCTATCGCTCGATCCGGTATCCCGGCCATTGCGATATTCTGAAGCTGCTGCTCAAGGATCTGAGGCTGGAACGTCGGCGCGATCTGCTCAAGGATATTTTCGAGACCGCCCTTCCGCGCACGGATCAGGATGTGGTGCTGGTTTATTGCACTGCCAAAGGCCAGATCGACGGGGTACTGCGCGAGAAATCCCTGATCAACAAAAGCTATGCCCGCAAGATCAACGGACAGGTTTGGAGCGCCATTCAAGTCACCACTGCCGCCGGTGTTCTGGGTGTGGTCGATCTGATGCGCACCGGTGCGCTGCCTTCCAAGGGCTTTGTCCGGCAGGAACAAGTGGTCCTGTCCGATTTCCTAAACACCGAATTTGGCCAGCTGTACCGCGCTGGTGATGCAACCCAACAAAACAAGGCGGCCTGAGATATGAAAGACATCGTGATGACTGCGCAAACCACCCTCGCCAATCTGGACCTGACGGCCGCAGAACTGACCGGCGGCTCATTGGCCGTGCACTCGCCCATCGACGGCAGCCTGCTGGCCGAGGTGCATGAAACCCCGGCGGGCGACATTGAGACTGTGTTCGCAAACGCCAAAACGGCGTTCAAAGCCTGGCGCACCGTACCCGCCCCGCGCCGGGGTGAGTTGATCCGCCTTCTGGGCGAGGAACTGCGCGCCGCCAAGGATGATCTGGGCGCGCTGGTCAGTTGGGAGGCGGGCAAGATAACCTCCGAAGGGCTGGGCGAAGTGCAGGAGATGATCGACATCTGCGACTTTGCCGTGGGTCTGTCGCGGCAACTATACGGCCTGACGATTGCGTCCGAGCGCCCCGGCCACCGGATGATGGAGACATGGCACCCGGCGGGGCCAGTCGGCGTGATTTCGGCCTTCAACTTCCCGGTTGCGGTGTGGTCTTGGAACGCGGCGATTGCGCTGGTTTGCGGCGATACGGTGATCTGGAAGCCGTCCGAAAAAACACCACTGACCGCGATGGCCTGCCAGAAGATCTTTGAACGCGCGCTAGCCCGTTTCGGCGATGCGCCCGACCATCTGCTGCAAACGCTGATCGGCGGTGCTGCGCTGGGCGAGGCGCTGGTGGCCAGTGAGGATGTTCCAGTGATCTCGGCCACCGGCTCCACCCGCATGGGCCGCGCAGTGGCGCCTGTGGTGGCGCAGCGGTTCGGCAAGTGCATTCTGGAGCTGGGAGGCAACAATGCGATGATCGTCGGCCCTTCGGCCGATCTGGAAATGGCGGTGCGCGCAATTGTCTTCTCAGCCGTGGGAACAGCCGGTCAACGCTGCACCACGCTGCGCCGCCTGATCGTACATAACTCAATCCGCGAGGAACTGGTGGGCCGCCTGAAGAAAGCCTATGCCGGTCTGCCTATCGGTAACCCGCTGACTGTGGGCACGCTGATTGGCCCGCTGGTCGATGAGGCCTCGGGCGCGGCCATGACGGCCGCGCTGAAGGCCGCCGAGGCCGAAGGCGGCGCAGTTTTCGGCGGTCAGCGCGTCACCGAGGGCGTGCCGGATGGCGTCTATATGCAGCCCGCCATTGTCGAGATGCCTGGCCAGACGGCCACCGTAAAGACCGAGACCTTTGCGCCGATCCTCTATGTGATGGGCTATGATGATTTCGATAACGCCATCGAGATTCAGAACGACGTGCCACAAGGTCTGTCGTCCTGCGTATTCACCCTGAACATGCGCGAAGCGGAACAGTTTCTGACCGCGGCCGGATCGGATTGCGGTATCGCCAACGTCAATATCGGTCCGTCTGGGGCCGAGATCGGCGGAGCCTTTGGTGGAGAAAAAGAAACCGGCGGTGGGCGCGAAAGCGGCTCGGACGCCTGGAAAGCCTATATGCGGCGGCAGACCAATACGGTGAATTACTCGGCTGAATTGCCTCTGGCACAGGGCGTGAAGTTCGACATCTGAACAAGCAGCCCGGCGGCGCAAAACAGCGCCGCCGGATCAATCCGCGAAAAGGTAATCCAGCTGCATGATCGCTTGCGCCTTTTCTTTCGATACACGCAGAAACCGGGCAACCGCAGCCTCGTTCTCGGCCCGCGAATTTGTCTCGCGCAAGCGTGTGTATTCATCAAGTGCGGCGTTTCTGATCAATTCAGATTCATAGGCCAAGGCATTGCGCAGCGTTGGAACTAATGGCGCAACAGTGTCCGCAGGACTATCCACCCCGGCCAATCCGACACGTCGGGCATGACCGATCAGGTAGTCGTCAGAATACTGACATTCTATCTCTAACACGTGGGTTTTGGCTTGATCGGCGCAGAAATCCTTGATGATGTCCAGGTTGGCCGGATCGACGCACAAGACCAGAGCATCACTTTCAAAGTTTTCAAACAGCATCCGCACGACGGCACGCCGGTGGCGCGACCGTTTCAACAATGTTGTTTCTATACCGCCCAAGTCGGGTAATTGGGTATCATCTTCGTTGAACAGGTATTCGACGCAAGGAACATCCGTTTCCGAGGCGATTTGGTCGACAAGGCGCTTGGCGACATGCCACTTTTTGCAAACGACCACGAACAGCTCGCGCTCGGACCCCAGAGTATTGCTGGCTTCCCAGAAGCGTTGCCCATGTCGACGCCCGACACGGCCACGTCCTGTCAGAAAGCTATAGAGGTTGCGCCCTTCGTTCGAGATCGGGAAATCAACGCCCTTGGTTGCATAAAGTCGGCCCAAACGTTCTTTCAACTCGTGAGCCTCGGGGCTGATTTTGCGGGCGAACAGGTAATCCTGACCCAACAACATGTAATAGTGATCGTTGTAAAACGTCACGGGCATCCCGTAGTCCGAGAACATCAGGAAAGTGGGGGTGCGGTTGTCGATCTCTTCTTTTGGCACAAGATGGCGCACAAGCGTTTGAAAAAACGTCTCGTCCGGAATCCAGGTGGTTGAGAAAAACCGTTTCACGTCCGGCCTCTTGCGCAGGAAATCCAGGATCATCTCGATCGTGCGGCGGCGCAGGCACCACCATTGGCTGCCGATCATCACCTGAATATCCGCCGGAACCTCGCGGGTCAGGCCAAAGCGTTTCTGCAATTCGTATGAGGTATAGAAGGGCCAGCTTTGCGTGCGTTCGTTGAAGAAATGGCGATAGATCAGCCGGTCTTCCTTCATCCCGGTTTTGATCCAATTGCTTTCGAAGAAATCGTGGCATTCCACGATATCCATGTCCTGCTCGGCCAGAAAACGGTGCGTGTATTCCGCAGTCTTGATGGCCATGCAATCGCCGGACAGCATGTAGAAATGCGTGGCCCGGGGAAACGCATGCACCGCAGCCTGCAAGGCGTACAGTGTCGCTTGAACCAGGGACCATTCCCCCCAACCGCACTTGATCCGCTTGCCGGCAAAGGTCACATTCGGATTGTCTTTCAGCGCATCCTGTATGCGTTGAAACGCCACCGCATCGGCGCGGGCATCAAAGTGTATAGACATACAGTCACCGGCCGCAGTCAGCTGTTCGGCCTGCGCTATGATTGCGTCCGGATCTTTATGACACAGAAGGATATAGGCAATGCGCGCCATGTTGGTTCATTGTTTCCCATTTTCGCCCGGTGCCACCCGTGATACTGAGGATGAACGATTGAATAAACAGAATATTTTTGGTTTTTTGCAATGAAATGCGAGTGCGGCAAACCGCATAGGAGGCTTGCAGATGGGTTTTCCCGGAACATGGATGACCGAGAGTGAAAGCATGGTGTACCGTGTGGTACCGAAATGCGCCTGCTCGACCATCGGGCAGATCATGTACTATTCGGATCACGGTCAGTTTTTTGAAGGTGACATCCATGACGCCAAGGATGGGATGCACAAATGGGCTTTTGACGGCAGTCAGGGGCCGATCTCGGACAATGTCAGGTCGCATGCGTCTTATGCGTTCACATGCGTGCGCAATCCATACACCCGGATTCTAAGTTCGTTTTTTGACAAGATATGCGGGATTCAGCGCAACGGAAAACGGTATCGCGGGAACCTGGTACCGACGCTGATCTACAATTACGGGATCGAGGTTGGCGGTGATGACGGAAAGGGTGAGTTCGACCAGATCGCCAGTTTCCGCCGGTTTCTGCTGTTTGCGCGTGATACGATCCGTTGGCGCAGGCCGATGGATCCCGATATTCACTGGTCGGCTATGTCAGGTCATGTCTCGACCTTGATCGTCAACGGCGGGCGATACGACCAGATTTTCTGGACCGAAGCGTTCAATGACGGAATGCAGGACGTTCTGAACCATCTGGACACGCCGCACAGTGTGGACCTGTCCCAGATCCCGCGCTTCAACGAGTCCGAAGGTCACGGCCCCAAGCGCGCCCACCCGGTCGAGGATTACTTCGACGATCTGTCGATGCATCTGGTCTATGAAATCTACAAACAGGATTTCGAGCTGTTCAAATATGATTTCGAGAACCCTGCGAACAAAATGCCAATCGGCGAGATTGATCTGGACGAGGTTCACGCCAAACTGGGCGATTGAGGGGCCGCAGGCGCCCCCGGGCAGAGATGCATTTGTCTAAGGCATGATTTGCTTATGAGCGTCTGCTTTGAGTCCACTTTGATCTACGCTTTGCATTGGAAAAGCGGAGGCAATGCGCAGAAAGCGGACTTCTCGCAGTTAGGCGAATACCTCCGTGCGGATAGCCATTCGGGCATTGGTGAAGGTCTGAAAAGCAACCACAGCAGGCCAAACAGATTGCGCTTAAACTTATGGAAATCTGCTAACTGGTATCTCTAATTGCGACTTGTTGACCGCAAGGAGGAGAGCACACCGACTTCTAGTCGCGTCTATGCTGCTATGCGCGAGGTTTCGTTTGTTGGACTCAAGTTTGACAGGCGCTTTCGCAGCGGCAATATTCTCAGGAGGCGCTGGTGAAAATCGGCCACTAGCACAGGAAATCCATCTTTTTCTCGGCGCAGCAAAAAGACAGAGAATCCAGTAAGCCTCGTTCTCGGATAAACTGACGTTTCGTGCAACTAGCGACGCGTCTTCAAAAATGCCATAGCAAGCTCACTTCGGTGTTTCGCCAAAGAAACCTCCAAAATATGCGCTCATTGCCAACAACACACCAACCAGTATCACTATCACAAGCAGTGCCCCGCTACCTTTGGCAAAATATCCCAATGAAACTAAGCCAACCACGAAGATGCCGACTAGAAAGTAGAGTACCGTATTGTCCATCTTTACCCCCGAATGAGTTGTCTAAACTCAACAACTACATGCTCCACAAAAAACGATCCAAAGACCGTTAAAAAAGGTGACGTCAAACCGCTTTCGGTGACTGTCGAATGCCGCTCAGCGTGGCGAACAAGACCGGGACCAGAATCATTGTGAGCATCGTACCCACCGTCAAACCGCCCATGATCGTGACAGCAAGACCGACCCAAAACACGTCTGGGAGTAGCGGTATCACACCCAAAACGGTAGTGGCGGCGGCCAGTACGACGGGGCGAAGTCTTGAGGCCCCGGCATTCAAAACGGCGTCATAGCCCGGCTGACCTTCGGCCAAGTTATCGTTGATCTGATCGATCAGAACGATTGCGTTTTTGATCATCATGCCCGCCAGGCTCATGCCCCCGAGCAATGCAACGAACCCAAACGGTGTATTTGTCAGAAGTAGGCTCGGAACAATACCTATCAGCACAAAAGGTACAGTCAGGAAAATGACCAACGGTCTGCGGTATGAGTTAAATAGCCCAACGACAATCAGTGCCATGATCGAAAACGCGGGGATCATACCCGGAATCAAAGACGCTTGCGCGGACACTGTGTCCTCGTGCTCTCCACCCCATTCCATGCTGTAGCCCGGTGGCAAGTCAGCCTCCAAAGCTTCGAATTCGGCAAGAACTGCGGCGCGATAACTCGGCAGAGTTACGCTATCGATTGGATTGGCTTGCACAGTCAGAACACGGCGCCGGTCGCGACGATTGATCGTTGGATCTTCCGGCTGAATATTCACGCCGCGTACAACCTGTGCCAATGGGACAGGCTCAACAGAAAACGGTGACTGAAGTTGCAACAGTTCAAAGTTGTCGACGGCTGCCACATCTTCTGCACCAGGCCGAACGATGATTGGCAGCAACTCGTCACCTTCGCGGTAGAGGCCGACCGAACGCCCGTCAAATGCACGTTTTGTTGTGTTTCCAAGATCTTCATACGTGATACCGGTCCACCGTGCTCGGTCCTGGTCATAGTCTGGGACAGTTTTCAGGACACGGTTGCGCCAATCGGTGCGCGCCACTTTCGTCCATTGATGCTGATCCAGTATCGCAACTGCTCTGTCACCAATTTCGCGCAGAGTCTCAGGATCAGCATCCGATGGGCCAATGATGCGGTTCTCGAATGCCCAGGTGTTGCTGGGTCCCACACCGAATTGACGTGTGAAAGAGGTCGCCTCAGGCATGTTGGCTGATATCCAAAGCGATATCTCTTTGGTCATCTCGGGAATGTCGCGGTAATCCTCGACATTCACAATGACTTGCGCGTAGGACGGGTTGGTTCCCTCGGGGTCGACTGGCAGGTAGAAACGGGGCGGGCCAGCTCCGATAAAGCTGGCGATGCCGGTCACACGATCGTCCATTTCAACCTTTTCTTCGATCCGTGAGATCGCTTCTGACACGGCTTCAATCCGAGTTCCCTCGGGCGCGTAATAGTCGATCATGTATTTGGTCATCGACGAGGTCGGGAAGAACAGCTGCGTGACAGAGCCAAAACCAACCCCGGCAATGACCAAAGCACCCAAAGCCACCCCGATCGTCAGATAACGCACGCGGATCGCCGCAGTTAGAAAGCGGCGGTAAATCGCATAGAAACCGGTGTCAAAGGTCTCGCTTGCTCCACCTTTTGGCTCCGGTAGCATGGCAACGCATTGCAGTGGCGTAACCGTCATCGACAGCAACCAACTGACCAGCAGCGCGATCCCGACAACTGAGAAGAGTGTTCGGCAGTACTCCCCTGCGCTCTCGACAGATGCAAAGATCGGGTAGAAAGCCATGACCGCGACAAACGTGGCCCCAAGCAACGACATGGCGGGACGCGTTGCGGCCTCAATCGCGGCCTTTGCTCGGTCCATTCCTTGCGACATCCGTACCATCGCGCCGTCCGCTACGACGATCGAGTTATCTACCATCATGCCGAGCGCAATGATCAATGCACCCAAGGACATGCGCTGAAGATCTATGCCAAGTGCTGCCAAGGGTATGAAGGTGGCAAGGATTGTTAGAATCAGCCCACTGCCGATGATGATCCCCATCCGAACACCCATCGCCAAAGTTAAAACGACCAGGACAATTGCGACGGCTTGGGCAAGGCTCACCAGAAAACTGCTGACCGCAAGGTTTACGTCATCGGATTGCCAATGAACCCGTTCAACCTCGATGCCCATCGGCAGGCTTGCGATCAGTTCTGATACTCTCGCATCTACCGCCTCACCAACACTGACAACGTTGACCCCAGACTGGAAGGATATGGCCAACCCAATAGATGAAAGGCCATTATAGCGCATCATAGTTATCGGTGGGTCAATGTAGCCTTCTTTAACCTCAACGATGTCGCCCAGCCTTAGCAACTCTGGCCCACGACGTTGACCGCTTTGAGCCTGATCCAGACCACTCGGTCGGACGACTAGATCTGCTATGTCAGTTGGGCTTGTGAAGGTTCCGCTGGGCGCAATGCGCATGCGGTAGTCACCGACGTTTACCTGCCCTGCATCCACGATCGCATTCTGGGTCTGTAACGTGTTGAGAATTGTCTGAGCCGAGACTCCCAATGCGGCCAAGGCTTCTTCCCGTGTTTCCAGATAAATGACCCTGTCGCGTTCGCCCCAAAGATCGACGCGGCCGACACCGTCGATTAACGAGAGCTCTCGCTTGAAATCTTCGGCATACCCATCAAGCTCCTGAGCGGAGAACCCATCGGACGTCATCGCCAGCAGTAGACCGAAGACATCACCGAAATCATCGTTGATGGCAGGACGACCCGCGCCAGGGGGCAGGTCTGTTTCCACGTCTCTGACTTTCCGACGTAGTGTGTCCCAGATTTGCGGTAGCTGGTCCGACCAATAGTTCGGGCGAATTTCGACTTTAATCGTCGACACACCCGCCCTGCTTTCGCTCGAGATGTAATCAATCTCCTTAATTTCCTGGAGTTTCAGCTCGATACGTTCTGTGATCTCTTGCTCAACTTCTTCAGGGCTGGCGCCGGGATAGAGGGTGGTCACAACCGCAGTTTTGATAGTGAACTCGGGGTCTTCTAGCTGCCCCAGACTAAAGAAAGCCGAAATGCCGCCCAACGTAAGCATGACTACCGTGAACCAAACGAATTTAGCGTTGCGGATGGAGAACGCCGCGAGACCCATTACTCTGTATCCTCGGAAAGTCGTGAAACTTTTTGGCCTTCTCGCAAAGAGTTCGCTCCGGCAGTGACGACCACATCACCAAATTCCAGACCTTCACTAACGGCCACCCCTTGTGACCGGGGCGTGCCAAGCGAAACCTTCCTTGCCGTTACGGTTTCTGAGCTGGCATCGAATACCCAGACATGCGGATCTGTTTCCCCTTCAGGCACGAAAACCGCGCTGGCAGGAACCATGATCGCATCGAATGGTTCGTGCCCCTCCTTTGGCTGGCCACGGACGCGCCCAGCCATACCGGGAAGAACAAGTGCGTCTTCCGGTTGATCCATAATCAACGTGACAGGGAAGGTTCGGGTCGTCGCCGAAGCCTCGGATCCAATCTCGCTGATTTCCGCCGGTAGAACCACATCCCCCAGAGCATCAAAAGTAACGGTGATGTCTTCAATGTGGGGGATCAGGGCGATGTATCGTTCGGGGATATCGATCACCACTTCGATGCGTTCGGCATCCAAAATGCGCAGCACCGGAGTCTGAGCGGCGACTTCTTCGAAATCTTCAATGTATTTGCCGACAACACGGCCATCGAACGGTGCCGCCAAACTCGTATAGGTTAAATCCAGAGTGGCTCTGTCCAGAGCGCCTTGAACAGAATTGATGGCCGCCTGAGCGGATGTCTCGCCAGCGATAAATCGGTCAAGTGTCGCCTGAGCTGCAACGTCCTTTTCGACCAACGATCGTTGCCGATCTGTTTGCAACTTGGCGTTCTCAAACGTTGCCTGTGCGCTTGCTAGTTCGGCGGTAAGCCGGTCTACTTCGGCCTGGTATGGGGCTGGATCCAAGGCTGCCATAATGGCACCCTTCGTTACAAGGTCGCCAACCTGAACATCGACGCCAACAACATTGCCCGGTACGCGAAAGGCCAATGAGACTTCGCGCGCGGCCCTGGCTGTTCCGACAAAATATCGGTCATGCAAACTGGAGAGGTCGGAAATCTCGATGGCTCTGACAGGTCGAATAAGTGTTTGGGTCGCATCTTCTTCCTTCTCCCAGCAGCCGGTAAGCAACACGAAGGCAAATAGCCAACCAAAAATTCTCTTCATATCCCTCTCCCGTGCCTTCCGCGTTCCTTACTTCGTCGCTGTGAAGGTGGCCTAACTTGCGGATTTTGCGCCTAAAGCTGTTACAATTGTACGCGCTTACCAAACAAAGTCAAAAATACGAATTAGTTAAAGTGAGGCGGAGAGAAACCCGAGCACTTCTTGTCAAACTGAAAAGACAACTTCGTAATACGTCGTCGTCTCGGTACTGCTGTTTGTCTTATCGGCAGCTCAGAAGGCCGTTTTTCGAGTTAGTGTAGCTGCGTTAAAAGGTAA
Source organism: Ruegeria sp. YTSC325 (assembly GCF_059609525.1). Lineage (NCBI taxonomy): Bacteria > Pseudomonadati > Pseudomonadota > Alphaproteobacteria > Rhodobacterales > Roseobacteraceae > Ruegeria > Ruegeria sp. YTSC325. The sequence continues at coordinate 37,238 of NZ_JBXWLY010000011.1, forward strand.
ACGCGCGGAGGTTACACTGTGAATGAGCAAAGCCGAGGCGGTCGTCCGGACCAACGTGTGGAGCGGAAATGTCCGCTTTCTTGCGAACCGCTGCCATTGCTTACTTATTAGCTAATGGCAGCTTTGTCTGCAGAACCGTCATTCTGCCCAGGCGCGGCAAATGTCTGCTCCGAGCCTAAACCAAACGATGCTGCACGCTAACCAAACGGTTGCTCTGTGCGGATCTATGCCAGATCAGGCATCCCGCACTTCGGAAATCGATGTTTCGCTAAGCTTCTGGATAAGGCTCTGTTCGATTTCCTCAAGGACACCGGATACGCGTTTTTGCAACGCGTGCTCGACGGAACATGCAGGGGCTTCGCTGATCTCGTCAGAAGCGACCAAACGCTCATCAAGGGCAAGGTAGACATCGGCCAGGGAAATTTCTTGCGGTTTGCGGGCCAGGCGCCAACCGCCTGCGTGACCCTTCTCCGAGGTCAGCAGACCCGCCTCTCGCAGCCTTCCTAGCACGCGGCGGACCACAACAGGATTGGTGCCCGCGTGATCTGCGATGTCGGACGACGTCCGCACGCGGTCCGGCTCTCCGGCCATATGGCTGAGTGTATGCAGAGCAAGCGACAGGCGAGAGTTTCGTTTCATGTGCGGTTTTTCTCCAAACGGATCATACACGTAACTTTTGTAGTTGCATTAGTCTAGTAACTGCGTAAGTTGCGAGAAATATCACATCAGCTTTGGAGCGGTTTATGTCAGATGAACGTCTTCCGGTCACGGTGCTTTCCGGCTTTCTGGGTGCAGGAAGAACAACTCTTCTCAACCGGGTTCTCAATAATCGGGACGGAAGACGAGTCGCGGTTATCGTCAACGATATGTCGGAAGTGAACATTGATGCGGACCTGGTCCGGGCCGATACCGAGCTTAGTCGAACGGACGAGACGCTGGTGGAGATTTCAAACGGTTGCATTTGCTGCACCCTGCGTGATGACCTGCTTGACGAAGTGCGCCGCTTCGCCACAGAGGGGCGCTTTGACTATCTTCTGATCGAATCCACCGGGATATCCGAACCACTGCCCGTCGCCGCCACTTTCGATTTCAGAGATGAATTCGGGGAGAGCCTGTCAGATGTGGCTCGGCTCGATACCATGGTCACGGTGGTTGATGCCGTGAACCTTCTGAACGACTACGGCAGCCACGATTTCCTGAGCGATCGCGGCGAAACCATGGGCGAAGAGGACGAACGCACCCTCGTGCATCTGCTGACAGATCAGATTGAGTTTGCCGATGTTGTCATCTTGAACAAGGTCAATGATGCAGGCCCCGAAAAGGTCGACGGGGCGCGCAAGATAATCCGAAGCCTCAATGCCGATGCGGAAATCATCGAAACCAACCAATCGCAGGTTGCAGCTGAAAAGATCCTCGATACAGGTCTTTTCGATTTCGAGCAGGCACATGAACATCCGATGTGGGCAAAGGAGCTGTATGGTTTTGCTGACCATGTGCCTGAGACAGAGGAATATGGTGTGGCCTCCTACGTTTACCGTGCAAAGGCTCCGTTTATCCCTGAAAAAATTCTTGCAGCCTTGAACGATGACATGCCGGGCGTCATCCGGGCTAAAGGTCATTTCTGGATCGCAACCCGACCAGAATGGGTGGCGGAATTTTCGTTGGCTGGATCGTTGTCGAGCATCAAGCCCATTGGAACCTGGTGGGCGAACGTGCCCAAAGATCGCTGGCCCGAACATGTCGCGGCATCTGGCTACATGAAACAACATTGGGCAAAGCCTTGGGGAGACCGGCGGCAGGAACTGGTTTTCATCGGTGCCGGTATTAACTGGACCGCTCTGACGGCAAAACTGGATGGCTGCCTTGTTCCGACAGTCGTGGCAAGCGGACCAGACGCCTTGCCGCTTGACCTGCCCGATCCGTTTCCGGGGTGGCGTCGTGTTGAGGATGCAGCATGAATTTTGCCCGGAAGAACATCAAGGATGCCGCCATTGGTGTCGGTATCGCAGATGATCCAACGGCCTTGAGCACGTTCCTGAAGCCCGGCTGTGCCGCTGCGATCTGGCGTCGGCAAACGCCGCCAGAGGTGCAATCCTGGTTGGATGGCGTTGACGTCGAAACTCTGCCTCGCGCTCGGGTTATCCTTCCGGCGCATGCAGTCGGTGAAACGGTCCAGCACCTCTTTGACATGGCCAATTTGCCCGCCGGGGCGGAACGCGACTGGCTTCAGGCGGATATCGCTGGGCTGGCCGACATGTTCTCAGACTTGATGATCGCCAGTTTCCTGCGACTGCGGTTGGACGTCGTAACAACCAACGCCTGTCGCAGGTTTCACATCGACGCCATCACTGCACGGCTTGTGTGCACCTATCGAGGCACCGGAACGCAATACGGAATATCGACCGACGGTACTGAACCGGAACGTGTGTTCACGGTTCAAACCGGCTCACCCATCCTCTTGCGCGGAACGCTTTGGCCTGCCGAGACACCTTCGGGTTTGCTACATCGATCGCCGCCCATCGAGGGAACAGGCGAAACCCGGCTCGTCCTCGTTCTCGACCCCGTGGCCGATCAGGAAGACGAAATATGAGCGGCAATCTTGAACAAAGTAGCCTCCGCCGCAAACGTCGGACTGGTGATCCCATGTCAGCCTATGATGGCCTGCCAGCGCCTCTGAGACTGTGTTTGTCAGAAGCTGCCTTACCCTGGTCTCCCGTATCTGCACGCCGTTTGTGGTCGAAATCGTGCGCCAAGGGCCTGACAGAATAAGAAACGCAGGCGTCGCTGAACGTGGCCGAGGCTAAAACGCTTGCCCGAGATCGGTATTCGACACTCTTTGATTTCAATACGCAAAACTGAAAAGTTTTACGAAAAATTGCCATTGGTGAAGCCGCAGCGAAAGCGCGGTTTTGTCCGCATGAAAGAACAAAAAACGGCCCACCCTAAAGGTGGGCCGCTTTTTTCTTGAGCGGTGTCTAACTCAAACCTGGCGCACAGCCCCTTTGGCCGCGCTTGTGGTCAGCTTGGCATAGGCTTTCAGCGCCGTGGAGACTTTGCGTTTGCGCGGTGCGGCGGGCTCCCAGCCCTTTTCATCCTGCTCGGCGCGGCGGGTAGCCAGTTCTTCGTCCGAGATTGCCAGATGGATCGAGCGTTTGGGGATGTCGATCTCGATCTTGTCACCCTGGCGCACCAGACCGATAACACCGCCCTCGGCCGCCTCAGGCGAGACGTGGCCAATCGACAGACCCGAGGTGCCGCCCGAGAACCGACCGTCGGTCAGCAGCGCGCAGGCTTTGCCCAGACCTTTGGATTTCAGGTATGAGGTCGGGTACAGCATTTCCTGCATCCCCGGACCACCGCGCGGACCTTCGTAGCGGATGACGACCACGTCGCCCTCTTTCACCTTGCCGGTCAGGATGTCGTTCACCGCCTGATCTTGGCTTTCGCAGACATAGGCCGAGCCGGTGAACGTCAGGCTGGCCGGGTCCACACCGGCGGTTTTCACAATACAGCCGTCGCGCGCGATATTGCCGAACAGAACGGCCAGACCGCCATCCTGACTGAACGCGTGCTCCTTGGACCGGATCACGCCACCTTCGCGGTCGGTGTCCAGTTCTTTGTACCGGTTGGACTGGCTGAATGCCTGCGTTGTGCGCACTCCACCGGGGGCCGCTTTGAACAGGTCTTGCGCCTTGGGGTTGTTGGCCACCTTGATGTCCCAGTTGGCAATCGCTTCGCCCATGGTGCCGGAATGTACAGTGCTGCAACCTTCGTGCAGTAGACCGGCGCGGCTGAGCTCGCCGAGGATCGAGAAGATGCCACCGGCGCGGTGAACGTCTTCCATATGCACATTCTCTGTATTGGGTGCGACTTTGCACAGACACGGCACTTTCCGGCTGAGCCGATCCATGTCGGACATGTCGAAATCCACGCCGCCCTCATGCGCGATGGCCAGCAGGTGCAGCACGGTGTTGGTCGAGCCACCCATGGCGATGTCCAGCGACATGGCGTTTTCGAACGCATCAAACGTGGCGATTTCGCGGGGCAGGAAGCCTTTTTCGTCGAGATCATAGTGGCGCTTGGTGATCTCGACGATGCGGCGACCGGCTTCAAGGAACAGCTCTTTGCGATCCGAGTGGGTGGCCAGCGTGGACCCGTTGCCCGGCAGTGCCAGACCCAGCGCCTCGGCCAGACAGTTCATCGAGTTCGCTGTGAACATGCCCGAGCACGACCCGCAGGTGGGGCAGGCATTTTCCTCGATATGCTGGACCTGCTCGTCGGTGAACCGGTCGTCGGCGGCAGCAACCATTGCATCCACAAGGTCGATTTTCTTGGCGTCCAGATCGGCGATGTCGATCTTGCCCGCCTCCATCGGCCCGCCCGAAACAAAGATCGCAGGGATGTTCAGGCGCATGGCGGCCATCAGCATACCTGGCGTGATCTTGTCACAGTTCGAGATACAGACCATCGCGTCGGCGCAATGTGCATTGACCATGTATTCTACCGAATCCGCGATTACCTCGCGCGAGGGCAGCGAATACAGCATCCCGTCATGGCCCATGGCGATGCCATCATCCACTGCGATCGTGTTGAACTCTTTGGCGACGCCACCGGCCTTTTCAACCTCGCGCGCGACCATCTGGCCAAGGTCTTTCAGGTGGACGTGACCGGGCACAAATTGCGTGAACGAGTTGACGATGGCGATGATTGGCTTGCCGAAATCGTCATCCCCCATGCCGGTTGCGCGCCACAGGCCGCGGGCGCCGGCCATGTTGCGGCCATGAGTAGAGGTTCTGGATCGGTATAGTGGCATGACGCTGTGTCCCTATTGCCTCGGGTTGCATGTCTTGGGGTTCGTACGTTATAGCGCACGTACCACATGTGCGCTATAACGCACAAGAGGATTCGAAAGACGAACGACATGGCACAGGACGACATTACGCTGAAACTACGGGATGTGCGCGCAGCCTCTGGGCTGAGCCTGTCCAAGGTGGCCGAGATGACAGGCGTCAGCAAAGCCATGCTGGGCCAGATCGAGCGCGGCGAATCCAGCCCGACCATTGCGACCCTTTGGAAGATCGCCAAAGGGTTTCAGTTGCCGCTCAGCGCGCTGATAGGATCGTCGGTGTTGCGTGACCCTACGGATGAAAGCCTCTTTCGAACCGTGACTTTCCCCGGCAGCATCGAGGTCAAGATCGTCTTTCCCTATGATCCTGTTCTGGGTGCCGAGACCTTTCATGTCGATCTGGCCCCAAATCAGAGCCACGAATCCGCCGCCCACGCCGCGGGCGTTACCGAAGAGGTGTTCGTGCTGAACGGATCGCTAGAGATTCTGCGCGATGGCGAATGGGTGCCTTTGCAATCCGGGCAAGGGCTGCGCTTTGCCGCCGATCTGCCCCATGGCTATCGCGCTGGACCGCAGGGTGCCGCGTTTCTGAACATGCACCACTATGGTCAGGCCGGTTAAGCGGTCCGCTGCTCCCATCCAGTCTTGAACCTGCACCCCTGCGCGTATAGGGAAAACCCAAGCTCGCTTAGGGGAGGCTTTGATGCAGGACGATCCGAAAACCCTCGTTTCTACCGAATGGCTTGCGGCCCATATGAAAGACCCGGACCTGCGGGTTCTGGATGGGTCATGGTATCTGCCTGCGCAGAACCGCGATGCCAAGGCCGAATATGACGCGGCCCATATCCCCGGTGCCCGGTTCTTTGATATTGATGAAATCTCCGACCGCCGCTCGGACCTGCCGCATATGGCGCCCCCGGTTGAAAAGTTCATGTCGCGGATGCGGGCGATGGGTGTCGGCGACGGGCATCAGGTCGTGGTCTATGACGGTGCCGGGCTGATGTCGGCGGCACGGGTCTGGTGGCTGTTCCGTCTGATGGGGCAAGAGAACGTGGCCGTGCTGGACGGTGGCTTTCCCAAATGGCAGGCCGAGGGCCGCGAGATCGAAGACCTGCCCCCCGTGATCCGTGACCGCCACATGACTGTGCGCGTGCAGAACCATCTGGTGCGGGACGTGACGCAGGTCTCGGCCGCTGCCAAGCTGAATGACCACGAAATCATCGACGCACGCGCGGCTGCGCGCTTTGCAGGCACTGCGCCCGAACCGCGCGAGGGGCTGCGCTCGGGCCACATCCCGGGTTCGCACAACGTACCTTTTGGCGAATTATTGAACAAAAACGGCACTATGAAATCGCCCGAGGATTGCCGCGCCGTGTTCGAGGCCGCAGGCGTTGATCTGACAAAACCCGCGATCACCACTTGCGGGTCGGGCGTGACCGCCGCGATCCTTAGCCTGGCGCTGGAACGCTTGGGCAAGAAAGACCATTCGCTTTATGACGGCTCCTGGGCTGAATGGGGTGCCTTCCCGACCCTGCCCGTCGCAACCGGAGAGAACTGATGTTCGAGAACCTCAAACCGCAGCCCGCCGATAAAATCCTGGCGCTGATGCAGATGTACCGCGAAGACCCGCGCGATCAAAAGATCGACTTGGGTGTGGGCGTCTACAAGAATGCCGAAGGCGTGACCCCGGTGATGCGCGCCGTCAAGGCCGCCGAAAAGCGCATTCTGGAGGAACAGGAGAGCAAGGCTTACACGGGTCTGGCTGGTGATCCGGCCTATGCCGATGCGATGATTAACCTGATCCTCGGCGATGCCGTGCCGCGTGGCAACATCGCCGCCGTGGCGACCCCCGGCGGCACCGGTGCCTGTCGTCAGGCGTTCGAGATGATCCGCATGGCCAACCCCTCGGCCCGCGTCTTTGTGTCGAACCCAACATGGCCGAACCATCTGTCGATCCTGAACTATCTGGGGATGGAGACCGTTCCCTATCGGTACTTCGACGGTGAGACCCGTGGCGTTGATTTCGACGGTATGATTGCCGATCTGAAAACCGCCAAAGCAGGCGACGTCGTGCTGCTGCATGGCTGCTGCCACAACCCGACCGGGGCCAACCTGAACATGGTCCAGTGGCAAGAGGTTGTGAACGTTATCAACGAGCTGGGCCTCGTGGCGATGGTCGACATTGCCTATCAGGGCTTTGGTGACGGGCTTGAGGAAGACGCGCAGGCAACCCGTCTGGTAGCCTCATCCGTCAAGCGTTGCCTTATCGCGGCGTCCTGCTCGAAGAACTTCGGCGTTTATCGCGAACGGACTGGCTTGCTGATGGCGATCAGTGATGACGCAGCGCAAACGTCGCTGAACCAGTCGACGCTGGCCTTCCTGAACCGTCAGAACTATTCCTTCCCGCCCGACCACGGCGCGCGGGTTGTGACCACGATCCTGAATGACGATGCCCTGCGCGCCGACTGGGCGGCCGAGCTGGAAGAGGTCCGCCTGTCCATGCTGGGCCTGCGTCAGCAACTGGCCGATGAGCTGCAACGCCTGACCGGATCAGACCGCTTTGGTTTTATCGCCCAGCACCGCGGCATGTTCTCGCGTCTGGGCGCAGCACCTGAATTGGTCGAGCAACTGCGCAACGATCACGGGATCTATATGGTGGGAGACAGCCGTTTGAATATCGCTGGTCTGAACGCCAACACGGTGCCGATTCTGGCCAAGGCGATTGTCGACGTCGGCGTTTAAGCCTATCTGAATAATACATCAAAGCCGCGCCTTAGGGCGCGGCTTTTTTTCATGCCTGTATGATCCAAAGAAAAAGCCGGGCGCGAACGCCCGGCTTTGGTTTGGGTATCTCAGGGATATTAACCCTTCGAGAATTCCGGGTAGGCTTCCATGCCCAGCTCGGCCATGTCGAGACCGTTGATCTCGTCTTCTTCACTGACACGGATGCCAAGGGTGGTCTTCAGGATGACCCACAGGATCAGCGCGCCGACAAAGGTGAACACACCGTAAGCTGCGATGCCCAGCAGCTGAGTGCCCAACGAGGCTTCACCATAGAAGATCACGGCGATGGTGCCCCAGATACCGGCGAACAGGTGAACCGGGATCGCACCGACAACGTCGTCCAGCTTGAACTTGTCCAGCATCGGAACCGCGAAGACTACAATGACACCGCCCACGGCACCGATCCAAAGTGCGCCGAACAGAGTCGGGGCCAGAGGTTCAGCCGTGATCGAGACCAGACCGGCCAGCGCGCCGTTGAGCACCATGGTCAGGTCAGGCTTTTTGTACAGCAGTTGCGTCAGGATCAGCGCCGCTACGGCACCGGATGCAGCGGCCATGTTGGTGTTGGCAAAGATGCGCGACACGTCGGAAACGTCACCCACGGTTCCCATTGCCAGCTGCGAGCCGCCGTTGAAGCCGAACCAACCCAGCCACAGGATGAACGTACCCAGGGTTGCCAGTGCCAGGTTCGAACCGGGCATCGGGTGGACTTTACCGTCTTTGTACTTGCCGATACGCGGGCCCAGAACGATCACGCCTGCCAGAGCGGCCCAGCCGCCGACCGAGTGTACAACGGTCGAACCAGCGAAGTCCGAGAAGCCAGCTTCAGACAGCCAGCCGCCGCCCCACTGCCACGAACCAGAGATCGGGTACAGGATGCCGGTCAGAACAACGACGAAGATCAGGAAGGGCCACAGCTTGATACGCTCGGCTACTGCACCTGACACGATCGAGGCCGTTGCGGCAACGAAGACCAGCTGGAAGAAGAAGTCCGATCCGATCGACGCATAATCCAGCGCCGCATCCGCAGACGCAATGCCAACCGGATCAAGAACGGTCTGACCACCAAGGGAGAAGAAGCCGTTAAAGTCGCCGGGATACATCGTGTTGAAGCCAACCAGCCAATACATGATCGCCGCAATCGAAAACAGCGCGATATTCTTGGTCATCTGCATCGCCACGTTCTTGGAGCGCACAAGGCCACCTTCCAACATGGCAAAACCAGCCGCCATGAAGAAGACCAGGAAACCGGCCATCAGGAACAGCAGAGTGGTGAAGATATAGCCCACGTCCTCCATCGACGAAGGCGGGTCATTAGCGAAGGCAGCCGCAGGAAAGGCGACCAGCACAGCGGCTGTGGTGAGAATTCGGTTTAGTTTCATCTGATATCTGTCCTTTTACGGATGGGGGCGCCTTACAGCGCCTCTTCGTTCGTTTCCCCGGTCCGCACGCGCAGGGCCTGCTCGACATCAAGGACGAAAATCTTGCCGTCGCCGATCTTGCCGGTCTTGGCGGTTTTGGTGATGGTTTCGACGATCTGGTCGGCCATCGTGGCGGGCACCACGATTTCCAGCTTGATCTTAGGTACGAAGTTCACGGCGTATTCGGCGCCGCGGTAAATCTCGGTGTGACCGGACTGCGAGCCGAAGCCCTTGATTTCGGTCACCATCATGCCGCGCACACCGGCCTCGGTCAGTGCCTCGCGCACCTCCTCCAGCTTGAACGGCTTGATTGTCGCAATGATCAGTTTCACGTTGATCCCCTCTGCTTCCCGGTCTGTCCGGCTTGTTTGCACTCGCAGCAAAAAAGCCTGACTGGCCGCGTTTAGGAACGCCGAGAGCAGCCAAACGCTGGGGAAATTTGCGGCGAGGTGCACAATTTTTGCACAGAATGAGGACAACGCCTAAAAATTGTGCACAATAAGGAAGCGATTTACCTGAAATTCAGACCTCAACTTCATTGGTCGGGCAAGGTATGGTGGCTCAAAACGATAACCGGGCAGAGTTCGGAAATGACAGATTCCAGGCGTCGCAAATCCCCTTTGGTTGCGGACAAAAGATACCCGTCCAAGGGTCGTAAACCCAAGGCGACCAAGCGCACCGCGAAACCTGCGGGCAAGAAGGCTGTCGCACGCAAGACCACCACCCGAAAGTCCACCCGTAAGAAAACACGTAACAAATCAGGTGGCAAAGGGGGCGGATTTTTCCGCCGCCTGATCCGTTGGCTCTGGCGTATGGTCTGGGGCGTGACCTGGCGCGTGGGGGCCGTGTGCGCGCTGTTGCTCGTGTTGGCGATCGGTGTTGTCTACACCTCACTGCCTGATGTCGATTCGCTGTTGGACGGACGCGCGCGGGGTTCCGTGACGATGCTGGACCGCGAGGGTAAGGTCTTTGCATGGCGCGGCGACCAATTCGGCGGTGTGATCACAGCAGATACGGTTTCACCGCATCTGAAACACGCGGTCATCGCGACCGAGGATAAACGGTTCTACCGTCATTTCGGTGTCAGCCCCCGTGGTGTGGCAAGTGCCGTGCGTATCAACCTTAGCGAAGGACGGGGGCCGTTGTCGGGCCATGGGGGCTCGACCATCACGCAGCAGACGGCCAAGTTGCTGTGTCTGGGTGTGCCGTATGATCCCGCCGAGTGGGAGTCAGAGGCCGCATACGAGTCCGATTGCCGACAGGGTTCGCTCTGGCGCAAGGCAAAAGAGGCCGTCTATGCGATGGCGATGGAGGTGAAATACTCCAAGGACGAGATTTTGACGATCTACCTCAACCGTGCTTTCCTTGGCGCTGGCGCCCGCGGGTTCGAAGCCGCCAGCCAGCGTTATTTCGGTATTTCAGCGGCCGAGGTTTCACCGTCCGAGGCGGCGATGCTGGCGGGCTTGCTGGTCGCCCCCACCCGCTATGCGCCGACCAACAACCTGCAACGATCGCAGGACCGGGCGCGGCTTGTCGTTGGGTTGATGGAGGATCAGGGATACCTGTCCACCGCGCAGGCCAGCGAGGCGCGCGCACGGCCGGCACAACTGTCCGAGGCCGCGGCTGCGCGCGCAGGCGGGTATTTCGCCGATTGGGTCATGGCCAGCGGACCCGAGTTCTTTACCCGAAACACCACTGAGGATGTGGTGATCCGCACGACTCTGGATCAGCGGCTGCAGAAGTCGGCGGAAGAAGCGTTGCAATATATCTTTCAGGAAAAGGTGCGTGAAGGATCCAAGGCTCAGGCCGCGATTGTCGTGATGTCGGCGGATGGTGCGGTGCGCGCGATGGTCGGCGGGCGCAAGACCCGCGTCTCGGGTGCGTTCAATCGCGCCACACAAGCACTGCGCCAGACCGGATCATCTTTCAAACCTTTCGTCTATGCGACTGCGCTTGAGCTGGGCTATTCGCCGCTGGATACGGTGATGGACGAACCCTACTGCATCGATATTCCCGGTTCGGGACCATGGTGTCCCAAGAACTATACCAACAAGTTCTATGGCCGGGTGACATTGGCAGACGCGCTGATGAACTCGCTGAATATCCCGGCGGTGAAGGTGGCCGAGATATCGGGGCTTGATAACGTACGCACTGTTGCCAGCGGTTTTGGCATCGCAAACGACCTGGCCGAGGGGCCAGCTCTGGCGCTGGGCGCGTCCGAGAGCACGCTGATCGAGATGACCGGCGCTTATGCGGGTATCCTGAACGGCGGTTCGTCGGTCGAGCCTTATGGCCTGACTGAACTGAAGCTATTGGGCGATGAAACGCCTGTCATGGTGACGACAACTGGTATCGGCGAACGTGTGATCAACGATAAGGCGGCCAAGCAGCTGACCTGGATGATGGAGCGTGTGGTGTCCGAAGGGACCGGCGGGCGCGCGAAACTGCCGGGCTGGCAGGTGGCAGGCAAAACAGGTACAACGCAGGCCGCTCGGGATGCGTGGTTTGTCGGCTTCACGGCGGACTACGTGGCTGGTGTATGGATGGGGTATGATGACAACACGCCACTGTCCGGCGTTACCGGAGGTGGTCTGCCCGCCGAGATATGGAAAGAAACAATGGTCCGCGTGACCGAGGGGATGACGCCCACACCGCTGCCGATGTTGGCACCGGACCCGCCCGTCAGGACCGCTCAGCCACAGCAACAGCGTCGTAAAAAGCAAACCGGTTTGGATCGGGCCATCAATAACCTGTTGAACAACATTTTCGGGAATTGACCGGCCAAAGAAAAAGGCGGCGCACCGGGCACCGCCTTTATTTGACTTGGGTCGAGGGGATTAGACGCTTTCGTCCAGCGCCGCCAGAATCGCGTCACCCATCTCGGTGGTCGACACAGGCTGTACGCCCTCTTCGGCCAGCAGGTCGGCGGTGCGGACGCCATCGGCCAGCACTTTTTCAATTGCCGCTTCCAGGCGATCCGCCTCATTCCCCTGATCAAAGCTATAGCGCAGCGCCATAGCAAAGCTGAGGATACAGGCAATCGGGTTGGCCTTGCCCTGACCCGCGATATCGGGGGCCGAGCCGTGGACGGGTTCGTACATCGCCTTGGGGCGACCGTTGGCCATGGGCGCACCCAACGAAGCGGATGGCAGCATACCCAACGAGCCGGTCAGCATCGCCGCACAATCCGACAGGATATCGCCGAACAGGTTATCGGTGACGATCACGTCAAACTGCTTGGGCGCGCGCACCAACTGCATCGCGCCGTTGTCAGCATACATGTGGGTCAGCTCGACCTCGGGGTAATCGGCGGCCACACGGTCTACGACCTCGCGCCACAGGATGCCCGATTCCATCACGTTGGCTTTTTCCATCGAGCACAGCTTTTTGTTCCGGCGCATCGCCAGTTCAAAGGCCGAGCGCGCGGCGCGTTCGATTTCGGACTCGGTGTAACGCTGGGTGTTGATGCCCACGCGTTCATTGCCTTCGTTGAAGATGCCGCGCGGTTCGCCGAAATAGACGCCCGATGTCAGCTCGCGCACGATCATGATGTCCAGTCCGGCCACGATGTCTTTCTTCAGCGACGAGAAATCCGCCAGTGCGTCAAAGCACTGGGCCGGGCGCAGGTTGGAAAACAGGTCCATTTCCTTGCGCAGGCGCAACAGGCCGCGTTCAGGCTTTACGCTGAAATCAAGATCGTCGTATTTCGGGCCGCCCACGGCACCCAGCAGAACCGCGTCCACCTCTTGTGCCTTGGCCATGGTTTCATCCGAAAGGGGCTTGCCATGCGCGTCATAGGCGGCACCGCCGACCAGATCCTCGCTCACGTCAAAGTGAAGGCCGCGCTTGTCGCCGAACCATCCGATGATTCTGCGCACTTCGGCCATAACTTCCGGGCCAATTCCGTCTCCGGGCAGGATGAGGAGCGAAGGGTTGGACATGAAGGATCTCCTTGCGTTTCGTCGCACAGGGCCTAGCGTCTGGACCCGAGCGGGTCAATGAGACGATCCAGCCAAATCACGAGGAAAACACATGTTAACACCGGGAAATCCTGTTCCAGGCCTGAAAATCGATACCGTCAGCCACGGAAGTTTCGATCTGGATGCCGATAAGGGTGAAAACGGCACGCTGGTGATTCAATATCGCGGGCTGCATTGCCCTATCTGCATCAAGCAGATGACCGAGGTTGAGGCCGCGCTGGACGATTTCGCCGCTCTGAGTGTTGAGGTGATCATGGTGACCACGGATACTGCTGAACGTGCTGCGGAAACTGCCGAAAAAGCCGGGGTGTCGCGTCTGCGTGTGGGGCACAGCCTGCCTTTGGCCGCCGCGCGTGAGTATTGGGGGCTGCAAATCTCAACCGCGCGCGAGGGCAGTACCGAGCCCGCGATGTTCGCCGAACCCGGCCATTTCTATATCGGGACAGACAGGACGTTGTACTATGCGTGGCAGCAGACAACGCCGTTCGGCCGCCCGGCCATTTCTGATATCGTCGGCGGCCTGAAATTCACATTAGGCAATGATTACCCGCCGCGTGGCACCTATACCGGCCCGCTCTGATTGAATTCTGTGACGCAGCCCGGATATCTGCTGGTCCGGGCTGACGTCCTGTGCAGGGTTTGTATTCCTGCTGATATCGCTTTTAGAGCCTCTATGGCTGGGCCAAGTCGACCCATACCAAACGGTGGCGACTGGCTGCTTGCGCCTCTTTTCGCAAGCCTGTGTCTTTGTCGGGCCAATGAATGCCCGCGTCCACCACACGCAAATGCGTCGAGGGCAGAACGTAGTCGACCCGCATTTCCCCAACTGCTTTCCAACTGACCGTGGCCGTGTTGCCGGTCGGATCCGCAGGCTCAGGGTCTTGCAGACGTTGGTCTTCTAACAGCATGCGAATGGCCTCTTTGCGCCCTTCGCCCCGTGACGGGTCCAGGTTTGCGTCTCCGGCAATGACGAAAGCCGCATGGGGTGGTGTGCCGATCCGATCGTCTAAAAGGGCACGCCACAACAGGATTTCATCTTTGTTGCGCAGGCCATTGCGGTCTTCAGGCCCGTCGAACACCGGCGGCGCTGCGTGGAAGGTTAGCAGGTCCAATGGCCCGAAGGGCGTTTCGACCGGAACAACCCAATGCCCGACCGAAGACAAGCGCTGAACGCGGTGCGCCGCGTCGGATGGGAAGGGGGCACCATCCTTGACCGGTAGCTGCGCATCGGGTGCATTGCGCCACAGCAATGGCGTGAAATCCTGAACGCCTTCACGCACAATGGGATAGCGGGACAGAACTACTATGCCCGCCTGACCAGTAAAACGACCCCAACCCTGAGCGTCTCCGGGACCATGTGTGCGACCGTCGCCATCCAGATCCAGATCGGTTTCCAAACCTGCGTTTGGTTGCGCGGAAAAGTGGTGCAAATAGTCCAGCCCAGCCAAGCGCAGCTTGGACTTCAGAGCAGCAAGCACTTCGCCATTCAGGTCCCAGTCGACACCCTGTAGCGCAACGATATCGGGGCGGGTCCGTGTCAGAACCGCGACCACGGCCTGTACCTGCGGATCGCCGCGCCGAATATCGCGCAGCAGCAGGCCGGGGCCGTCACGGCTGAGCTCGGTGTTGAATGAGGCTACACGGATGGTTTCTGCCTGCGCCGCAAAGGGCAGCAGCAGCAAAAGCAAGACGCGGATCATGCGGTCTGTGTGGACTCGGTTGTTGAATACGCACGGCGCTTTTCGACGATCAGGTTCGCAATGCGCAGGGTGGCCATACCGCGCATGATCATGCTGGCCGGCAGGAAGGCCCAGGCGCTCATGGTCCAGATCAGCGTCTGCGGGTTAGTGAGCGAGATCGGATTCGCATAGTCGGTCAGCAGTTTGATCAGCGCCGGTATCAGGAAGGGCAGCAATACTCCGATCGAGATATTCAGACGACCGTCTCGCTGCAGGCGGGTGACGACGTCTCCGCCTTTGGTGGGGTCGAACAGGGGTAGGTTGGTCCAGACATTGAACGCGCCATTGCCTGTGGGCCACCCGCGCAGTTTAACCGCATATGCAAAGCTGCCGATCGTGGCCAGCGCAGCCACATACGCAACGCTGGCTGAAATGCGAACCAGTTCGGTCAGTGGAATGCTTGCGTCAACGGGCAGCATAAGAACTATCAGCCGAACGGGCGAATACGGGAAATCGACGACATTCGCGACACCAACGCCTATCGTGTAGAATACCTCGGTCAAAGCGGTCGGCGCGTAGGCATTCTTGCAGATCAGTGTCAGGAACATGATCATCGATACAAGTCCGACGAACCTCAGGCGGTTTACAGGCGGCGCATCTCGGAATTCGATAAAGCTGGGAAAGGCCGAGTTATATTCAGCAAACGTCAGGAAAAACGCGAGAATGGCGAGAAACACGACGATCTCGGTCCCATTCGTTGACGATACGGGCAGATACAACGCGGGGGTCAGCACCATAAGTGCAACCAATATCCCCCGAATTGCCGCCCCTGTTGTGCGCGCAATCACTATCCGAACCCTTTCAAACTGGATAGGCCGATTCTTTGCCGACTTCTTTCCAACTTGTGCCCGCCGTTGATTATTCTGACGGATGCCTCTTTAGCGCCAACACTGGCCCCCTGAGGCACTTCGCTCAAGCCAAGGTGCAGAAAACACGCCATTTTGGGCAAAAAGATGGCAAAACTGGTGCGGGATTGCATCATTCGTGTCGCAAATCCGACGCGGTATTTAAGATGCCCGCTACATGTTGTGGTTGCGTTAATCTCGACCCCAAGAATGCGAAAGGGGCCGCTGACGCGACCCCAATAAGTTGAGTGTTTGCAGAATCGAAAGAATCAGACCCAGGGGCGGGCCTGGCTTGCGTGATCCTCGAACTTGTCGATGTGGTGATCTTTCTCCATGGTCAGGCCAATGTCGTCCAGACCGTTCAGCAAGCAATGTTTGCGGTGCGGGTCGATGTCAAACGTGATCTCGACGCCGTCCGAAGTGGTGATCTTCTGCTCTTCCAGATGCACGGTCATGCGGGCGTTTTCACCTTTGTGCGCGTCATCCATCAGGATCGCATGGTGCTCGTCCTCGACCACGATGGGCAGGATACCGTTCTTGAAGCAGTTGTTGAAGAAGATGTCGGCAAAGCTGGTCGAGATCACGACCTTGATGCCGAAATCCTTGATCGCCCAGGGCGCGTGTTCGCGCGACGAGCCGCAGCCGAAATTGTCGCCGGCCACCAGAATCTCGGTGTTGCGATAGGCGGGTTTGTTCAGAACGAAATCTTCGTTCTCGCCGCCGTGGTCGTGATAGCGCATCTCGTCAAACAGCACGACGCCAAGGCCAGACCGTTTGATCGTTTTCAGGTGCACTTTGGGGATGATCATATCGGTGTCGATATTGATCAGCGGCATTGGGGCGGCCACCCCGTGGACTTTTTCGAACTTTTCCATCTCTACACTCCTGCAGGGGAGGGCCGCGCCCGTGCCCTGCTTTTAAGCTTGTTTCGCTTCTGTGGTTTCGTCAGGTGATAGGGCGGCATCGGGGTTGTTCTTGACGAAGAACGCCATGAAGACCAGACCAAGCCCGTTGAACAGCATCTCGATCCCCAGCAGAATGCCCAGCAACTGGAACAGTACCGCAGGGTCGGTGGCAGCAAAGCGCCAGATCAGGACGGCCAGAACAATCGACATCACGCCCGAGATCAGCGTTGCCCAGAAATACTGTGTGCCACGCATCTGGAACGACAGGATAACCCGGGCGATACCGCCAGCCAGAAATAGGATTAGGCAGACGGTTGCCAATGTCAGCGTGCCCTCAAGCGGATGCATCCAGAAGGACCATCCAAGGAACACCATCACCACACCCATGATGAGCGACAGGATCTTGTTACCGGTGCCCTCGACCGTAAAGCCGCCGACAATCTGCAACACACCCGAAATCAGCAGTAACACACCGGTTACCACCGTTACTGCAATAGACGCCACCGCGGGCGCGCCCAGCACAAAGATGCCAAACGCGATGGACAGAAGCCCCAACAGCAGCCATTTGATCCAGTCACTCATCAGTTCAATCCCTCAAATATTCAGATATGAGGGCACCTTACATCAATTCACGGACGTCTGTCAGCCGTCCTGTGAGTGCCGCAGCGGCAGCCATGGCCGGGCTTAGCAGGTGGGTGCGGCCTCCGCGGCCCTGACGGCCTTCGAAGTTGCGGTTCGAGGTCGCAGCACAGCGCTCGCCCGGTTGCAACTGGTCAGGGTTCATCGCCAGACACATGGAGCATCCCGCCAAACGCCATTCGAAACCGGCCTCTTTGAAGATATCTGCCAGCCCTTCTTCCTCGGCCTGCAGGCGCACAAGGCCCGAGCCAGGCACGACCATGGCGCGCATTCCGTCCTTGATCTTTTTGCCCTTCAGGATTTCAGCAGCGGCGCGCAAATCTTCGATCCGGCCATTGGTGCAAGACCCGATAAAGACGGTGTCGATTTGCACATCGCTCAGCTTCTGACCGGCTTCCAGACCCATATACTCGATCGAGCGGCGGGCCGCGTCGACCTTGCCACCTTCGAAATCTTCGGGGTTCGGCACGGTTGCGGTGATTGGCAGCACGTCTTCGGGGCTGGTGCCCCATGTGACGACGGGCGCGATGTCTTCACCGCGCAGGGTGATGACCTTGTCGAAATGCGCGCCTTCGTCGGTATAGAGCGTTTTCCACCAGTCCATCGCGGCTTCCCATTGTGCGCCTTTCGGGGCGTGGGGGCGGCCTTTGACATATTCGAACGTGGTCTCGTCAGGGGCGATCAGGCCCGCGCGGGCGCCGCCTTCGATCGCCATGTTACAGACTGTCATGCGGCCTTCCATCGACAGATCGCGGATCGCTTCACCGCAATATTCGATGACATAGCCGGTGCCGCCAGCGGTACCGGTCTCACCGATCACGGCCAGAGTGATATCCTTGGCGGTCACGCCCGGCTGCAATTTGCCGGTGATTTCCACCTTCATGTTCTTGGATTTTTTCTGGATCAGGGTCTGGGTGGCCAGAACGTGCTCAACCTCGGATGTGCCGATGCCGTGGGCCAGCGCGCCAAACGCGCCGTGGGTGGCGGTGTGGCTGTCGCCGCAGACAACGGTCATGCCGGGCAGGGTCCAGCCCTGTTCGGGGCCGACAATGTGGACGATGCCCTGACGGACGTCATGCACAGGATAGTAGTGAATGCCGAAATCCTTGGCGTTCTTGTCCAGCGCTTCGACCTGAATGCGCGATTCCGGGTTCTCGATCCCGTTCACACGGTCCGGTGTCGTCGGAACGTTGTGATCCGGCACGGCGATGGTTTTTTCCGGCGCGCGCACTTTGCGGCCCGCCATACGCAGCCCTTCAAAGGCCTGCGGGCTGGTCACTTCGTGAACCAGGTGGCGGTCAATATACAGCAGGCAGGTGCCATCATCGGCTTCGTGCGCGACATGGGCATCCCAGATCTTGTCATAGAGTGTTTTGGGGGACATCGGTCCTCTCCCGTATGTAATGAGAAATGGCTGGCGAAATGGCTCAGGCCGCGGATAGCCGCGCCAGAACCGTGCGGGCAGCGCCAAAGAACCGTTCACGCAGACGCGCGCGGTCTTCCAGGTTCTGAATTTGGGCTACAGTGAGTCTCATGGCGTCCAGATATATCGCGGCTTGCCGTCAATCAAGGTTCAAAACTGCGTCAGGCTTGCATCATGGGGCTGTGCTGTCCAAGCTGGGGGTATGAATCAAGACCTGATCCCCAGCTCGCTGTCGGACCTTTATGACAACATGGTCGCGGGCTTTTCCGTGCAATTCGAAAACCTTCTTGAACTGGTGGTCACGCCGGGCTGGCGTCAGCACCAGCTGGTGATCATTCTATTGCTATGGGCTTTGGCATTTGGCCTTAAGCTTTTCACGCAAGGCCGGTGGGATTCTTGGGCGCGGGCGCGCACTGGGTGGCCCAAATGGCGGTTGCGCGTTTTAGTACAGCTGATGCAGCGCTTGACGCTGGTCTATTTCGTAGTGCTGTCCTGGGCACTGTATCTGGTCATGCAGCAGATCACATGGCCGTCCCGCAGCTATATCATTGGCGTCATCGCGACATTGGCGACGGCGTGGTTGGCCATAGCGCTGGTGGCGCGACTGGTGCGCAACCGGACGCTGCGGCGGATCTTCAAATGGGCCATGTGGGTCTATGCAACGCTTGTTGCCCTGAATCTGACTGATGACGTGGCCGAGTTTTTGGACGGAGTCGCGATTTCTATCGGAGATCTGCATATCTCGGTGCTGGGGATCATCAAGGCGACGCTTTTGATCGGTGTTCTGCTGACGTTGGCGCGTGTGGGTACGCGCGCAGCCGAACGTGGTTTGAAAAACAACGATGACATTACG
Source organism: Ruegeria sp. YTSC325 (assembly GCF_059609525.1). Lineage (NCBI taxonomy): Bacteria > Pseudomonadati > Pseudomonadota > Alphaproteobacteria > Rhodobacterales > Roseobacteraceae > Ruegeria > Ruegeria sp. YTSC325. Next base: position 56,673 of record NZ_JBXWLY010000011.1, read on the forward strand.
CCTTCCATGCAGGTGCTATTGGCCAAGGGCATTCAGGTGGTTCTGTATGGTGCGGTTTTCTTGGCAGCCATTCGCACGTTGGGCTTTGACCTGACCGGGATTGCGCTGTTGTCCGGTGCCATCGGTGTGGGCATCGGGTTTGGGCTGCAAAAGGTGGTATCGAACCTAATCTCGGGGATTATCATCCTGATGGATCGCTCGATCAAGCCGGGCGATGTGATATCGCTTGGCGATACGTTTGGGTGGATCAACGCGCTGGGCGCGCGTTATGTCTCGGTCGTGACACGGGATGGGCGGGAATACCTGATCCCGAACGAAGATCTGATTACCAGTCAGGTCGTGAACTGGTCGCATTCCGACAAGTTCGTGCGGCTGGATCTTGAGTTCGGCACCAGCTACGACGACGACCCGCACCAGGTACGTGCAACGGCCATCAAATCAGTAAAAGCGGTAGGTCGTGTTCTGAGCGGCGGTCTACATGAACCGGTCTGCCATATTACCGGTTTCGGGGACAGCAGCGTCGACTATGTCTTGCGCTTTTGGATCAGCGACCCGACCAAAGGGCTGACAAACATCCGCGGCAATGTCTATTTGGCGCTTTGGGATGCGTTTAAAGCCGAGGGGATATCGCTGCCTTTCCCGCAGCGTGAAGTGCGACTTTTGTCCGACGCAGAGTAGCAACAGATCGCATTGGAGTGACCCCACGTTGCGCGGCGCTTCATTGAAATGTTGCATTCCCCTTGTTACCTTATTAGTACCCCGGCGCCGGGATTTGATGGCGTGCAGCAAAGGAGGACTATGTCCTGTCTCTACATACCCAGGCGGGTTTGCCCGCCGATGACGGGGCCAGCGTGATGGCCCACTCTCAGTCAATCAGCGACAAGCTGCTTGAGCGTATCCTTTCCTCACTTTCCGATGACAAGGCCGAAGACGTCGTGCAGATCAACCTGCAAGGTAAGTCTTCTGTTGCGGATCACATGGTGATTGCCTCGGGTCGGTCGACCCGTCAGGTGGCGGCCATGGCGGAAAAGCTGACGGATCGCATCAAGCAGGAATTCGGTTTCACCTCGAAGGTCGAAGGCAAGGATGCCGGCGACTGGGTGCTTATCGATACGGGCGACGTGATCGTCCATATCTTCCGCCCCGAAGTGCGTGAATTCTACCAGCTGGAAAAGATGTGGCTGCCTGCGGGCGGCAGCGCCTCGGCCAACTGAGGCGCCATCCCGGCCCCTGTTGAAGGGTCGGAGGCGAGAGAGATATGCGGATCAGCATAGTTGTGGTCGGGCGATTGCGCGCCGGACCCGAAAAGACCCTGCTTGACGATTACCTGACCCGATTTGACCGGACCGGCCGCGCGCTGGGCCTTGGTCCCGCGCGGGTGATTGAGGTTGAAGACAAAAAAAACGCAGGCATGGGGGCCGAGGCCGCGCTGCTACGCAAGGCGCTGCCCAAGGGCGCGGTGATCTGTACGCTGGACGAACGCGGGCGAGTGATGTCCTCGCCGGATTTTGCCAAAAAGCTGGGCGGCTGGCGTGATGCCGGGCGGCAGGATTTGGCGCTGATCATCGGCGGGGCGGATGGAATAGACCCTAATCTGCGGGATGAAGCGGATTTTTCCATCTCATTCGGGTCGATGGTCTGGCCCCATATGCTGGTCCGTGTGATGCTGGCCGAGCAACTCTATCGGGCTACGACCATTCTCTCGGGCGGCCCTTATCATCGAGTCTGATATGGCGCAGCTTTTGATCGTCTACCATTCGCGTACCGGCGGGGCCCGGCAGATGGCCGAAGCCGCAGCGCAGGCCGCGCGGGATGAGACGGATGTGGTTCTGAAAACCGCGGATCAGGCCGGACCCGAAGACTTACTGAAAGCTGACGGCTATGTCTTCTGCGCGCCTGAGAATCTGGCCGCTATTTCGGGTCTAATGAAAGAGTTCTTCGATCGCAGCTACTACCCGGTTCTGGGCCGCATTGAGGGCCGACCCTATGCGCAAATGGTTTGCGCCGGGTCCGATGGCGAAAACGCCGCACGCCAAACCGCCCGAATCGCAACGGGCTGGCGGTTGAAAGAGGTGCAGCCGCCTTTGATCATCTGCACCCATGCGCAAACGCCCGAGGCGATATTGGCCGAGAAAACCATCCCCGACGCCCAGTTGGACAACTGCCGCGAATTGGGCTTGGCTATGGCCGCTGGGTTGGCGATGGGGGTCTTCTGATCTCAGTGCAAATCGACCACAAAGGTCTCTTTGGCCCAGCCGTCCGTGTTGGTGCGGGCTTGCACCTGAACCTGCGCCACTCCTTCGGGAATCGCCACACCACTGAGCGATCGGGTGAAGGGTTGTTCATTCTCATGCGGGTGATGCAGTACGCGCATCCCTAGCTCTTTCCCCTCCATATCCAGCACGCGCCAGCCATCTGCGTAGTCATCCCAACCCGTTTCGGGATGGAGGACGGTGACATCGAATCGCCATGTCGCGCCGCTCTGTTTGGCAGTGACGGCCTCGATCACGGGATCATCGGCAAGGGCGGGGGTGGCCAGAAGGGCGGTTAAAACAAGATATCGCATGATGTGAACTTAACCTCATTGATGCAGAGTGGTGATCACGATCCGGTGTTAAGCAGCACCGTGCGCGAATGCGATGCGAACTCGCGCCGATACAGCATCGCCAGTGTTGCTACGGTCCCCGCAATCAAAGCTACAGGCCCTAGAATCCACGCCACGGCCGCCAGTGCGAAATACGTCGCCCGCAGGCCGCGATTAAAGGCGCGGGCGGCGGTAACGCAAATCTCGGCTGCTTGCCCAGCACGGGGATAAGCGGTGGGATCATCGGGGTCATTTGGAACGGCGGCCATCAGCACGGCGCAATAGCCAAACAATCTATGCGCCCAGACATATTTCAGAAAGGCATTGGCCAAAAACAACAGGATGATCAGGATCTTGACCTCCCACACCAACGCGGGTGCGGTCCCCAGGGCCAGATCCTGCGCCAGTCCTGCCAACCGTTCGGTATTGCCCAACAGGGCCAGCCCGCCCCCGATGGCGATCATCGTAGTCGAGGCGAAGAATGTGCTACCCTGTCGCATCGTGCCCACCACTTGCGCGTCAAACATACGCGGCTGACGCGTGACCATTTCCTTCATCCAGTCCCGGCGATAGCCATCCATGATCATCCCAACCGAGGGTTTTTCAGGGGGCGGGTTTTCGATCCGCCAGCCGATCCACAGCCACGCGCCGATCAGCAGGGCGATGCCGACAAAATCGAGTGGCGCGAAGGGCAGAGACTGATCAATCCAGGACATAAGCGTGACACTAAGTTGTGACGTTAGAACTTGCCAGATCAGAAAATTGGTAATATTATTTTACCAAACTGGAGGGCCGCCATGGAAATGCCAAAGCCAAATCCCGACATCCTGCGTCGAAAGGACGTGGTTCTGCGCCGATTGCAGCAGGTTTTGCCAGAAGATGCGGTGATCCACGACCCGGCCGAGACGCGCGCTTATGAGTGCGACGCGCTGACGGCTTATCGCTGCCCTCCGATGTTGGCGGTACTACCGTCTACGACGTCTGAGGTCTCGGACGTGCTGCGCATCTGCAATGAAGAGGGCGTGCCGGTGGTGCCGCGCGGCTCGGGCACGTCGCTCGCAGGTGGGGCGTTGCCCACGGCGGACAGCGTCATTCTTGGCATTGCCCGAATGAATGACGTTCTGGAAACCGACTATGATAACCGCTTCATCCGCGTTCAGACCGGCCGTACTAATCTGAGTGTGACCGGTGCCGTGGAAGAAGATGATTTCTTCTATGCCCCCGACCCGTCGTCGCAGCTGGCCTGCGCGATTGCGGGCAATATCGGGATGAATTCGGGTGGGGCGCATTGTCTGAAATACGGTGTGACCACGAACAACTTGCTGGGCGTCACGATGGTGATGATGGATGGCAGTGTGGTCGAAATCGGTGGCGCGCATCTGGACGCGGGCGGGCTGGACTTGCTGGGCGTGGTCTGCGGATCCGAGGGACAGTTGGGTGTCGTGACCGAGGCGACGCTGCGCATCCTGCGCAAACCCGAAGGCGCGCGGCCCGTGCTGATGGGGTTTGATGATAACGAAGTCGCCGGGCAATGTGTTTCTGACATTATCAAATCTGGCATCCTGCCGGTGGCGATCGAGTTCATGGATACGCTGTGTATCAAGGCGTGCGAGAACTTTGCTCAGGCCGGCTACCCCGACTGCCACGCCTTGCTGATCGTCGAGGTCGAAGGCTCTGAGGCCGAAATCGACTATCAGCTGTCCAAGATCATTGAGATTGCCAAGCGGCATAACCCTGTCGAGCTGCGCGAAAGTCAGTCCGCAGAAGAAAGCGCCAAGATTTGGCTAGGGCGCAAATCGGCCTTCGGCGCGATGGGTCAGATGAACGACTATATGTGTCTGGATGGGACCATCCCGGTCTCGGCATTGCCGCAGGTTTTGCGCCGTATTGGAGAGCTGAGCGAGGAGTATGGCCTGCCCGTGGGCAACGTGTTCCACGCGGGCGACGGCAATATGCACCCGCTGATCCTGTTCGATGCCAATAAACCCGGCGATCTTGAGAAATGCGAAGCGTTCGGAGCGGATATCCTAAAGCTCTGCGTGGATGTGGGCGGCTGCTTGACCGGCGAGCATGGTGTGGGCATCGAAAAGCGGGATCTGATGTCGCATCAATACGCGCCTGAGGATCTTGAGGCGCAGATGGCCGTCAAGGATGTATTCGATCCGAACTGGTTGCTGAACCCGGCCAAGGTGTTCCCATTGGATGTTTCTCAGCCCCGCCGCGAGGCGCGGATCGCTGCAGAATAGGCTCTAATAAAGAAGAAATATGATGAAACCCAGGACTGAGGCCGAGCTGGCCGAAACAGTGGCCGGGCTGCAGGATCCCGTGCGAATTGCCGGTGGCGGTACCCGTGGGATCGGCGGGTCAGAGATGACTATCGAAACCGGCGGACTTAGCGGGATCACCCTGTACGAACCGGGCGCGCTGACGATTGTGGCGCAAGCCGGCACCCCCGTGGCCGAGATCGAGGCCGCGTTGGAGGCCGAAGGGCAGCAACTGGCGTTTGAGCCGATGGATCATCGCGGTCTGTTGGGTACGAATGGTGCACCGACCATTGGCGGTGTCGTGGCCGCCAATATCTCGGGCCCGCGCCGCATTCAGGCCGGGGCATGTCGCGATTTCTTGCTGGGTGTGCGCTATGTCGATGGCAAGGGCCAAGTGGTCAAGAATGGCGGGCGGGTGATGAAGAACGTCACCGGCTATGATCTGGTCAAGCTGATGGGCGGGTCGTGGGGCACATTGGGTGTGTTGACCGAAGTTTCGCTGAAAGTGCTGCCCAAGCCACAGGCGGTGGCGACGTTGGCAGTGCGAGTTGCGGATGGATCCCGTGCGGTGGGGGCATTGTCTGCGGCCTTGAAATCCCCTTTCGAGGTCTCGGGTGCGGCCTTTGATCCGCAAGACGGTCATGCTTTGCTTAGAATTGAGGGTTTCGCTGACTCAGTGGCGTATCGCGTTGGGCAGTTAAAGTCGGTTTTGGCGGAATACGGGGATGTCGCGGAGCGCGACGGTTCGGCCGAGATTTGGCAGGCCATTCGGGACGTATCGGTGTTTCACGGGCATGAAGGAGATGTATGGCGGATCTCGGTCAAACCCTCGGATGCGCCTGGGATTGCGGCGCGGCTTGGGGCGGATCAGACTCTGTTCGATTGGGGCGGCGGGCTGATCTGGGCGCTGGTGCGCAAAGGGGACGACCTGCGGGCACGTCTTGGGGCATTTGACGGCCACGCGACCCTGGTCAGGGCAGCGGCCGAAACGGTTGAGGCCCTGGGGCGGTTCCAGCCGGAAAGTGCCGGGATTCAGGCTCTGACACAGGGCATTCGTCAGCGTTTCGACCCGCGCGGGTTGTTCAATCCGGGATTGATGGGGTAGGCCGATGCAGACGACATTCACCGAAAAACAACTGCAAGATCCGGCGATCCAGCGCTCGAACCAGATTCTGCGCAGTTGTGTGCATTGCGGCTTTTGCACCGCCACATGCCCCACCTATCAGGTGCTGGGCGACGAGTTGGACAGCCCCCGCGGGCGCATTTACCTGATCAAGGACATGCTGGAGAACGAGCGTGTACCGGATGAAAAAACGGTCAAACATATCGACCGCTGCCTGTCCTGTCTGGCCTGCATGACCACCTGTCCATCCGGTGTGCATTACATGCATTTGGTCGATCACGCGCGCGAATATATCGAGCAGAAGTACAAACGTCCCTTCACCGACCGCGCCTTACGCTGGGTGCTGGCGAAGATCCTGCCTTATCCGATGCGGTTCCGGTGGGCTTTGATCGGGGCTAAGCTGGGCCGTCCGTTCAAATTCCTGATGCCGGATGCGCGGTTGCGGGCGATGCTGGATATGGCGCCAAAACATATCCCTCCGGTCAGTCGCAATGATGATCCGCAAAGCTTTGCGCCCAAGGGTGCGCGCAAAAAGCGTGTGGCGCTGATGACGGGATGCGCTCAGAAGGCGCTGAACACTGATATAAACGATGCCACCATCCGCCTGCTGACCCGGCTGGGGTGTGAGGTTGTCGTAGCCGAGGGCGCGGGTTGTTGTGGGGCGCTGACGCATCACATGGGCAAGTCCGATGACAGCCACAAAGCGGCCGCTGCCAATATCCGCGCTTGGGTGGCCGAGATGGACGGGGACGGGTTGGATGCCATCGTCATCAACACTTCGGGTTGTGGGACGACCGTGAAGGATTACGGGCATATGTTCCGCAATGACGCCTTGGCCAAGGACGCGGCGCGAGTGTCGGATATCGCCATGGACATCAGCGAGGTGCTGATGCAGATGGACCTGTCTGAAGGCGCAGAAAAGGGCATGACCGTCGCCTACCACGCGGCCTGTTCGCTGCAGCATGGTCAAAAGATCAAGACCTATCCAAAGGATCTGCTGAAACGCGCGGGTTTTTCAGTGGTTGAACCCGCCGACAGCCATCTGTGTTGCGGCAGCGCGGGTACGTACAATCTGATGCAGCCCGAAATCTCGGGCAAGCTGAAACAACGCAAGGTTAGAACGTTGGAGGCCAAGAACCCCGACGTTATTGCCGCAGGCAATATCGGATGTATGATGCAAATAGGGTCGGCCACCGAGGTTCCGATTCTGCATACGGTCGAACTGCTTGATTGGGCGACCGGAGGTCCGCTGCCGCGGGCTATGCAGCAGGACCGCAGGCCAGACCGAGAGGTGCCGATCTTAAGGTAGGTATCTGATGCGGCAGTGCTAGACTGTCGCGATCGGATTCAACCCGACAAGCAAGCGCCCTAATTTCGCCCCACGTGGCGCGTAGGAGGAAACGTACCAAGCAACGTCGGAGAAGCGCTTGCGACACTGGTTGAAGGTTCTGACACTGGCTTTGATGCCGATGGCTGCGATGGCCCAGGATTCCAGGTTGAAAAGCCTGGACACGACTGATGCGGGCCGCGCGTGGATGGCGGTTGGACGCTTGGATATTGGCGGAACGGGGTTCTGTACAGGCACGTTGATCTCTCCGACGCTGGTCCTGACGGCCGCGCATTGCCTGTTTGACAAAGCCACAGGTCAGCGTGTGGATTTGTCTGATGTCGAGTTTCTGGCCGCATGGCGACTTGGGCGCGCATCTGCCTATCGCGCCGCGCGTCGAGCGGTTGTGCATCCGAAATACCAGTATGGCGAAGATGCGACCGCAGCCCGCATCGGCAGTGACATTGCGCTGATCGAGTTGTGGCAACCGATCCGAAACACAACGGTCATTCCTTTTGAAACAGGTGATCGCCCTGCCCGAGGCGAAGAGGTTGGTGTCGTATCCTACGCGCGAGACAGGGCCGAAGCTCCGGCTCTGCAAGAGGTGTGCTCAGTCATGAGCCGCAGATCCGACGTTCTTGTCATGTCTTGTGACGTAGAGTTCGGGTCCTCTGGTGCGCCAGTATTTTCCTTCGAGGGTGATCGTCCTCGCATTGTGTCCGTGGTCGCCGCAAAGGCAGAATTTGACGGACAGCGCGTGGCGGTCGGAACAACGGTCGAAGATTCTCTGACCATTCTGCAAAGGGAATTGTCGGCGGGGCGTGGCTTTATCGCCAAGACCCCGCAGGGCGCCGCGCGAAATAATGTTGGCGCAAGGTTCGTCAAACCATGATCCGTGCATTGCTGACTGCTTTGTGCCTTATCGGCCTAGCGACCGCATCTTTTGCACAGAGCGCAAAGCGAAAGCTGACCGACCGGGATGATCTTTACGGTTGGGAGGCTGTGGGGCGTCTGGATATCGGCAACCGAGGTTTTTGCACCGGAACTCTGATCGCGCAGAATATTGTCCTGACCGCTGCCCATTGTGCGCTGGATCGGGGAACCGGGCAATTATATGCACCCGGCCAGTTAACATTTCGGGCTGGGCTGAGCGATGGTGAGGCACTGGCCGAGCGCAAAGTCGAACAGATCGCCATTCATCCCGACTATACCAAGCACGGTGGGCAATCGGCCGAGGCTGTTCGGATTGACGTTGCGCTGATGCGGCTGGATCAGCCGATCCCGTATTCGGTGGCCAATCCTTTCGCCCTGCACAGCGGGCGCGTTTTGGGCAATGAGGTCAGCCTTGCTTCGTACGGGCGCGGCCGGTCCGAGGCGATAACGCGGGAACGCTCTTGTCGTATTCTGCAGCGCCATCAGGGATTGATCACGTTCAATTGCGATATCACCTTTGGGTCGTCCGGTTCGGCCTTGCTGGCCCGGAGCGGGTCACGCTGGCAGATTCTCTCCGTCGTATCCGCGGTCGGCAGCGACGGGCGGCAAAAGGTCGGGTTCGGGATGGAATTGTCCGGAATAGTGTCGGAATTGAAGGCCGCGCTGCGTCGGGACGCGCCGCAACCCAAAGCCGAGATCCGACGCTTGCAGGTCGGTTCGGGCAAGTCCAATTCCGGCGCGAAATTCATCAGCTCGGGCGGGGGTTGAACTCGGTCAAATCGTTACCCATCTGAACTGTATCGGGTCGCCAATGATGGGGCCTGACACAGCAAGCGCCCGTCCAAACCGGAGGGCATATCGTAGATCGCTCAGATGAGGATACACCACATGCGTAGTTTTGATTTTGCACCGCTTCACCGCGCCACCATTGGTTTCGACCAGATCGCCGACATGATGGATCGCGTTCTGACCAATGACGTGGCTCAGCCCAGCTATCCGCCCTATAACATCGAAAAAACCGATGCCGACACCTATCGGATTTCCGTCGCTGTCGCTGGTTTCGCCGAGGCCGATTTGTCGGTCGAAGTAAAAGAAAACGCCCTGATCGTGGCCGGCAAGAAAGCTGCCGGGGACAAGGACCGTTCCTACCTGCACCGTGGCATTGCCACCCGTGCGTTCGAGCGCCGCTTTGCGCTGGCCGACCACGTCCGCGTGACTGGTGCCAGCCATGAGAACGGGATGCTGAACATCGACCTCAAGCGCGAGGTGCCCGAAGCGCTGAAACCGCGCCGGATTCAGATTTCGTCTGGTCAGGCCATCGAAAAGGACGTGGTTGACGCCAAAGCCGTGAACTAAGGCCGTCCGACCACCGCGATAGTCCTGCCTCTCGGGGTTATCGCAGACTGCACGCCCCGCGTTCCTCCAGACGCGGGGCGTTGTTCCCCAAACCAATATCTATCCTGCGCAATAGTGCAGAGGTTGAATGTTCAACGAGCTACTTGAACCCAGCCATCTTGATCTGGGTCAGTTCCGTGGTGGGTAGGGATTCGTTGGGACTTACATGACCAAAAGTAAGGACAACTGAGTGCGAGTGAATGGAAGGAATCTGAAATGAAGAAAGTAACTATATCTTGCCTGCTTGTGGGCACGCTTGCTTTGGCGGCGTGCGGGGCGCCAACGACGCCAACACAGGCCCGGGTCCAACACGATGCGCGTTGCGCAGCAGGTATTTTGGGCGGCGCGGCTCTTGGTGGCGTTGTCGGTAATCGCTTTGGCGGCGGATCAGGCCAAACACTGGCGACTGCGGCAGGTGCTGGACTTGGAATGTATGCAGGTCAGTCGGCTTGCAACTGACTAAGAGTTACATGCTGAAAAGTTTAGCGCCGCGCAGGTAATGCGCGGCGCCAATAGTTTAGGAATATGTGCCTCAGTTCCCAGCCGTCACCGACCCGATCGACCAGAACATCGTCTCGCCCGAGGCATCGTCGACGCCGTCATTGTCGGTCATCACAAACGCCTCGCCCGAGGGTAGGATGGCAAGACCTTCGATCTTGTCCAGAACATAGCCTCCGGTCGAGGTCAGATCAGGCAGCAGGTCGCGAACCTCTTCCTTGCTGACCACTGGCAGGGGGCCGCCCAGCGGGGCAGGGGTCATTTCCGACAGTGGAACACGATAGACCTTTTTGGTCACGGCGCGATGGTCGTGCTGGTTGTCGCGCTCGATCACATAGACATGGTCGCCGAAGGCCACGATTTCCGACAGGCCGACCCAACCGGTATCCGGGTCCGCTTTGGGGTAGTGAACCGCGCCCCATTCCTTGGTCTCAAGGTTATAGGCCACCAGTTTCACGTGGTTTTCCGGGTCGTCCTTCCATTCACGCTGAACAGCCATCCACAGAGTGTCACCGACGCGGGTGATGCCCTCGAAGCCAAAGCGTTTCTCGACCGCCATCAACTCGGCAGGCAAGCCGATCTCGCCTTTGCGATCCTTGATCTTGCCCTCGGCTGAAACGTGGTAGATCGCGTGCGGGATCACACGGTCAGTGCGACCTTCGGATGCGACGTAGAAGCCACCCTTGCCGTCCAGCGTGATGCCCTCAAGGTCCAGCTTCTGCGCTGGGTTACCGTCCTGACGGTGAATGCGGATCACGTCCACGATGCGGGCGGGTTGCTGGCTGGGGTCGATCTTGAAGATCGAGGGCTGGAAGCCATAGAAGCTGTCATTGACCGCATAGATCATGCCGTCTTCATCCGCGACCAGACCGGACAGCGCACCCCATCCAATCAGCTCATCCGCGCCTTCCGATGTCAGGTGCGGGTAGGCGGCGGGCGCATCCTGATATTCGAAGATCGACACATGTGCACGCGGCCCACCATCTTCGATCAGGTCTTTTTCATTGGCCGAGATCAGCAGGTTCCGCTCGGGGATTGCCACATAGCCTTCCGGACCAACGCCCGAGGGCAGCAGTTGTTTCAGAACCGGGCTCGCAGGGTCGGTGGCGTCATAGACCCCCACGACCGAGGCGCGCTCGGCTCCCACAAAGATCATCGGAGTACCGCCAAAGGTGGCTGCGGTCACGCTTTCCGGCTCGACCCCTTTGCTGTCCGAGCGTTTGTCAGGGTAGTGGCCAATCTGAATGATGGCCTTTTCGAAATCGGTGCCGTTTTCGTAAACAACGGTCCCGTCCTTGTGGAAGATCGTCCAGCCGCGCGAGCCACCTTCGTAGTCGCCTTCGTTGGCGGTGGCGAAGTGGTTGTCGTCGATCCATTTCACCGCGTCGGGTTCACGCAGGCGGCCCGGCTGGCTTTCGGTGAAGATCAGCGCGCCGCGCTCATCGGTGGCGTCGATGCCTTCCAGATCCACGCTGCCGGCCGAGAAATGGCTGATCACGGTGCCGTCTTTGGCAACAACCGCGATGTGGTTGTTTTCCTGCAGGGTGACGACCGTTTCGCCAAGGCCGTTGATATCCACGAACTCGGGCTCGGGATCGGTGGGCGCAACCTCGGCCAGGCCGGTTAGCGAGGCCATTTTCATGCCTGCGCAATCCAGCGCGCCATCTTTTAGCGGCACCAGCGCCAGCTCACCTGCGGGCAGCTGCGGGATGATGCCATCGTTGAGGTCTTCGTCCCGCTCATTTTCTATCGCCACAGCAACAAAGCTGGCATCGGGAGCGATGGCGACGCTGTCTGGCTGACCGCCCAGATCACAGGCGCCGGTCTGCGCCTTTCCCGCGATATCGACCGATATAAGTTTGCCCGACGGGGCGGTATAGCTGTCCGAAGTGTTCACGCCAACAAAAGCATTTGCGCCAACGATCCCGACTGAGGTTGGCTCGCCACCAACCTCCATCGCACCCAAGGGCGCAGGGTTCGCGGGATCGGTGATGTCGACCATGCCGATCACGCCCAGCGGGCTGTCGGTGTAGACCAGCGTCATGCCATCTGCGGTCGCCGCGATGATCTCGGGCGAGGTTTCGCGGGTGGTGTCCGCGCCTTCGGCCATGTTTTTCACCACGGGGAAGGATGCAATTCGGTTGAAATTCATCTCTGCCAAGGCCTGACTAGCAGTCAGAGCAAGGGCAGATGTCAGGCAGACAGTGCGCAATGACATCGGTGGGTTTCCTCTTTTCACTCGGATGCGAGGGGGATGGACCGGGATCGTTGCGGTGTTGTGACAGTTTGGCTTCAGTTTTGTGACAAACGCGGCCACTACCGGGGCAGTGGCCGCGAAGAGTTAGACCGAAAGACAGACGTATTTCATCTCAAGGTAGTCCTCCATTCCATGATGGCTGCCTTCGCGACCCAGACCGGATTGTTTGACACCGCCAAAAGGCCCAACCTCGGTCGAGATGATGCCCGTGTTCACGCCGACTATGCCATATTCCAATGCCTCGGCCACCTTGTAGACGCGGCTTAGATCCTTGGCATAGAAGTAAGAGGCCAGACCAAAGATCGTGTCATTGGCCATGGCAATCACGTCATCTTCGTCCTCGAATTTGAACAGCGGGGCCAGCGGGCCGAAGGTTTCATCCTGCGCGACCATCATGTCCTGCGTCACGCCAGTTACGATGGTGGGCTGGAAGAAGGTGCCACCCAGATCATGCGGCAGACCCCCAGTCAAAACGGCACCGCCCTTATCGGTGACGTCCTTAATATGCTCTTCGACCTTGGCGACCGCCTCTGCGTTGATCAGCGGGCCCGTGGTCGTGCCTTCGGACAGGCCATCACCAATCTTCAGCGCCTCAACGGCGGCTTTCAGTTTAGCCGCGAAAGCGTTATAGACACCTGCCTGCACGTAGATACGGTTCGCGCAGACACAGGTCTGACCATTGTTGCGGAACTTGCACAGCATTGCGCCCTCGACCGCGGCATCCAGATCTGCGTCGTCAAACACGATGAACGGCGCGTTGCCGCCCAGCTCCATCGAGCATTTCATGACCTGATCGGCCGCTTGTTTCAGCAGGATACGGCCCACTTCGGTCGAGCCGGTAAAGGTCAGTTTGCGCACGCCGGGGTTTTCGCAGAACTCCTTGCCGATCTCGCTGGCGCTGGAGGACGGCAGCACGTTGAACACGCCCGCCGGAATGCCAGCCTGTTCGGCCAGAACGCCCATGACCAGTGCAGATAAAGGTGTTTCCTTAGCAGGGCGCGCAACAAAGGCGCATCCGGCCGCCAGTGCCGGCGCGGCTTTACGCGTAATCATCGCGTTGGGAAAGTTCCACGGCGTGATCGAGGCTGCAACGCCTATGGGTTGCTTCAGAACCATGATCCGCTTGTCGCGCTGATGGCCCGGGATCATCTCACCGTAAACCCGCTTTGCCTCTTCGCCGAAGAATTCGATGAAGGACGCACCATAACCGATTTCGCCAATCGCTTCAGCCAGCGGTTTGCCCTGTTCGGCGGTCAGAATCTTGCCCAGATCCTCGGCGTTTTCCATCATAAGGTCGAACCAGCGGCGCAGGATAACTGCGCGTTCTTTACCAGTCAGTTTGGCCCATTCCTTTTGCGCTGCCTCGGCCTGCGCAATCGCACCTGCTACCTGCGCGCGGCTTAGGTCCGCGACCTCGGCCACGACATCTCTGCGCGCGGGGTTCGTGACGGCAAACGTGCCGTTGTCGCCGTCCACCCACTGACCGCCAATATAGGCCTTGGTTGCTAGGAGATCGGGGTTTTTCAGGATGGATTTCAGATCGGTTGTCGTGTCCAGCATAGCTTGGCCTCCGGCAGGAATTTAGAGTTGTCGCACACAAACAGGTGGGGTCTGGAATGTCTATGTCCACAACCCGGCAGGGATCAATCCAGATTTGATCAAAAGCGGCACTCGGGCGCGAAAGATCGCGCCTATCTTTTTCGGGCCGAGTTTGCCACAGTTTGCAGGAACTTTGTCTCTCGGGGGATGTAAATAGATGTAACATTCCCTATCTTATTGGGTAATTGAACAAAAAAGGGGATAGTGCAGATGTCGAACCATAGATTTGACGCGTTGATCGAAGAAACGCAGGCGAAAGTCCGCGAAAGCCAGTCGCAGATCGAAAACCTGACCTCGCGCATTGACGACGCCCGGGCCAAGATTGGCACGGCCGAGGCCGATATCGACATCGAAAACGCTACGCTGGAAGATGTGCACGCCCATACTGAGGTGATGAACGCCAATATTGCCGAGCTGATCATGGGTCTGGATGACGTCACCAACGCGTTCTCCAAGGATTTCGACGAGATGCGCTCGAAAACCGGGTGGGAGAGTTTTGTTGGCATCTTCGCCAAGGGCAAGTCCGAATCCATGCGGCAGGAGCGGATGCGCACCGCCAATATCGACGACAAGCTGCAGGACCTGATCGCCAAATCCGACGTGATCGTGAAACTGCTGGAAGGGCAGCTGTCCGTGCTGGAGGAACAGCGCGTGAAGGTCGAGGACAACCTGACCGGCACGCTGGATGATCGTGAGGCGACAGTGGCCGAACTGGAAGCATTGCGGGCTGAAATCCAGGGCATGGACCCGACCATCATTACGCTGGAAAACAAGATCAGCGTCGAACAGGACGCCGCCGCGCGCACTCAGCTTGAAACCGAGCTGGCCGAACTGAACAAGCAATACAACGCCAAGGTTCAGGAAGAGCAGGTCAAGCTGGCTAAGTCTCAGACGCTGGAGCGTTACATTGAAAAGGGCAAGACCTGGGTCGATTCACTGCAGAACCAGGCGGCGACGCAGATGGTGCTGATCAACAAGCTGCAGACAGACACGCAGCAGCGCGTGGTGCTGTACGATGCCCTGACCAAATCGCTGAAAACCGCGCAGCAGCAGGACGTGGCCCACCGCATCAACGAGATCGGCGTGCAGACCGACCAAGAGGCGCAGACGGCCATGGCGGCCATCGGCACAGCGACCAACCAGAAAATGGCCGACATGCTTGAGGCGCACGAAGGCCACATGGTCTTTGCCCGCGACGTGCTGGAGAAAAAAGCCAAGGCGGATGAACGCTTTGCCCGCCGGTTCGCGGCGATTGTCGAGAAGCATGATAAGAATTTGTATGGTGGATAAGAAAAGGCTGGTTGCGACGAATGCCATTTTTCTTGGAGCAAGACAAAAGCAAGACATGGGTCGAGCGAAACGGTGAGCTTGTTTGGGGTGCAATTGGGCTCGCTTTTCTAATCTTTTTTCTGACGATGATGGTGAATGGATTCTACTTATTGTGCGGTGCTGGTGCTCTCGGAGCTATTTGGTCTACCTATCGGTTGGAGATGTTTCGCAGGTCGCAAGGAATTAACAGCGTACCAACCAACAACCATGGCGATGGCGGGCAGTCGCCCGGCCGGGATTTTGGTGGCTTTGGCGGTGGTGATGCATGACTAACCCCACCCGAGAGCGTGTCAGCCTGAACGGCACCTTTGCCCCTTTTGGGCTAAAAGTGGTTGTTAAGAAAAGCTTTAGGAGTTTGTGCGGCGGATGAACGATTTTGAGAAGAAAGCTCTGAGATTGTTTGTCCTCGTTGCAGCTTGTTCCAGCGGGGTCGCTTTCACGTTCGGAATCAGTTTCGCGAATAAAACTGCGATCTCGATCGGCTCGGTAGCTGCAGCTATGGGGGTGATTGTTGCGTTCCTAGGGGCCGCTCAACTCTGTTTAGAAAGTTTCAGAAACTACGGGTTGGGCGAAGGCATCGAATTTTTGTATGGCAAAGATCATGCCCGGCACATGTTTGGCGAAAACTACAAAAAGCCCCCAAATGACTAACCCCGTTCAAGACCATGTCGGCCTGACCGACACCTTCGCCTCGCGTCGCTACTTCCGCAAATTCGAGGTGATCACCGTCCACCTCCTTCGCGTGGCCGCGACGATGGAGGCCGAGGGCGCGATCAGCAAGCAAGAGGTGCGGATCGTGTCGCGCTACCTCTCCGGGTTGCTCTATACGTTCCGGGCACTGTCCATGAAATACCTGCTGGTCGGGCGTGATACGGGGCGGTTCTTTGGCAGCCTTGCCATGGACAAACGCGACAGCGGGTTTCCGGTGGCGGCCGAGTTGCTGACCATGGCCAATGACGCGCAGCAGGCGCAGGTGCATCTGGCCAATATGCCATCAGCCGACGATCTGAAAACCGACATGGTACGCACCATCATTGGCGACCGCGAGATACCGACCAAGCTGCAATTCGCACTGTCGCAAAGGCTCTATTACGAGGAATTGCTGAAAGGACAGCTGTTCTGGGCCCGTAACGATCCCGAATGCCTTTGGATCGGGAATGAAGGGGATCGGCGCAAGTTTCTGATCCACTGGGCGGTTTATGACAGCCAGATCAACCTGCCAGTCATCTACATGATGAAGTTGGAAGACAGCGGGCGCACGGCCCTGCCCAAGGACCAGCGTCGCTGGCCCGAGGTACAGGCGCATCTGATGGCGCAGTCTTTGGGCGGGCTGAAGCAGGTGACGATCGCCACGGGCTTCGATCAGGATTTTGACGACCTGCACCCCAAACACCTGCGCCGCATCCATGTGGGCCCGATGTATTCCTCGGCCTATACGGAACAATCCGGACCCCTGCGGCAAGTGCTGGAGGACGCGCAGGCCCCCGAAGGTCAGGATTGGGCGCTGGCCTGGACCATGGAACAGTTGGAAAGCGAGGACGTAATCGAAGAACGCGCTGGGTGGTTCTCGACCGTCGAGCGAGAGGTGTTCGCCTTGGAC
Organism: Ruegeria sp. YTSC325; assembly: GCF_059609525.1. NCBI lineage: Bacteria > Pseudomonadati > Pseudomonadota > Alphaproteobacteria > Rhodobacterales > Roseobacteraceae > Ruegeria > Ruegeria sp. YTSC325. Next base: position 73,582 of record NZ_JBXWLY010000011.1, read on the forward strand.
CCGTTCGGCGGGCAGGGGGCCGAGACCGGAGCGACGCAAACGCAGCGGTCGATCATCCTGCCCCAGCGCCCGTTTCAGGTGCTGGCCGAGCGCAGCCCGCCAGGGTTTGCTGATGTGCGCAAATTCGTTGTCAGCAAGACCGGGCAGGTGTTGAGATACTAGTTTTTTCGCATCGGGCGGAAGTATTTTTGAACAGAAGAAGCAACGGCGGTTTTTTAAATGAGTTTGACGTCAGATCAGATGGAATTGCGCGAAGACGACATTCGCAAGCATTACCCGGCAGCGACCGCTTTGCTGAACGGGTTCGAACACGCGCCGCGGATTGCCAAACCGGTTGAGGCAGCGGTTGAGCGGTCTCCGGGTGTTTCGACCGGACGGCGGTTTCGATCCACGACGCCGGGGCTGGTGACGCGGCGCACCGCGCGCGCGGACGGGGTGCATCTGGTTGAGCGGATCGAGGCTTCGGACGACGGCGATACACTGGTCTCGCCACCGCAAGCCACAACACAGCAAGCCATTCGCCGGGCGATTGCGATCGCTCTGGCCGTGGCCGAGGCTTATGCGGAACAGACCCCGCTGGCCGATCTGAAACGCGCCAACCTGGCGGGGGATCTGCCCGCCGCGCGCAAAACAGAATTCTCGGAATTGCTGACGGCTGAGGCTTTGATCACGTCCCATACCTTCGGGAATGCGCTGGCCTACCTGATGTCTTCGCATCTGGGCGAGACCACCGTCGACCTCGGCGAAATCGAAGAGGTCCTGACCGACAATGGCCAGCTTGCGTTGCATGGTGCCCTGTGGGAACTGGATCAAGTGTTGGCAAAACACGCCCCCGATGATGTGCATCTGATCGCGGCCACGAGCGCCTATGCTGAACAACTGATGGACAAGGCTGCCCTGCGCGCGCAGTCGGCGGATCATTTGGCCCCGTTCCAGAACGCCGCGTGGCATATTGAGGCCGACGACCTGACGATCCGGGGGTTCGAGCCCGCCTCCAAGGCCAAATCCACCACCCTGACCATGACGTTCAAGAAGCCGAACGAGGTGGTGGGCAACCACATCGCCAAATATCAGGCCATGAAGCTGGCCAAGATGCTGATGGCTTATGACTTTGACCGCCGCCTGAACCCGTTTGCGGAACTCGGCGGGTTCATCTTTACCTTCATGGGCGACGGCAAACCGGGCACAGGCAAGACCACCCTGATCCAAATGATGGCCGGGCTGATCAACGATTATTGCCAGAACGCGGGCTATCCGTTCCGCTATCAAAACCTGAGCACCGACAATATCGACAGCTATCAGGGCAAATCCGGCCAGAACGCCAAGGCGTTTATCAACACGATCATCGACCCCTCGGTTATCGGCTTTGGCACCATCGATGATATCGACCAATTGGCAGGCAAACGCGGCGACCGGCAGTCCTCAGCCGGGCAATTGGAAATCACCGCTGTGCTGATGGAGAGCTTTGCGGGTGCCAACACCGTTGTACGCGGCAACTGCACCTTTGGTATGTTCTCGAACTACCCTGAGAATGTGGACGATGCTCTGCGCCAGCGGGCGGGAGCGCGGTTTTTGGTGGACGGTCCCCAGACGCGCGAGGACTACATCGACATTCTGCATCTGCTGATGGGCCGCAACCACGACATCCCGCTGGGCGAGCACGAGGCTTATGCCGCGCAAGAAATCAAAAAGGCCGTCGCCGCCAGTTTCGAAAGCCATGCGCGCCCGCATGAGGATGCACTGATGCAGGTCTATGACCGGGTCTCCGGCGAGATCGGCCAGATGGATACGATCGCCAAGCTGGGCACTTATCTCAAGGCGATACAGCAAGCGGATGAGCGGTTCACGGGCCGCGCCATCAAGAACATCACCGACGCGGTCAAGGTCCGCGCGATGGATTTCGAACTGCCTGATGAGTGGATGGAGAACCCCGAACTGTTCCTGTTCCGCGACTACGACACCAAGAAAGCAATGATCGAGGACCTGCGCCAGCCGATCACGGTGGACATGGTGATGCAGGAAATCAACCGCTATGCCGACAGTGAATTCCGCTATGCCGACAAGAGCGACGAGGTCGCCATCGAGAACGCCGTCCGCGAAATGGGCCGGATGGAAGAAGCCAAGCGGCGGTATCTGAAGGGGAAAACATGACCGGCGGCTTGATCTTGATCTTCGGATCGCTGATCGGCGCGTGCCTGTTTTTCGGCATCACGGTCGCGCGTCGCCGCGCAGCTGCCCGGCCCGCCTTTGCAATGATGGCGCTAATTATTTTCGCGGTTACTTACGTTTGGAGCGCGTTGTTTGAAATCTGGATCAACGGTGCCTCGGTCCTGCGCCCCGCCTCATTGGTCCACGCCTTTGGTCCGGGTCAGGCCCCTTCACATTTTCTTGCGCAGGCGTTGTTCTGGTTCGTCCCCGCAATGATCTTGGCCGGCGGAGCGTATGCAGTCACGCATCGCCGGAAAAAGGACGTAATGACATGACTTTAACTCTCGCAATCTCTGGTTTGGCGCTTGTACTGGGCCTGATCCTGCCCCTGCGTTGGGGTGTGTTCGGATTTCTGGGCGCCGTTGCGGTTCTGTATCTGACTCAGTTCGGTGTGAATGCAGGCAGCGGCTTTGAAGGCGCGTCGTGGGACGAGACCCTGATCCTGTTTGAAGGCAGTGTGGTGTCTTATATCGGCTTCAACTTGCAGATCACCGCGCGGGCGTTTGCGCTGCCACTGTTGGTGCTGGCAATTGTGGTTGTTGGTCGTCTAAATAGAATGATGAGGTGACGAACTTGAGAGTGATCATCGCCGCAGTCTTATTTGCAGTCATTCTGGCTGTATTTATGACCACCACTATTTGCGGTTGGGAAGGGCTGATGCCCGAAAACTTCCGGGTCATTCGTAGTTGTGGCACAACGGATTCACCAAACGAAGTTTTTCTCAGCTTCCTAGTATTTGGGTGTTTCCTCGGCGTGATCTTATCAATTTTGCTTCTTCTGGAGCGATGGGTTTTCAAAAGGTATCTTCCATGATCCGTCTCATCGAAAAAGGCCTGATGTTTGGCAACCTCGTCCACATTTCCAGCCCGGCCTTGGTCGAGCGGTATAACCGCGCGTTGCAGCATTTGGCGGGCAAGACCACTGATCTGACAGATTTCCATGTGGATATCTCGGGCTATTCGCCCGAAGTGGGGCAGGAATTGGACGACCCGCTCTACCTCAACCCCAACGGGGTCAACCGGCAATTCATCCTGTTGACGACTGAACAGAAACGCGCGCCGTTGCTGAACGTCAAATTCTCGACCTCGCGCGACATTCTGCGCGAGTTCATCGAGATGAACGAGGCGCAGTTGTTCGCCCTGACCGCCACGGATGCGGTGGCCGGAGAGCTGGTGAACTCGGTCTTCAAACTCACCACGTCCGCCGATCTTCTGAACCTACGCAAGATTGAGATTGAAGCCGACACGGTGGGCGGTACTCTGCGCAGGGCTGAACAACTTGCAGGTATGGTCGAACAGTTCAAAACCCAAGAGGACGCCTGGTTCGACGATGTGCTGATCGCCAAAATGATCGAAACCGCCAAAGAAACCGGGGACGTCACCCGAAACCCCGTTCACCTGCGTCACACTGCGTTCGAACAGCGCAATTTCTGGACGGCGCATTTCGGCGGGCTCTACCTGTTCCCTGACCTGGACTATCCGGCGGCGATTTGCATGGGCGAGCGGGCTGATGATTTGCCGTTGAACCACGTGCTCGATCCGGTGCAACGGCACCAGATTGCGGCCTTCCTGAACGATAATTCTCTGGTCGAGACCATCATCGAGGCGCGCGGCGTGAACTCGGCTGCTGTGTTGCAGCAAAAGATGGATTTCCTGACCATCCATGCCGCCGCCGACGCAGGCGTTGACCTGACCGGGCTGGACCGCAGCGATATGCGCCGTCTGGCCCGCAACCACGCCGATCACTTGCCCGAGGCCTATCATGGCCTGGCCCAGTTGCTGCGCTGGGCCAGTGACGGAGGGCCGTGGCCGCGGATCACCTCGGACCACCCAGCTTATTTCTATACGCTGCGCGCGGCCGACACGCCGAACCGCGATCTGGTGAACATGTTGCTGGCCGAGCTGGCCCCGCTGGACCCGCGCCAGATGTTCATCTGCCACAAAGAGCTGTTCTACCGGACCTATTCCACCTGGCCGGACACCAAGAAAGCCTATGTTGCCGACTTCCTCGCGCGCGAGTATCAGGTGGACAAGGCCGGTGCCCGCGCCGCGCTGTTTGGCCATGAACCGGACATGAGCGGCACCGACCGGGTCAGCGACGCGGTCATCGCGCGGGTCGGCCCCTGGGGCGCGGTAGGGAGAAGCTGAATGATCGTCGCAATCCGTTTTCTGATCCCCTTACTGGTCATTCTGACAGTGATTTATGTCGGGTTGTCGATCTATTCCCGTCTGATACGCCGTCGTAAACTGATCGCACATTGGGAAAAGAAAGGGCTGCACGGCGATCGTGACGCATTTCTACAGCGGGGGATGCGGCAGTATGATAACTCGTTTCGAAAGAAACTGTTGCTGGGTGTCTATGTCATCCCGCTGGGGGGCATTGCCCTGCTGATCTATATAACAAATTTCATGTGAGGGCCGAATAGATGGTCTATATCAAATGGGCATTCATCATCGTCTTCTGGGGGCTTGTTGCCTCGGTTCTGGAATACACCCTGCCGCAGCAGGATGTGGTGCGGATCGTCAAGACCGAGGTGCGGCGCGTCGATTTCGGTGAGAACTCGATCTTCTGGGCGCAGCAGGACACCGGGCAAGAGGGCGCGCAGACCGTCAATCGCGATGTGCGCTTTGTGGAAACCTTCCGCCCCAATGGCAAACCGCGTGTTTACCGCAATGAAGATACCGGTTGGGGATGGCCACCTTACTTCAAGCTTGATAGTTCGAACCTGCAGGCCGAACTGACCAATTTGGTCTCGACTGCGGATAACCCTCAATGGGTGGTGCTGCGCCATTACGGCTGGCGTAATCAGCTAATGTCGATCTTTCCAAATGCTGTTTCTGTTCGCCCGGTCGATAGCCCCGATGTGCGGCTGATCCCTTGGTTCAACATCATTTTCCTGACCGTCTTTTTCGCGATCGTCTGGGCCATATGGGTGCGTTGGCGCAGGTTCCGCGCGGCACGAGTCGATCCTGTGATCGAAAACGTCGAAGACGGGTTATACGCCGCCGGGGATGCGATTGGAGAGCAAAGCAGCAGGTTCAGGAAGTGGCTGGACAGCTGGAAATCCAAGTAATGCCCGTTCTTCTTTCGGAAAAGGTAAGATGGGGCCCATGGACCCGCCGCACCCTTAACGCACTACAAATTCCGCGTGCAATGCCCCAGCGGCTTTGATCGTTTTCAGAATATCGATCATGTCGCGGGGGGAAACGCCTAGTGCGTTCAGGCCGGCAACAACCTCTGATAGGGTTGTTGCCTCGGGGATTTCGGCCAAACCAGTCCCTTCTTCTTCTTCGATCCCGGCGATCGTTCGGGGGACAACAACTGTTTCACCACGCGCAAACGGGTTGGGTTGTACTGCAATAGGTGCTTCTTCTACCGTGAGGGTCAGGTTCCCCTGCGAGACTGCAACGCGCGAAATGCGGACTTCTTGACCCATGACAATCGTGCCAGAGCGCTGATCCACGACGACGCGCGCTTTGGTTTCCGGCTCGACCAGAATGTTTTCGATCCGACCCAACGCATGCGCAGTCGAGATCGACTGTGTCGCGGCAATGTTCAACTCCACCGTGCCAGAATCTCGCATGATGGCAACGGGGCGATTAAATTCCGTGTTGATTGCAGACTCAATCCGGCCAGCAGTAGTAAAATCCGGCTCTCTGAGCGCCAGCCGCATTTGTGTCAGTGACGAAAGGTCAAAATCAATCTCGCGCTCGACCCTCGCCCCAGAGGGGATGACGCCAGAGGTTGGAACCCCGCGCACGACAGACGCGGCTTCGCCCTCGACAGCGGCACCACCTGCCAGAACGGTGCCTTGGGCGACCGCATAGATCTGACCGTCCGCTGCGTTCAAGGGCGTCATGATCAGGGTGCCTCCTAAAAGACTGTTGGAATCCCCGATGGCTGAAACCGTCACATCAATCTCGCCACCGACCCTGGCAAATGGTGGCAAGCTGGCGGTTACCAACACGGCGGCCACGTTCTTGGGCCGAAAATCCTCACCGTTCACGTTCACGCCCAAACGTTCGAGGATGTTGGACATGATTTCCTCGGTGAATGGGGAATTGCGCAGCCCATCCCCGGTTCCGTTCAGGCCAACCACAAGGCCATAGCCGACAAGGTCATTTCCCCGAACACCATCAAAGTCCACTAAGTCTTTCAACCGGATCGCTCCGGCCGAGGCCAGGCCAGGCAGCAACATCAAAATGAAAACCAGAACTCTCATCTCAGGAAGTTCACCAGTGACAGGTTCGCGTTGCGAACGGTTACGGAATACAGGCTTTCCAATTGAAACTGGACTGTCTGCAACTGCGCAGCGGTTTGATAAGGGTCCGCGGCAATCAGTTCGTTTCGACTGAATTCAAGGCTTGTCATTGCTGCGCTGTTGCGTGTTGCCGCCTGATCAATTCGGGCTTCTGCTGCGCCGACCAGAGCGCGCAGGTTTACTGTTTCATTTTGCGTGTTGGCCAGATCGACACCCAACTGCTTGAACAGCGCGGTTCGTTGATCGCGGGGTAGGTTCAACGCGTTATCCGAAACCAGAGCAGCGACAGCGATGTCCCTGATCGCGGCCTTCAGCGCCGGGTCGGTCGCAGTTACCGGTATGTTGACGCTTTCATTCTCAGAGATTTGCATCGCAGAAAGCGTTGCCGCCGAACCCTGGTAAATAACCGCGTCAAACCCCGTAGGGTCATTGAACCAGTCTTCCGCCGCCTGCTGAATATCTGTTGCCGTGACCAACCCGGTCAACTCGGCCTCAAGCGCTGTCAGAAGGGTGTCTGCGGTCGGCAAGGGTGAGACATCCGTTGCTGTGCCTGAAAACAGACTGCGCCCCCCGGCACGGGTGTTCAGTGCTGACATGATCGTGTCCAGCTCATTCCTTGCCAGTACCGAAGCGTTTTCGTGGGTAACCGCTTGATTGGACGTGCCAAAAGACAAAAGTGCAGCGGTTATCTCTCCGACCGAGTCGTCAATCGTCGTCAGGCTTAGCTGCATGGCATCGGTGAACAAGCTGGCCTCGGCAGTTGAGACTTTGAACGCCTCAAGCTGTGACAGACTGCGATCGAGATCAAGCAGATGAGAATAGTCCCCGTCCAGACGGCCACTGACGTCCTGCACTTTGCCCGTTGACATTTCGTAGGACAGAGTTTCGATCTGGGTTTTGATTTCGGTTGCGCGGCTTTTCAGAGTGAGGCCGCGCGCCAAATCACCTATAGATGTCAAAGTCATGATCACAACCTCAGCAATGTTTCCATCAACTCATCCACGACCGAGATAAGCCGCGCGTTCGCTGAATAGATCTGTTCAATCTGGATCAGACGCTGAAGCTCCTGATCCGTGTCCACGCCTTGTTCTGCTTCGATCTTGGTCATCTCGAGCTGGGCGCTATTGGCGAAAGCCAGACGTTGACTGGCCGTGTGCGCATTCGCACCGGTCCTGGATAGAAGCGCCTCGGTCAGGTCGGATGCGCGCATGTCTCCGGTCCCGAAAGGGGATCCGGCTACCGGTCGCGCTTGCGATAGAGCGGCCCCGAACGCCTGCAATTGCGTGGCGTTTCCGGGGTCTCCGGGGGTTATTGCCCCTAGGCCTGCGCGCAATTTCCAGCTTTGGCCGCCGTTGTCAGGATCGACAATGGAATTCAGGTTAATCCGCGAGGCCAGCCCGGCAGGCGCAGTCGGATCAAAACGATTGCCTTCATCAGTGAACAACCCTGGATCGGTGGCCAGCGCCGTAGGGTCCAGACCCGGTGTTTCAAACCGCTCGATCAGATCGCGCGCGACCGTGTCCAGATTACCCTGGGCCTCAACAGCAAGCTCATCGCGGCTTTCGAACTCAGCGGCAAGAGCACCCCCTATGATCTGCGCGTTGTCACCGCTGGTGCGAACCGGGTTTCCGTTCATCTGCAGGCCCGACAACAAGCCGTTTGCCACAGTCATATGGGGCTTGGTCTCGCCAGTTGTGGTGAACGTAAACTCGGCTGCTGTACCTTCAAGCAAGATCAACCCTCCATCCGAGTAGATGGACACCTGATCATTGGCCCGAGGCACAACATTAACTGGAATAACCTCGTTGACTTGATCGATCAGAACCTGCCTTTGGTCCAGCAAGGCTCCAATCTCACCACCGGCGTATTTGACGGCGGGAATTTTGGCATTCAATGCCTCAATGTCGGTCAACGTCTGGTTCAGCCTGTCGATAAATCGACCAATTGACCGATCCGCGTCCGACCGCAGATCACGCAGCCCTTCCGAGGCAGCATTCAGACTGTTTGCGAGATCACGACCCGTGCGGGCAACCTGATCCAGACGCTCTGACGAGTCGGGCAGACTGGACGCGGTGATCAAGGCGCCGTCGAAATCGGCCAGACGGGCTGCAACGGATGTGGCGTCATCCGGGGTGCCGACAAGTCCCTCCAATCTGCTGTGAAAACCTGAAACGGTCGATTGACGTGCCAGTTCGGCATCTGCGGTGCGGCGGTTGGCTGTCAGCACAGGATCCTGGTTTCGAACCACGCCGACGGTTCTAACGCCATGGCCAGAAATCGTGTTCGTCGTCAGTTCCAAACTTCTGCGTGCATAGCCGGGCGTTAGCGCGTTGGCGATGTTCTCGGACACTACCGAGGCGCCGCGGCTGGCGGCCGTAAGACCGCCAATGGCATTGTTCAGGGCCGTCGACATGTTCATGGCACGGGTCCTTTCGCTGGGTTAGCGCCGAAATCAGCGTTTGATATTGGTGGTTTCCTGCAGCATCTCATCGACCGTCTGGATGACTTTCGCGCTTGAAGAGTAAGCCCGCTGCGTTTGGATCATCGAGGTCAATTCGGTCGCGACATCGGTGGTGGATTCCTCGCGCGCGAAAGAAACCAGATCACCCGTCGGACCTTCACCCGCATTCCACAAAAAGAACGTGCCGCTTTCGCGCGACGGTGCATAGGTTTGGCTGTCCAATGCCGTCAAGCCGTTGGGATTTGGAACATCTGCCAACGGAATCTGGAACATACGGCGGCTGACGCCAGTGTCATAAAACGCGTAGACATAGCCATTCTCGTCGACCTGAACACTGGTCATCGTTCCCACAGCTGACCCATCCCGAGTGATCGAAACCGGCGCAAATGTATCCGACAACTGTGTGATACCATCTGCGTCGCCGATCTGGCCGATATTAACCTCCATCGGGCCGCCCGCCGTGTTCACCACAACGCTGCCGGTGGCAGGGTCATAAGCACCGCCCGAAACTGCCGTGACGCTGGCAAGGGTGCCGCCTGCTGTCCGGCTGTCGGTAAAGGTCAAAGTATACTCCCCGATCACAGCGCCGCCCGAAGCCGAATCGCGCATGATCATGGTCTATTCGTTGCTGGATCCTGTTGCGGGAACGGTGGGCACCAGTTCGATATCGATGCTTTCCGATTTACCCAGATTGTCAAAATATTCGACGGGCAGAGGTTGGCTGTCCCCAGATGCCCCCGCATCGGTTGCGGTAGCAGGCAAGTTCATACGCAGGTTCATCTGCGTGGTTGGCGCGCCAGACAACTGATTGACACTCAGTTGAATGGGTTCCAGCGCGGCGGGCGTGTCCCGTGGTACTGCCGGGATGGACCCGTCAGGATTTGCCCGCCAGCCTAGCAAAACCAAACCGGATTCGGTGACCAGATACCCTTCTTCATTGGTGCGAAACGAACCGGTTGTGGTCAACAACATCTCGTTCGAACCACCCGCGATCTGGGAACTGGGACGCACCGGTAACATCCCACGCCCGCGTACTGCCAGATCAGTCGAGTTGTTCGTCGTTACCAGCGAGCCGCGCTGGTCGATCAGTCGCTGGCTGGTGGTGCGCACACCGCCCGCCGAATAGCTGCCGCCTTGGCCAGACGTGACCATGGAATGAAAATCAGTTTCAACCCGCTTGTACCCAAATGTGGACGAGTTGGCGATGTTGTCGGAAATCGTTGCCAACCGATTTGCATTGGCATTCAATGCAGCCACGCCAGCATTCAATGAAGATGAAATAGTCATGGGCACGCCCTTCTGTTGCGTCAATCCTTGATGCAACAGCTAACGCGCTGGGCCTTAACAGCGCGCTAACAGGTAAAATGCGTCCTATCCTTTCCTATCAGGAATTGCGCAGGAAGATGATCTCGATCCTGTTATTGCGCGCCGCCATCGGGTTCTCATCATGTAATTCGCGATCCGCGTGACCGGTAACCCGATCCAGCCGAACAGGTGGAACACCTTTATCCTGAAGCATCTGACGCACTTTCTGCGCCCGAGATGTCGATACTGTCCAAACCGGATTACTGGCCACCACGACCGGAGACGAGCCAACGTGACCCTCAACCGCGATATCATTGGTCACAAGGTCCGAAGAACGGGCAACCAATAGCGCCAGAGCACGCATGATCGCAGTCGGTGTGTCGCTGCCCGATTCGAAAAGAGGTTGATCCTCAGTGTCGAACAGTTCGACCACCAACCCTTCATCGGTCAGGCGCGTGACAATGTGTTTCAGCACCTTGTCCGAGACCATGCTCTCTCCGGTTCGTCCCATAAGGCGCGCTTCAAGGGTCGAGAACTCCTCGGTGCTTTGCTTGCCCCCTTCATTGGCGACACCGATCGACCCCCGTGCCTGACGGGCGGCGGTGGGGCTGCGCTGACTGGCACCCGAGCCATCCATGACCATGGTCAATTCCGAGAACATATTGTTGCCGCCAAAGGCCCCGTCGCCTCCGCCCGAGACTGGATTCACCGGAATCGTTGGCGAGAAATAATCCGCCAGCCCTTTGCGTTGTTGTTCCGTCGTTGCATTCAGCAGCCACATCAACATGAAGAACGCCATCATGGCCGTGACAAAGTCGGCATATGCCACTTTCCACGCGCCACCGTGGTGGCCATCGCCACCTGACACACGTTTCTTCTTGATGATGATTGGCGCCGCATTGGATTGCGCACCCATCTCCACCACCTTTTCTATCACCCGACGACAGGGGTAGCCGGGCAGGTCTTAAGGTGGGCTTAACACTTAAAACTGTTCGGATTTCACTGTCGCGCCAGCGTGGACCCGGCCCGTCGCAGGATCAGCTGCAGGTGGTTGAAGCTGTTCTTGATCCCATTTGATTCAGATTTAGCAAAGAAAGCATCCAGTTCCTCATGCACCCGCACGGCCTGATCCAGTAGCGGGTCCGCGCCCTCGGAATAGAGCCCCGCCTTGATCATCACCTCGGATTGTTCATAGCTGCCGACCAGCTTGCGGGCCTCGGCGATCATGCGGTTTTCATCCTCGGACGCGGCACCCGGCAGGCTGCGCGAGACTGAGCGGCTGAGGTCGATGGCCGGGAATCGCCCGCGCTCGGCAATTTCGCGGCTCAGGACAATATGGCCGTCCAGAACGCCGCGCAGAATGTCGGCCACGGGTTCATCCATATCCGATCCGGGCACCAGAACACTGAACACGGCGGTGATATCGCCCTGATCCGCCGCCCCCGGTCCGGCCCGTTCGCACAGACCGGCGATCAGCGGCGTGACCGACGGAGGGAAACCGCGCAGGGACGGGGATTCGCCCATGGCGACGGCGATTTCGCGATGCGCCTCGGCAAAGCGGGTCACCGAATCGGCCAGAAGCAGGACGTTCAGCCCCTGATCGCGTAGATACTCGGCCACGGACATTGCCGACCAAGCGCAGCGTCTGCGCGCCAACGCCGACTGATCCGAGGTCGCGGCCACCACAATCGACCGTTTCATCCCCTCGTGCCCCAGCGCGTGTTTGACGAATTCATTCACCTCGCGCCCACGTTCACCGACCAGTGCAACCACCACCGCATCCGCCTGCATCGACTTGGCGAGCGTGGCCAACAGCGTCGACTTGCCCACGCCCGAACCCGCAAACAGCCCAACGCGCTGCCCTTGCACCACCGGAAGCATGGTGTTGAGCATGGCCAGCCCGGTCTCCATCCGTATGCCCAAAGGTTTTCGGGCCACGGCGAGGGGCGGGGCCTGCATGATGACGCGCTCCTGCGTACCAGAGAGCAGAGGTTTGCCATCCAGTGGTTTCCCGAACGGATCGATCACCCGCCCCAGCCAATGCATCCCCGGCGCAAACTCAGGCGTCTGCTCTAGAATCACCCGGTCGCCCAGACAAACGCCATCAGGTGCGGCGGTGGGCATCATGTGGATCAGGTCCGATTCGACATGCAGCACTTCTCCGGCCAGATCGGGGCCGTTGCGCCGCCGCAGGGTCAGGTGATCGCCGATCCGTGCTTGCCCTTCAAGTCCTAGAATTTCAACAACTCCACGCGTCACGCCGGACACACGCCCCATATGGCGCACGGCGGAAAGACGGTCGAATTCGGATTTCAGAAAGCTTGGGTCGAGATCGGACATCGTGGGTTCTCCAACGGGTTTCTGAAAACGGTTTCTAAAGGAATCGGGGTTAAGCCTTGATTGAAATTGATCGAGGGAGAAGCCCCGATGTTCTATGACCTGAACGTCTTTAAGACAGCGCACGCAATGGCAACCCATGCCGGGCAACGGCAGGCGGTAATTGCGCGCAACATGGCCAACGCGGATACGCCGGGCTACCAGCCCCGCGATCTTGAGGCCTTTCAAAAAGCATTTGAAATGACCGGGCGCGGGGCTGCGATGACCGCAACGCGCGCCGGGCATTTGAACGGCAACAACGCGTCGCAGCCCTGGGCCGAATATGACGTCGCGCCTTCGGGTGATCCCAATGGCAATGGTGTGTCCGTCGAGGAAGAGATGTTCAAGGCGGTCGAGGTCAAGCGCCAGCATGACCGCGCGCTGACCATCTACAAATCCTCGGTGAACATCCTGCGCACTAGCCTCGGTCGGTCATAAGGAGGCAACCAGATGAGTGATTTTTCCCATTCCCTTGCCGCCTCGACCAGCGCCCTGCGCGCGCAATCGGCGCGTCTGCGACATGTGTCCGAGAATATTTCGAACGCCGATACGCCGGGCTATCGCCGCAAGACCGTGCCTTTTGAAACCGTGCAGAAAGACGGGCGCGAGGTGGTGCAGGCCGGGCGGGTCAAGCTGGACCGCCGCGACGCGTCGCGCGTTTACGACCCCGGTCATCCGATGGGGGATGAGACCGGCCATTATAGCGGCTCGAATGTCGATCTGATGATCGAGATCGCCGACGCCCGCGAGGCACAGCGCAGTTACGAAGCTAATCTCAAGATGTTCGACCAGACACGTCAGATGTCGTCGAGCCTGATGGAACTCCTCAGAAAATAAAGGACACCAGAATGGATATCCGAGCCCTCAATGCTGCCCAGAACTATGCTGGCGCGCGCTCTGCAACGCAGGCCGATCCCGATCACGCCGGAATGGCGCAAGGATTGCGCAGTACGTTTCAGGATTTCGCCGCGATGTTGAAACAGTCCGAGGCCATCTCGCATACCGCGATGACCGGCCAGGCTGATCCGCACGCGCTGGTGCAGGCGCTGGCGCAGACCGAACTGGCGGTCGAGACGGCCGTGGTCGTGCGCAACAAAGTGGTCGAGGCCTATCAGGAAATCCTGCGGATGCCGGTCTGACGCGATGCTCAGCGAAGGTCTGTTCTATGACATCGTGCGTCAGGCGCTGTGGGTCGCGGTGATCACCTCGGTCCCGATCCTGGCGGTGGCGCTGGTCTCGGGCCTGATCGTGGGCCTGTTCCAGGCGCTGACCTCGGTGCAGGAGATGACGCTGACCTTCGTGCCCAAGCTGATCGCCATCGTCATCGTGTTTTGGATTTCCATGGGGTTCATGACCCAGACGCTGGTGACGTTTTTCACCACAACCCTTGTCCCTCTTATCGCCGGAGGTCGCTGATGGATACCGCCTATACCACCTTGTCCCGCCAGTCGGGGCTGATGAACGAAATGCGGCTGGTGGCGAACAATATCGCCAATGCCAACACCACCGGATACCGCGCGCAAGGCTTGGTGTTTTCCGAATTCGTGCGCGACATGCCCGGCAATCCGTCCTTGTCAATGGCGCGGGCCGAGGTGCGCAACACGTCATTGCAGCAAGGGGTTCTGACTGAGACTGGGGGCGATTTTGATTTCGCCATCGAAGGCGATGGATTCTTCATGGTCGAAACTCCGGACGGCAATCGATTGACACGGGCAGGGGCGTTCTCGCCCAGCGCCGAGGGAGATTTGGTCACGATGGATGGCCACCGTGTGCTGGATAGCAACGGCGCGCCGGTTTTTGTACCCCCCGACGCGGCCTCGATCGACGTCGGCAGTGACGGCACCCTCAGTATTGAGGGGCAATTGCTGGGACAGCTTGGTGTCTACCGGGTCGAAGATCCCAAGTCCCTGGTACGCGAAGGCAGCACGCAGTTCCGCAGCGAAGGCGACGTAGTGCCGATCGAAGAGCCGGTGATCGTTCATCGCTTTCTCGAAGGGTCCAACGTCAACGCGATCGAACAAGTGACACGGCTGGTCGAAATCCAGCGCGCCTATGAGCTGGGCCAGAGCTTTCTTGAAACCGAAGACGAACGGGTGCGGGGCGCGCTCAAAGCGCTGATGCGCTGACATTGGAACGGAGGATCTGACATGCGAGCATTGAAAATTGCAGCGACGGGCATGACCGCGCAGCAAATGCGGGTCGAGACGATCTCGAACAAACTCGCGAACATGAACACCACAGGCTACAACGCCCGCCGGGCTGAGTTTGCTGATCTGCATTATCAGCAAATGGCGCGCGCCGGATCTGTGAACGCTAATGACGGCACAGTTCTGCCTACGGGCATTCAACTTGGCCTTGGCGTGCGGCCTGCTGCCGTCACCGTACAATTGGCGCAGGGTGCTTTGTCCGCCACCGGTAGCGATCTTGATGTGGCTGTGGAGGGGCGCGGCTATCTGGAAGTCACGTTGCCCAATGGCCAATCGGCATTTACCCGCGATGGCAGTTTGAAGCGATCTGCTGAGGGGCTGATCGTCACCTCGGACGGGTTCGCTGTTGCGCCCGAAATCACCATTCCAGACGATGCAAGATCGATCTCGATTAACGCATCGGGCGAGGTCTATGCCTATTTCGACGACGCGCCAGAAGGTCAGCTGTTGGGTGAATTCACATTGGCCAGCTTTTCGAACGCCAAAGGTCTGGAGGCGATCGGCAGCAATCTGTTCAAAGAGACCGAGGCTTCGGGCGCGCCCGTAGTCGGCACTCCGGGTGAGGACGGATTGGGCACGTTGCGGCAAGGTTACCTCGAGGACAGTTCCGTCGACGCCGTGCGTGAGGTCACCGAACTGATCGAGGCCCAGCGGGGCTATGAAATGAACGCCAAAGTCATCTCTGCTGTTGATCAGATGATGGGCGCGACGACACAGGTGCGCTGATGCGGACATTTCTTTTGATCCTTGCCCTGGTGGGGCCCTCTGCGGCGCTTGCCGATATCGTCGTACCAACCCGCACAATTCGCGCGAAAGAGATCATCGCGCCCACCGACCTTGTCACCAAGGAACAGGATGTTCCCGGAGCGGTTGCGACCCCGGATATTCTGGTGGGACAGGAAGCGAGAGTGGCGCTTTATCCCGGTCGCCCCATTCGCGCGGGTGACTTCGGCCCACCCGCACTCGTGGACCGCAATGACCTGGTGGTTCTAGTTTTTGACCGCCAGCCTCTGTCAATCACTGCCGAAGGACGCGCGTTGGGGCGTGGGGCAGTTGGCGACCGGATCCGAGTGATGAATCTGTCGTCCCGAACCACCGTGACCGGTCTCATCCGGCTCGACGGTCAAATCGAGGTAAAATGATGTCAGGACTTGCCAAAACAGTTCTTTTGGGCGCGCTTGCTTTGTCGGCCTGTGGCCGCGTGGATCATCTGGGCAAACCGCCCAGTTTTACTCCGAACGAGGATTCTCCGGAACATGTCGCGATGCTCTGGCCGGGTTTGCCACTGCATACTCAACCGCAGCGGCCTGTTGACCAATCATCGCTTTGGACCGGGGGGCAGAAATCGCTTTTGGGGGATCAGCGCGCCATCAAAAAAGGCGATATCTTAACTGTTGTCATCGAACTTGACGAAAAAGCTGAAATTTCGAACGACACGAACCGGTCTCGGTCCGGGTCTGAAAATCTTGAGATACCGGGTCTGTTTGGCCTGCCGCAGAGGGCGCTGGAACAACTGCCTGAAGGGGCGTCTCTGGATGAAGCGGTTTCGATCGATTCGGCGTCGTCCAGTCGTGGGAAGGGCTCGGTTAAACGCAAGGAAAAGCTGACATTGCGGGTCGCTGCGACTGTTATCGATGCGCTTCCCAACGGTGTGCTGGCCATTTCCGGTTCACAAGAATTGCGAGTGAATTTCGAACTGCGAGAGCTGCTGGTCACAGGCTATGTGCGCCCGCAGGATATCTCGCGACAGAATGAAATTACCTATGACAAAATCGCCTCGGCGCGCGTGTCTTATGGTGGCCGTGGCCAGATTACCGACGTCCAGCAGCCCCGCTACGGGCAGCAGGTCCTCGATACACTTTTGCCGTTCTGAGGTCGCGCTTTGATTAAGAAACTTCTTCCAGTTATTTTTCTGTTGGTTGGTCTCGGTGGCGGTATCGGCGCAGGCGTCGTTCTGTCACCGTCGGACGAGGTAAAGCCAAGCGATGCAAAAAAAGCGGACAAAGCCGACAAGACCGAAGCAAAAGAAAAAAAGAAAGACGCCAAATCCAAATCGGCTGACAAGAAAGGCAAGTCAGGCGGGATGGAGTATCTGAAGCTTACCAAACAATTCGTAATTCCGGTTGTCGAGGCCGAACGGATCTCGGGCATGGTTACGATGTCACTGAGCCTTGAAGCGGATGGCGGGATATCCGACAGTTTTTATGCGATTGAGCCCAAGCTGAGGGATCGTTTCCTGCAGGTCTTGTTCGATCACGCCAACATGGGTGGATTTGATGGCAACTTCACCACCTCTGATAATCTTGATTTATTGCGCAAGGCTTTGCTTGAGGTGGCGCAGAAGGATCTTGGGAAAAGCGTTCAAAACGTGCTGATTACGAGCGTCAACCGACAAGACATCTGAAACCGGGCTAATAGGTCTGTTTCTTGCCGAGCGCCAAACGGCGTTCGGCTTTTTGCATTTCGGACAGTCTTTCTACGGCTTGTTGCCGCCCGAATGCCAACCGCAAAGCATCCATCGAGGCAAGCTTTTGCGCCGTGACGCGAGCAAGTTCCATGTTCAGTTGACGCCGCGTCCGGGACTCCCATCCACTCCACAAGACGTCAGTACCGGTCACTTGGTATCCTTTGGTTTGTCCCGCGTCGACGCGCGATTTCTGGACCTGACCGTCCAGCCGTGACAGCTGTTGCTTGATCCGCGCTTCCTCTTCGAGCACAGGTTTCAGGTTTTGGTATTCCTTCTGAAAAGCGGCCTGGGTCGCCGCGCTGATATCCGCATATTTCTTTGATTTCATCTGATCTGTTCCTTCGCGCGTTTGCGCATCGTTTCGGCAAAGCGAATGGCAGCGGCGACCGGGCGGTAGAGTTCCTCCGGGATTTCCTGACCGATCTCGACGGTGGCGTGCAATGCCCTTGCGGTTGGCGGATCAGAATGGATGGGGACACCTGCCGTCCCGGCAGCCGACCGGATCGAGGCCGCAACCTCATCCACACCTTTGGCCACACAAACGGGGGCAGATCCTGTTTTGCGGGACCATTTCAACGCTACCGCAAAGTGGGTTGGGTTCACGATCACCACATCTGCCCTCGGAACGTCAGCCATCATCTGGTTTGTGGCAATGTCCTGAGCTCTCTGCCGCCGTTGTTGTTTAACATGGGGATCGCCTTCGGCATCTTTGGTTTCGTCCTGGATTTCCTTGCGCGACATGCGGTTCTTCCGGATGTGCTCGGCATATTGCCAGAAATAGTCCACGGCTCCGATCACAAGGGCGATCACTACGACGATGAAAAGGAATCGAAGCAGCAGGTTTATCATCAACAATAAGGATGATTGTACCGGTGCAGCGCTTGCCGACAGGATATCGTCCAGGTTTGCACGCAAAAACAAGGCGAGGCAGGTTCCATAAATTGTCAGTTTTACAAAGCTCTTGGCGAATTCGAACAGGCCTCCACGCCCGAACTTGTTCTTGGCGTTGGACAGCACCGAAACGCGCGACAGTTTGGGTTTGAGTTTGGTCGGTGCGAAGATCAGCGCGCGCTGGGCGATCAGGCTGAGTAGAACGGCCGCAGCAGGTAACGCAAACAGAACGGAAACTGCGGCGAGGGTGGTCTTGAGCATACCGCCGACAGGGTTGACGGAAGGGCCTTGGACTAACAGACCTGAAAGGTCGTCTGCTTGATCAATCAGAACGACAAAGACGGTCCCAAGCTGTTGCACACCGTATTGGCCCGCGGCCAACATTGCCAAAAGAAATCCGGAATATGCGGCAACGACAGACAGGTCATTGGATTTTGCAACCTCGCCCTTTTCGCGTGCCTTCTGCAGCTTTTGCGGGGTTGGTTCAAAGGACTTTTCGCTTTCGTCGTCACCAGCGCTCATCTGGTGGCCCCCAACGGGTTGGCAATGAATGCGAACAGGGCGTCCGACCACACAGACAGGATCAAGGGTGTTCCGGAAAAAAGAAGAAACAGGCCCGCAAATGTGATCGCAGGCGCACCGACGAAAGCGACCATGAGTTGGGGCATGGCGCGGTTGATGACGCCAAGCGCGAGGTTATAGATCAGTGAGGCAATCACAAATGGCATTGCCAGGCTAAAGGCCAGCGCAAAACTCTGGGCGATGTTGCGAACGCCCCAGTGCGAGAGATCCGATGCCGCAGGCGCGGTGCCCATTGGAAACAGCATGTAGCTGTGTATCAGAAACTCGGCTACACGGACATGCAGACCAAGCAATACCGCAAGGGTCAACCCGGCAAGCGTCAGCATGTATCCCATGGCCGGAACAGGATCGGCTGCGGCTACTCCGAGAATTTGGGAAAGGGAGGTGGCCTGCGCTGCAATAGATCCCGCAGTTTGCAGGGCCAGCACGAACAGACGCAGCCCCAACCCCAGAATCATCCCGACCAGAATTTCCGTTCCGATAAGTCGGACAAGAGGCAGCAAGCCTGTTCCACCTTCAGGGGACGGCGTGGCTGGGCTGACCACCAATGTAAAAGCAACCGCGATGGCAAGTTTTACGCGGGTTGGGATGCTTCGCTCTCCAAATGCTGGCAGCAAAGAGACCAGTGCCGATACCCTAAGAAACACGGCAAAAAGGTGCCAAAGCCCGTCCCCCAACTGGGGCAATAGCTCGGGCGGGAGGGCGATCACGCGGGAACCGTTCCAACAAGGGCCGGTCGCGCTTCCAGACCGATTTCTTCAAAAGACAGGACCGGGTTGGATATGCCGCGGGCGTGCATGATCGTGCGCAATAGCCTGCGTCGCCGGGTCGAGGTCACAACTGCGGGGAACAGCCCGTGATCGGCGGATTGCGCGACGCTGTCCACGACACCATCGGCCAGTTTGTTGAACAGGTTCGGCGGCAAAGCTACGTCCAGACCGGCATTGGGTGCGTCGATCTGGTAGGTGACGAATGTGTCCTCCCATTCTGGCGCCAGCTGAATCAGGGGAATCGATCCATCCTCGCGCTTCATTTCGGCGACCAGTTGAAAGCCCAAGCGTTGCCGAACCAGTTCGCAGATACCTTCGGGCTGGGTGGTGGTCAGGCGCGCCTCGGCCACGCTTTCCAAAATCAGGGCCATGTTGCGAATCGAGACCCGCTCGTCCAGCAACAACCGCAACACCGCGTGCAGCGTGTCGATGGGCACTTTATCCGGTATCAACTCATCCAATAGTTTGCGGTTGGCCTCGGCCCGAACAGGATCACTTAGCTTGGTCATTTCAGACAGCAGGCGGCGCAGGGATTTCAGCGTCAGCAGGCGCGAGAAATTCTGCTTGATGATCTCAAGCAAATGAGTCGCCAGAATCTCTGGTGGAGAGACGATGGTGGCACCACTCATTGCAGCGGCTTCTTGATCTTTGGGCAAGATCCAGCGGGCGGGTGCACCATAAACCGGCTCGGTCACGTCATTGCCGTCGGGCAACAGGTCATGTCCGTCTTGTACCAGCGCCAAAACCAGATCGGGGTTCAGAACCCCGCGCGCCTGTTCGACGCCTTGAACCTTCACCACATAGGTCCCCATGGGAAGATCCGCCCGGTCAGTCAGGCGAATGTCCGGAAGGATCAGCCCGAAGGTTGAGGCGACATAGGTCCTCATATTGGCGATCCGTGCATCAAGACCGGTACCGGGGTTCAGAACCATGCTGACAAGGTCGGGCGCGAATTCCAGATGCACATCGTCCAGGTCGAGAATGTCCGCAATGGCCTGTGAAACGGGTGTGTCTGTATCCGGTGTCGGAGCCATCGCCGCATCGTCAGCCGCTTTTTGCTTTTGGTAGACGCTATATGCGGTGTACCCCAAGACCCCGGCACCGATGATGAAGGGCAAGAACGGTAACCCCGGCACCAGCGCAAACAGAACCATCAGAACTGCAACGGTACCAAGCGCCGCCGGGTGGCGGCCAAGCTGCGAGAACAACGCGCTGTCGGTTGCGCCCTGCGTTCCGCCACGCGCCAGCAGCAGCGCGGATGCGATCGAGATGATCACGGCCGGAATCTGCGTAACCAGCCCATCGCCTACGGTGAGAATCGCATAGGTTTCAAACGCCGAAGAAACCGGCATCCCATGGACGATCACCCCCATGATCAGTCCCATCACAAGGTTCAACAACGTGATCAGCAGACCCGCAACCGCGTCTCCTTTGACGAATTTCGATGCACCATCAAGTGAGCCGAAAAAGGTAGTCTCTTGCTGTTCCCGTTCGCGCCTTTCCTTGGCCTGTTGATGGTCGATGGCACCGGCGGACATGTCGCTGTCGATGGCCAGTTGCTTGCCCGGCATCCCGTCCAGCGCAAAGCGCGCGCCGACTTCGGCCATGCGGGCGGCGCCCTTGGTGATGACCATGAAATTCACGATCAGCAGCACGCCGAATACCACGAGACCCAGAAAGATGCTGCCGCCCATGACGAAGTTAGCAAACCCCTCAATCACGTCGCCCGCGGCGTTGGGGCCGGTATGGCCCTGACCAATGATCAGCTTGGTTGAGGACACGTTCAGCGATAGCCGCAACATAAGTGAGGCCAGCAGGATCGTCGGGAAGGATGAGAAATCCAGCGGCCGCTCGACAAACAGGGTCAGCGTAAAAATCAAAATGGCCAACGCGAACGAGGCGGCCAACCCAACGTCCAGTACCCAGGCTGGCATCGGCAGGATCATCATCACGATGACCGTCATCAGAGCCACTGCCAGCAGAACGGTCGGGGAAAACAGGGAACGGGCGTCGATCTTGGGCACGCGAGGCTCCTAGTTGAAGGAAATGAAGGCAGAGGCAGATCCGGTCGCCGGCATCAGCGACCCAAGCGCGCCAGCGGGCGCTTGATCGGCCCGCAGCGGGATCAGCGGAGACGCCGATCCGGTAAACGGATCGCGTGACGCGATGGCGCGTGTTTCGTTGTAGTCCAACTGCGCCAAGACACGCTGGAACCTATCAGAATAGGTCTGTGCCAAATGGGGTGTGCGCGAGTGGTATGCCCCCGCAGCCGCGGTCCACGAGCCGAGCTCAGCATAAAGATCTTTCAGGAACCGTGCGGCGTAAGTGGCGTTTTCATCGGGGTCAAACATTGCGTCGATGGACCGGAACGCCTTGCCATGCCAGCGGTAGTTGATCTGGAAACATCCAATGTCAAAGCTGCGTTTTCCTGCCTTGAAGATATTGAAAACATAAGACTTTGCCTCAAACTCGGATTTGAACCAAAAGCCCTTTCCTTCGACATTGATGGCCCATGGCCAAGGCGAAAGCCGTCCGTCAATGGCGCGGCCTGTTTCAACGCGTGTTATGGCGTGCAACACCTCAAGCGGGACGCCTTCGGACGTAGCCGCACGCTGGGCGGCCCGATCGCATATGTCTGCGGTGTGGGGGTTGGGCATGGCGAGCGCCTGTTGACCCACGCAAAGCGCAAGCGCCAAAAGTCCAGGTATCGTTCGATGGGGCATTCTGCCGGTCCGGGATTCTGATCAATCCGGGTCAGGTTAGCTGCGGCAGGGTTTACAGAGGGTTAGCGCCCAATCATTTCCGGTCGATCCTGCGGCCAAAAACAACGCTGGTATTGGTGCGCAGAACACCGGGGATTTTAGCCAATTCGTCAACCAGAATGTCCAGGTCCTCGATTCTGGGGGCTTCGGCGGACAGAAGCAGGTCAAACTCGCCATTGATTGAAAGACACCGCTTGACCTCGGGGTAAGCCTCAAGCCGTTTGATGATGCGGGTCGTCTCTTTCTGTTGGACTTCCAGCATCACCACGACCTGAACTCGCGGGGTGTCTTCAGCCTTGTTCAGCACAACGGAATACCCTGCAATGACTCCGCTTTCCTCCATCCGCCTGATCCGCTCATGCACGGTTGTGCGTGCCAACCCAAGTTTGGCTGCGATCTTGGTAGTTGATTCCCGCGCGTTGTGTTGCAGGGCGGCGATGATACGACGGTCCAGTTGATCCATAACGCCAAGGTGTAAGGCAGAGTGGGGTGCAGCCTCAAGGCTTGGGCGCATCTTTACCTGCGGTCCCCTCGGGTGATTTTTCAGGCCACAGCACACTGACAATGACCAGACCAGCAAACGCAGCAATGGTCATCCAAGTCAGCGTCACTGCCGTGCCTTTCGTTGTCATTAGCCAACCGGCCAATGGATAAAGCATCAGCCAGCATAGATGTGACAGCGTAAACTGCGCGGCAAAAACGGCCGGGCGGTCTTCTGGTTTCGCGGATCGGGACAGTAAGCGCCCGGACGGTGTCAGGGTGGACGAATACCCAAACCCAACGCAGGCCCAGATCAAGGCGAGTGTAGGGAGTGTCATCGGGAAATTGGCAAACAGATAAGCAGCCATGGCCATGAAAATTGTGCCTGTGGTGGCCCCGAACAGCATAACCGAGCGGTCCCGAAACCTGTTCAGCAAAGATGGCAGAGTGATGGCTGCCAGCATTGATCCCCCTCCGAATCCGGCCAAAGCCAGTGCGACTGCGCTTTCCGGTAACCCCATATCGGTGCGCACGATGACGACAGTGTTCACGATGACCATCGCGCTGAGGGCGGCAGCGGTCCACGTCAGGGCCAGCAGCGCCCGCAGACGCGGAGTGTTCAGGTAGATACGAATGCCACGGGTTGTGCGGTCGTAAATCCCGCGGGGCCGTGTCGGCATGGGCGAAGGCAAGGCGACCGAAACGACCAGCAGAGCAGAAGCGACAAAGCCCAAGGCGGTGCCCCAGAACAGGTTGTCGAAGCTGACGATAGTCAGCAAAGCTGCAGCCAAGGATGGGCTCAGGACACTTTCCATATCATAGGCCAGCCGGGACAGCGAAAGGGCCTTGGTATAATCCTGTTCGTCGGTCAACACGTCGGGGATGGTGGCCTGAAAGGCTGGAGTGAAACCGGCAGACGCCGATTGCAGGATGAAGATCAGCACATAGACCTGCCAGACTTCGGTTACGAAGGGCAGGAACACCGCGACGGCTGCGCGCACGATATCCAGCACAACAAGCATTTTGCGCCGATCGACGCGCTCGGCAAATGCCGCAGCCAGTGGTGCTACGGTGACATAGGCTACCATTTTGATTGTCAAAACAGTTCCAAGCACCAATGCTGCAGCGTCTTGTGCGAGGTCATAGGCCAGCAAACCCAAGGCAATTGTTGCCAACCCGGTTCCGGTCAAGGCCGCGACCTGTGCGGCCAGCAAGTGGCGGTAGGTTCGGTTGCGCAGCACGCTCAGCATTTGCGATACCTCGGGGTTTCCTAAGCGCGATATCAACGACACGGGGGTGGCCGCCATTTTCCAGCACTGGAACGCGAGGTCAAGAAACCCGCGCATATAGGCCGCGTTCCACGGATGGCGTTGAGTTTACGGATCAAACCGCCTATCTCGGAGGCGAAATCGCACAAAGGACAAGCTCGTTGGCCAACCATCTCTATAAAAACGACCTGCCGGACGGGTTGGACCTTGGCCCTGTCGTGGCCATCGACTGCGAAACCATGGGTCTGAACCCGCATCGGGATCGCCTGTGCGTGATCCAGATGTCGGGTGGCGATGGAAACAGCCACATCGTGCAAGTGGAAAAGGGTCAGACCAAAGCCCCGAACCTGTGTGCGATGCTTGAAAATCCCAATGTGTTGAAACTGTTCCACTTTGGCCGTTTTGACATCGCCGCGATGTACCATGCCTTTGGTGCCCTGGCCGCGCCGGTTTATTGCACCAAGATCGCCAGCCGTCTGGTGCGCACCTATACCGACCGTCACGGATTGAAAAACCTGTGTCAGGAGCTGATCGGCGTCGACATCTCGAAACAGCAACAAATGAGCGATTGGGGCGCCGAAACCCTGACCGACGCACAGTTGGAATATGCTGCCTCGGACGTTTTGTACCTGCACCGCCTGCGCGAGGCGCTGGACGAGCGGCTGGCCCGCGAAGGCCGAACGGAAATGGCTCAGGCCTGTTTTGACTTCTTGCCGATGCGTGCGAAACTTGACCTCGCCGGTTGGCCCGAAACGGATATTTTTGCGCACTCATGACCGATACCGAAGCTTTCCTGAGAACCGCCCGACAGGTCGTCACCGACGAAGCCCGCGCGCTTGACGTGCTGGCCGATAGCCTGAACGAAGATTTCGCCGAGGCCGTGCAGCTGATCCTGCAGGCGACGGGCCGTATCATCATCAGTGGCATCGGCAAATCGGGGCATATCGGCCATAAGATAGCGGCGACATTGGCGAGCACCGGAACACCCGCTTATTTTGTTCACCCGGCCGAGGCGAGTCATGGCGATCTGGGAATGGTGTCCAAAGGGGACGTTGTTCTTGCGATCTCGAATTCGGGCGAAGCGCCTGAACTGGCAAACCTTCTGGCTTTCACGCGCCGCTTTGGCATTCCGCTGATCGGCTTGTCCAGCAAACCCGAAAGCACGCTGATGAAACAAGCGGACGTGCATTTGCTGATCCCGTCGATGGGCGAGGCGTGCGGGTTTGGCATGGTGCCTTCCATCTCGACCACGCTGACGCTGGCGATGGGGGATGCGCTGGCGATTGCGCTGATGAAGTATCGAGATTTCAAGCCCGAGGACTTTCGCGCATTTCATCCCGGCGGCAAACTGGGTGCACGGCTTAGCACGGTGCGAGATTTGATGCACACGGGCAGTGCTTTACCGTTGTTGGCGTCAGACGTCGCGATGAGCGACGCGCTGATCGAAATCAGCCAAAAAGGCTTTGGCGTTGCCGGCGTGACAACGGCTGACGGGCAACTTGCCGGGATCATCACCGACGGGGACCTTCGTCGCCACATGGACGGTTTGCTGACCAAAACCGCAGTTCAGGTGATGACGGAAGACCCGACCACTATTGGCCCCGATGCGTTGGCAGAAGAGGCAGTGGCCATAATGAATGATCGTAAGATTACGTCCTTGTTCGTTGTCGAACCGGATGCGGACGGGCAGGCGCTGGGCCTGCTGCATATCCACGACTGCCTGCGCGTTGGACTGGGTTAAGAGGGCGCGACCGTGGACAGCCATTCACGCATGGTGCAATTCCTCAAGGTGCTGCTGCCGTTGGTGGCTATCGTGATGCTGTCCACCGTGTTCCTTCTGTCCCGCAGTATCGAAACCGACGTCAAAGTTCCCTTCACACAACGCGATATAGAAGAACGTCTGGCGGATCAGATCGTGACTCGGCCCAATTATCGCGGAACCACGCGCAAGGGCGAAGAAGTTCAGATTGAAGCAATCCAGGCCACACAAGGTACCGAGAACTCGGTCCCGACAGCATCCGAGTTCCGTGGGCGGCTGGGGCTGTCTAACGGGGGTATTATCACTCTGGATTCGAACTCGGGCATGATCCGTCCTGACAAGAACACTGCGACCTTCATCGGGGATGTGGTGATCACGACCACTGACGGAATCGAAGTGACCACGAATTTGCTGAACACCGCGCTGGACGAGATACGCGGCGACACTCCGGGTCAGGTCAATGGGACCGGGGTTATCGGAAATTTTTCAGCAGGTCGCATGACCTTTGGGACCGAAAAAAAGGACGGCCCGGTCCATATTATTTTTACAGACGGCGTGAAACTGATATACGAGCCGAAAAGAGCAGAAAGATAGCCTGTGTTCGATTTTCGAATTGCCCTTGTCGGAATTGCCTTGTTGAGCAGCACTTTTTCAGTGTCCGCTCAGGAAACACAAGTGGCGTTTGGCGCACAAAAAGCTGACCCCAGCCTGCCAGTCGAAGTCACGTCTGAGTCGTTGAACGTGAATCAGGAAGATGGCTCGGCCGAGTTCATTGGCAATGTAATTGTCGTTCAGGGTGAAATGCGCCTGACGGCCGAGCGCGTACTTGTCATCTACAATGCGGATCGGTCTGGCATCGAGCGTATGGAAGCGACCGAGGATGTGGTTCTGGTCAGCCCGCCAGATGCAGCTGAAGGGGATTGGGCCGAATATACCATCGATTCGGGTGTGATCGTCATGCGCGGCAACGTTCTGCTGACGCAGGGGCCAAGTACGATCAGCGGCGATCAGATGAACGCCAACCTGACGACAGGGACGGCGACCATGACGGGCAACGTTAAAACCATTCTGCAGCAGGGTGCCAACTGATGGCTGGACCGAACCTGAAACTGGCTCAGGGCAGTTCGGGGCTCAGGATCGAAAAGCTGCGGAAGTCTTATCGGAAAAAGACCGTCATCCGAGATGTGTCAATGACGTTGGACCGATCCGAAGTGGTCGCGTTGCTGGGGCCGAACGGGTCCGGCAAGACCACCACTTTCTATTCTGTTGCAGGGTTGGTTTTTCCCGAAGCTGGTCGCGTAACCATCGATGGGCAGGTGGTGACGACCCTTCCAATGTATCGCCGGGCGCGGCTTGGGATCGGATATTTGCCGCAAGAGATGTCGATTTTTCGCGGGATGAGCGTTGAAGACAATATCTCGGCTGTTCTGGATATCACGGTGGGGCACGCCCATCGCCGCAAAGAACGTCTGGAAGAGCTGCTGTCCGATTTCTCGATCGAGCATCTGCGCCGTGCGCCCGCGCTGGCCTTGTCGGGTGGTGAGCGCCGCCGGGTCGAGATTGCGCGTTGTCTGGCTGCCGATCCAAAGTACCTGTTGCTCGACGAACCTTTTGCCGGGGTCGACCCGATCAGCGTGGGTGACATCCGTCATCTGGTCGCTGATCTGAAAAAACGCGGGATCGGGGTTTTGATCACGGATCACAACGTGCGTGAAACGCTCGAGATCGTGGACCGCGCCTATATTTTGCATGACGGTCAGGTACTTATGTCCGGAACACCGGACGAAGTCGTTGAAAACGAAAACGTGCGGCGCGTCTACTTGGGCGAAAACTTCCGTATTTCATAGGTTTGCGCGGTATTGCGCCGAATGCATGGCGGAAATCTCGTATATACACGCCTGTTTTGATTGACTCTTCCGCCGTCTCTTGCCTCAATTGGGTCATGGCATTTTTTCGGTTCCAGTCTGGATCACGATGCCCCTTCTTGGAAGGGATCAAGTTCCGGCTACCGCGGAACATGCCGATACCCCCCACCCGATAAAAAGAAGCGCGCTGTGTTACGCAGCGTCAGAATGGGTGTGAATTGTGAAGGAGATCACATGCGTTACCAAATCAGCGGAAAACAGATCGACATCGGTGAAGCACTTCAGACCCATGTGCAGACCGAACTTGGCGAGGTTGTGGGCAAATACGCCCAGCGACCGACCGACGCCAATGTCGTCTTTTCCCGTTCTGCGCATGAATATGTGTGCGAGACCACCGTACATCTTTCCACCGGCCTGACGGCGCAGGCCAAAGCCCATGCTACCGAGATTTACGCGGCATTCGAGGGGTGCTGTGACAAGATGGAAACACAATTGCGCCGTTATAAACGCCGCCTAAAGGATCACCACAAGGATCGGGTCGAGCCGGTTGAACTCTTCGGAGCTTCCTCTTATATCCTCGCCTCTGACGAATCTGAGTCGGCAGATGAGCCAGAATCTCTGCAGCCGATGATCGTGGCTGAGATGGAAACCAAGATCCCATCGCTGAGTGTTGGTGAAGCCGTTATGCAGATGGAATTGGCTGGTGCCCCGGTGCTGGTGTTCCGGAATGAGAACAAGGATGGATTGAATGTCGTGTATCGTCGGGAAGACGGTAACATCGGCTGGATCGATCCATAACAGGCAAGATTAGAAAGGCGTGCCCCTGCATTGGCAGGGGCTTGCCATTGGAGCAAAATCATGGAGCTTTCGAGCATTCTGAAGCCCGAAGCAGTACGTGTATTGTCAGCCGCTTCCAGCAAGAAGCGGCTGTTTCAGGAAATTGGCGATGTTGCTGCGGCAACCTTGGGCCTGGACGAGCAAACTGTCGTTGATGGTCTGCTCGAACGTGAAAGCCTTGGGCCCACGGGTGTGGGCCATGGCGTTGCGCTTCCCCATGCGCGTCTGACTGAAATCGAACAGGTCGCTGGCGCGTTTGTCATGCTGGAAAAGCCCATCGATTTTGGCTCGGTTGATCGTCAGCCAGTCGATATCGCCTTCGCGCTTTTCGCACCGGAAGAAGCGGGTGTAGACCATCTGAAAGCGCTCGCGCTGGTGTCTCGTACCCTGCGTGACACAGCGGTTTGCGCCAAGCTGCGTGCCAACCCTGACCCGGTCAAGCTCTATGCGATCCTGACCGAGGCGCAATCGATGCAAGCGGCCTGATCCTGCGCTTGAAGCGTACTAACGAAAAAGCCCCCGATAATCGGGGGCTTTGTATTTCGAGGCTACGGCGGTGGTCAGCCGCCGGTTCCCATTTCCAACGTCCACCAGATTTTTCCACCCGATTCTTGATGCCAAGCAAATCCCATCTGCGTGGCTTTAGGATCCAGTATCACTGATCTTGGACCGGGTTCCTGCATCCAGGCAGCCAATGTCTCGGTTTCGGTTTCGAAGGTTTCCGAAATAGCTTCGCCCAGGAATGTGCCGAAATACCCAACGCGCGCGGCCCGATCTATTGGGGATGATCCATCGGACCCAAAATGCCATGGCCGGTTCTGGCGTGCCATATCCTTGGAATGTGTGGCAGCCGCAGCATTGAGCTGTGAATTCAGTTGCACAGGCTGCAGACCCGAAGCTTGCCGCAGTGCGTTAACCGAATCAAGCATGCGGAACTGCAGCTTTTCGGGATTGCCGCGAATCTTGTAAACAGTGGGCAGCGGACGGCCATCCGCACCAATCGTCGTGGTTGAGCTTGGGGTGCAAGCCGCCACTGCAGCAAAACATAAGAACAGAAGTGTAATAATACGCGTCATGGTCGACCTGATTTTTGTGTCATCTTACGCAATAGCGCGACCAACGGGCTTGGGCAAACCTGCAATGGCTGATTCCCGCGTGATTTTGCCGGTTTGATTTGCGATTGACGTATTCAGGCAATAAAATGCGTCAAATTCCTTTTCTGGTTTAGCAAAGGACCGTCACAAATGGTCAAGAAACTCATTCCTTCCTCGCGCCGCGGATTTCTGGTCGGTGCGTCAGCCTTTCTGTCTACTCCGGCGATTGCTCAGTACATTCCGGGCGATCCTCTGCGTCCGGCACCCGAACCCGAACCGCAGGTGCGGCGAAACATTTCGGGTT
Organism: Ruegeria sp. YTSC325; assembly: GCF_059609525.1. NCBI lineage: Bacteria > Pseudomonadati > Pseudomonadota > Alphaproteobacteria > Rhodobacterales > Roseobacteraceae > Ruegeria > Ruegeria sp. YTSC325. The sequence continues at coordinate 103,479 of NZ_JBXWLY010000011.1, forward strand.
TCCGTGCTTTGGACTGGCAGCCCTATTTTGACAACACGCGCAATGGCGCAATCCTGGTCGATACCGTTTCACGGGCACTGCATTATTGGTCAGACGACCAAAGCGTGTATAAACTCTACCCATCATCGGTTCCGCTGACCGAAGAACTCACGCGTCGCGGTCGCACAAGCGTCATTCGCAAGGTCGAAGGGCCCAGCTGGGCGCCGACACCTTCGATGAAGAAGCGAAACCCCGAATGGCCGGACTATATCCCGCCGGGTCCAGATAACCCGTTGGGAACGCACGCTTTGTATCTAAGCTGGAAGTACTACCGAATCCACGGAACCCACGATACGCGCAAAATAGGGCGTCGGTCTTCGAACGGATGCATCGGTCTTTTCAACGAAGATATTGCCGAGCTGTTTTCGATGGCGAAGGTTGGCACTCAAGTGTTGCTAATTTGACGACAAAACCGCGCATGAAGTCGCTTGCGAAGCAACTTCCATTTGCATTCCAGTTGGATAGCTGGTTAGAAAAAAACACGAGGTAAGTCTTGGGTGTGCGGTTTCGCTATCTGAAACCGTGCTTATTCTGGAGGTTAATATGAAGAAACTCGTTCTCGCCGCTGCACTGACTGCTGCTGCTTCGACCGCTTATGCTGGCAACCTGGAAGAGCCGGTTGTTGAAGCACCTGTTGTTGTCGAAGAAACTCAGGGTTCGTCGCAGGGCATCATCCTGCCGCTGATCCTGCTGGTTGTTGTTGCAGCAGCTGTTGCAGCAAGCTAATTCGATACGAATTATCCAAGAAAAAGGCGGTGGAGAAATCCATCGCCTTTTTTGTGTCTGTTCGCCGGTCCTGACAGAGCTGGTCAGTCCAGCCAGCCTTTCAAATTGTCCTCGATTACTTTGCCCAAAGCAGCAATGTGCGAATCGTCGTCGTTGAGGCAGGGAATATAGGTAAAGCTCTCGCCGCCGGCCTCTTCAAAGCTTTCCTTGATCTCTTCGTTGATTTCTTCCAGCGTCTCGATGCAATCGGCCGAAAACGCAGGCGCGATCACCGCGATATTCTTTTTCCCCTGACGCGCCAGTTCTGCCACGTGATCGACCGTGTAAGGCTTCAGCCATTCCTCGGGGCCGAATCGCGACTGGAAGGTTGAGACAAGCTGATCATCCGCCCAACCCAGCCGTTCTTTCAGAAGGCGAGAGGTTTTTGCACATTGGCAGTGATAGGGATCGCCCTGCTGCAGATAGCGGTCCGGCATTCCGTGATAGGAGCAGACCAGAATGTCGGGCTTGGTCTCCATCGCGGCGTAGGCCTGTTCCACCGACCCGGCCAAAGCGTCGATATAAGCAGGTTCGTCGAAATAAGCCGGAACCGTGCGGCTGGAGGGTTGCCAAGCCTCCTCCATCAGGGCGCGGAAGAACTGGTCATTGGCAGTAGCCGTCGTTGCGCCTGCATATTGCGGGTAGAGCGGGAAGAACAGGATGCGATCACAACCCGCGGCCACCATCTCGCGCACTTTGGATTTGGTTGAGGGGTTGCCGTAGCGCATACAGAAATCGACCATCACCTGATCGCCATAGCGCGCCTGCATCGCATCGCGCATCTTGGCGGTTTGGTCCTTTGTGATCGTCATCAGCGGGCTTTCGCCCTTGTCGTGGTTCCAGATCGACTTGTACGCCTCGCCCGAGCTGAAGGGCCGTTTGGTCAGAATGATCCCCTGCAGGATCGGCTGCCATTTCCATTTCGGATAGTCGATGACGCGCTGATCCGACAAGAACTCGTTCAGGTAACGGCGCATGGGCCAATAGGTATAGTCGTCCGGCGTGCCCAGATTGGCCAGCAGAATGCCGACGCGGCCCATTTTCACCTTCGGGTGGTCGGCAGGGGCATGGGCGGGGCGAGTGGCGTCAAACATGAGGGGCTTCCTGAATTTCTTTGTACCGGGCTGAGATAAACGGATTTGTCCAGTCGTCAATCGGTCAGTTTGCCCTCTTTTGTGCCCAGCGCTTCAGCAAGGCGGGTTTGGGCCGATCCAGGGCGCAGGGGCTTTTGCTGACTGTCATCAGGGGACCAGCCGGTCAGGCAGATCAGTTCATAGGTGGTGTTCAGCCGCCCTTCGGGCGTTGCAAAGTGATCGGCGTATATCTGCTGGGCGCGGTCAAAGATCTGCCGCCGAGTGGGGCGTTTGATGCGATCGGTTAGGCTGTTGGTTTCACCCATGGCGCGCAAGTCCTGCATTAGGTGCCGCAGGTCGCGGTATTCCGCCGTCAGTCGCGCCGTATCTGCCACCGGCAAGGCCAGCCCGGCCCGTTGCAGCAAGCCGCCCAGATCACGCAGTTCGCCCATCGGTGCGATGCGTGGGCTGAGTCCGCCAGAGATTTCGATCTCGGCCTGACCCAATGCTGCGCGAAGTTCGTGCAGGGTTTCTCCGCCCAGACAGACCACCAGCAACAGCCCGTCAGGCTGCAGGGCCCGGTGGCATTGAATGAGTTGGCCGACAGGGTCGTTGGCCCAGTGCAGCGCCAACGCGTGGATCACCAGATCATGCGCGCCAGGGGTCAGGTTCAGCACCTCATCATCCGCCACGATCTGCGCTTTTGGCATCACATCTCGCCAGACATGGGCGAAGGGCGTCACCACAGCCGGAGCCGTAAAGGTTTTGTTAACCATGCTGAGTCGATCCTGAACCTCGTCCACGGCGGCGCGGTGCAAGAACAGCGCCTCGTCCCGCGCGCGGGCGCGATGCAGGGTCAGGGCCTTGCGGTCGAACAGAGAGGGTGCGTTGGAAGCAGGCAGTTTCATAGGGCGCAAGTATCGCATCTGGCCGCGGATTCAAACCGCCCTTCAGATGATCTATCCACCCCGCTGCATAGGGTGTGGAGAGCTGACCGAGTCCGATTTCGGCCTCTGCGGCCCCTGTTGGCGCGACACGCCCTTTATCGGAGGGGTGGTCTGCGAAAGCTGCGGAATGCCCCTGCCTGGTGAGGCAGATGGCCACCGTATTGAATGCGACGACTGTATGAAAACGCCCCGACCATGGCAGGACGGACGCTCGGCGCTGTTGTATGATGGTAAGGCACGGGGGCTGATCCTTGCGTTGAAACATGGCGACAGGCCGGACTTGGCACGTCCGGCGGCGCGGTGGATGGCGCAGGCGGGTCGAGATTTGTTCCGCGACGATATGTTGCTGGCCCCGGTACCTCTGCATTGGTCCCGATTGTTGAAACGGCGCTATAACCAGTCGGCCCTGCTGGCGCAGCATCTGGGGTGGCACACGGGGCTTGAGGTCTGCCCTGACCTGCTGATCCGATGCATCAAAACCCCGGTTCTGGATGGAAAAACCGCCGCGCAGCGGGCCGAGACGCTGGAAAACGCTATTGCGCCGCATCCCAAACGCTTAAACCGGATGCACGGGCGGGATGTGCTGTTGATGGATGACGTGATGACCTCGGGCGCGACGCTGGCGGCTTGTGCGCGAGTCTGTCTTGCGTCGGGCGCAAATCATATTTTCGTGTTGACCCTAGCGCGCGTTGCCAAGGATACCTAATTCGCGCAGGATTACGCGAAACCCGAAGGGACGACTTATGAAACCGGTTGAGATTTACACATCGCCTCTGTGCGGCTTCTGTCACGCCGCCAAACGCCTGCTGAAACAGAAAGGCGTCGAGTTCAAAGAGGTCGACGTTCTGATGCACCCCAAGCGCAAGCCCGAGATGATCAAACGTGCGGGCGGCAAACGCACCGTGCCGCAAATCTTCATAGGCACCCAGCACGTGGGTGGCTGCGATGACCTGTACGAGCTGGACCGTCAGGGCAAGCTGGACCGTCTGCTGGCGGCATGAAGACTGCGCTGCTGCAGATCACCTCGTCGGATGATCCGTCTTATAATCTGAACATGGTGCGCGCCCTGATGGCCGAGGCTGCCGGGCAGGGCGCGCAGTTCATTCTGACGCCCGAGGTGACGAATTGTGTGTCTAATTCCACCACGCGCCAGCGCGAGGTTCTGCAGCACGAGGAAGACGACCAGACGCTGGCGGGCCTGCGCGATCAGGCCGCCGCGCTGGGTGTTTGGCTGCTGATCGGCTCGCTTGGGATCAAGACGCATGACGCCGATGGGCGCTTTGCCAACCGTTCCTACATGATCGACCCGCAGGGGCAGATCGTGGCGCGCTATGACAAGATCCATATGTTCGACGTGCAGGTCTCAGACTCCGAGACCTTCCGCGAATCGAAAAACTACCGACCCGGCGACCGGGCGGTGATTGCTGACACTGATTTCGGCAAGGTCGGCATGGCCATCTGCTACGACATACGCTTTCCGCATCTGTTTGCCGCCTTGGCGCAGGGCGGGGCGCGGATTCTGACCGTTCCGGCGGCATTTTCGCCGGTCACCGGCAAGGCGCACTGGGAATCGCTTCTGCGCGCACGGGCGATTGAAAACGGAGCCTGGGTACTGGCCCCGGCGCAAACCGGCGCGCATCCGAAAACCCGTGGCAAGACCCGCCACACCCACGGTCACAGCATGGTTGTGGCCCCATGGGGAGAGGTCGTCATCGACGCAGGCACCGATCCGGGCATTCACATTTTCGATTTGGATGATAGTTCTGTGACAGAGGCGCGCCGCCGCGTGCCCTCATTGACGCACCTGCGGGCTTTTGACGGCCCCTGATCCAGAGCCGGACCCAATGACGGACGACACCAATGCCCTTGCGGTCACGCTGTTCAGCGAGATCCTGACCGCCGACCAGCTATTGCGCAACCGACTAAGCCGGGTGCTGCCCAAGGGCATGGAAATCTCGCATTTCTCGGTGCTGAACCATCTGGTGTTTGTCGGAGATGAACGCACCCCGGCGCAACTGGCCAGCACCTTCCACGTGACGCGTGGGGCGATGACCAACACTTTGGCCAAGCTGGAATGGGCCGGATACATCCACATCCGTCCCGACTGGGACGACGCCCGCCGCAAGATGGTCGCCATCAGCCCAGCCGGTCGCCGCGCCCGCGATCAGGCGATTTCCTCGATTGCGCCGCTGATCAACCGCGTGGTCGGAGAGTTAGGGTTGGAGCGGGTGCGCAGCACGTTGCCCGTGCTGCGGGATTTGAGGTTGCAGTTGGAGGGGGAGTAGCCTCACCCTGGCTTCACACTCGCCGTCACATAATTCACGCTTAGATCGCGGTCCGAGATCGACCAGCTCCACAGGATCGGGTTGAAGACGAACCCCTTGCGGTCCACTGGCTCCAGCCCGGCTTGGCGCAGCAGGTCGAACAGCTCATCGGGGGTGATGAACTTGTTCCACTCATGCGTGCCGCGCGGCAGCCAGCGCATGACGACTTCGGCCCCGAAGATGGCCATCGCATAGGATTTTGGGTTGCGGTTTATGGTCGAACATACCTGCAACCCGCCGGGTATCAGCAACTGTTGTGTTGCGGTGAGATAACCCAGAGGGTCGGCCACGTGTTCGACCACCTCCATATTCAGCACCACGTCGAATTGCTCGCCCGCGGCGGCCATGTCCTCGGCGGTGGTGTGGCGATAATCGATCTCAAGCCCCGACTGCTCGGCATGAATGCGGGCGACGGGTAGATTGCGCTCGGCGGCGTCTGCGCCCACGACCGTCGCGCCCAGACGCGCCATCGGTTCGCTCAACAGCCCGCCGCCGCAGCCGATATCCAGCAGGCGCAGGCCCTCGAAAGGTTTCGCAGCCGTCATGTCACGGTCAAATTCACCGGCAATCTGCTGTGTGATATAGTCCAGACGGCACGGATTGAGCATGTGCAAGGGTTTGAATTTCCCATGGGGGTCCCACCATTCTGCGGCCATCGCCTCGAATTTTGCGATCTCGGACGGGTCCACCGTGTTCGGATGCGCTTGCATTCCTGTCTCCGTGTGCTCTTTTACGTTTAAAGACTATATAGGGCCCTAATGGATAAGTACCCGGACCAAAAGCGCGCAGTTCAATATCTGTACCCGCCGATCGACCCGTTCGATCAGCGGATGGTCGATGTGGGCGACGGGCACCGTATTTATATGGAGCAATGCGGCAATCCCGAAGGGCTGCCAGTTGTGATCCTGCATGGCGGCCCCGGTGGCGGGTGTAGCCCGGCGATGCGGCGCTATTTCGATCCGCGTGTGTTTCGGGTGATTCTGTTTGATCAGCGCGGGTGCGGGCGGTCGCGGCCGCATGCCTCGGTGGTGGACAACACGACGTGGGATCTGGTGGATGACATCGAGCGTCTGCGGACGTTGCTGGATATCGACGACTGGACGGTGTTTGGCGGCAGCTGGGGCGCGACGCTGGCGTTGGTCTATGCGCAGGCGCATCCGGACCGGGTGAACCGGCTGGTGCTGCGCGGTGTGTTTCTGGCGACGCAGGCCGAGCTGGATTGGTTCTATGGCGGCGGCGCGGGCAAGTTCTGGCCCGAGCAATGGGCGAAATTCACCGCTCTGCTGACCGAGGATGAGCTGTCGGACACCATAGGTGCCTATCACAAACGCCTGTTTTCGGGCGATCGTGCGACGGAAATCCTGTATGCGCGGGCATGGTCGGCGTGGGAAAATGCGCTGGCGTCGATTCATTCGCACGGGTCCACCGGCGAAAGCCCCGGAGAATACGCGCGCGCCTTTGCGCGGCTTGAGAATCACTATTTCACCCATGGGGCTTTCCTTGAGAAAGATGGGCAGATTCTGGATCAGATGGACCGGATCGCCCATATCCCCGGCCATATTGTGCAGGGGCGCTATGACATGATCTGCCCGCCGCAGGCCGCGTGGTCTTTGGCCGAGCGTTGGCCAAATGCCGAGCTGAAGATGGTGCGTCAGGCAGGTCATGCCCTGTCCGAGCCCGGCATCAGCGCCGAGCTGGTGCGGATCATGGACCGTGTGGCGGAGGGGATCGCATGACCCGGATGGACCGTCGTGCTTTATTCGCCTCGGGTGCTGCGGCGGCATTGCTGGCGGCCACGGGGGCCTCGCTGGCGGATACGCCCAAAAAGGGCGGAACGCTGCGACTTGCCGTACCGCGCGATGACAGTCTGGAACAGGTGGCGCGCGGGGCTGTCTTTGATACCCTGACCGAGATCGCGCCCGATGGCACCCTGCGGGGTGAATTGGCGACCGGGTGGCACACGGATGCGGATGCGCGGGTCTGGAGCTTTGACCTGCGCGATGATGTGGCATTTCATGACGGTGCGGCGCTGAATGTGGCGGATGTGGTGTCGGTGCTGCAACAGGTCGGACGGGCTGAAGCTCTGACGCCGGAATCGGTGCGGCTGGAGCTGGCCGAGGCCAATCCCGGCTTGCCTTTCCTGTTGGCCGATACGCGGTTCGTCATCACGCGCGATGGCCAGGGCGTGACGCCCTTGCACACCGCCAATGGCACCGGATGCTACCGGGTGGAACGGGCCGAGGATGATCGGCATTTTCTTGGCCGCCGGGTGTCGGATCACTACAAGGACGGACAGGCCGGTTGGGCCGATGCGCTTGAGGTTATTGTGATCCCTGACGCCAAAGTTCGGGCCGAGGCGTTGCGTGACGGTTATGTGGACGTGGCGGCGCTGCCCGACAGCGATGGCCTGAAGGATCAGCGCGGCCTGCGGTACCACCCCAGTCAGGACGACATGGCGCTGGCCGTGGCCGGACAGGTGGGAATGCCGCGCCAGATCGGGGGGCGTGCGCTGGACGATGGGCGCATTGCAGAACGGTGGTGGCTGGCCTGACCTGATCACGTTTCACGCCGGGGGTTGCAGACTCGGCAACTCCTGCGTATATGCAGTTGCAACAGCGGCGCGTTGGACTTCTGGTCCAAGGCTCCACCGGAAAATACGACGGGCCGCGCGCCCGTTTTTTTGTGCCCGATTGAAGGGTAGAGACCTGAATGACAAACGACCTGATAGCCAAAGCAGCCATCGACCGGCGACTGGCCGAGATCATCACCCCCGTGATCGAGGATCTGGGGTATGAGCTTGTCCGTATCCGCCTGATGAGCGGCAAGACCACCACGCTGCAGATCATGGCCGATAAGCCCGATGGCGGCATCGAAGTGGATGACTGCGCCGAGATTTCCAACGCCGTCAGCGCTTCGCTGGATGTCGAGGACCCGATTCTGGACGCCTATACGCTTGAGGTGTCGAGCCCCGGTATCGACCGGCCTCTGACCCGTCTCAAGGATTTTGAGATGTTCGAAGGCTATGAGGCCAAGATCGAAACCGCCGAGCTGATCGACGGCCGTCGCCGCTTTAAGGGCGAATTGGCCGGGATCGAAGGGGATGAGGTTCTGATCAACATCCCCGAAGGGTCTGAGACGATCACAATCGGTCTGCAATTCGACTGGTTGAGCGACGCCAAGCTGGTTTTGACCGATGACCTGATCAAGGAAATGCTGCGCCAGCGCAAAGACGCCGGTGCCCTGAACGAAAACGCTTTCGACGAGATTGAGACCGAAGGGTCCGAAGAGGAGACGAACTGATGGCAATCACCTCAGCCAACCAGCTGGAGCTGCTGCAGACCGCCGAGGCCGTGGCCCGCGAAAAGATGATCGACCCCGGTCTGGTTGTCGAAGCGATGGAAGAATCGCTCGCCCGTGCCGCCAAGAGCCGCTACGGCGCCGAGATGGACATCCGCGTGTCCATCGACCGCAAGACCGGCAAGGCGACCTTTACCCGCGTCCGCACCGTGGTTGAGGATGAAGAGCTGGAAAACTATCAGGCCGAGTTCACCGTCGAACAAGCCAAGCAGTACATGGAAAACCCCGAGGTTGGTGACGTCTTCGTCGAAGAAGTTCCCCCGGTTGAAATGGGCCGTATCGCGGCGCAATCCGCCAAACAGGTGATTCTGCAGAAGGTCCGCGAAGCGGAACGTGATCGCCAGTACGAAGAGTTCAAGGATCGCGCAGGCACCATCATCAACGGTGCGGTCAAGCGCGAAGAATTTGGCAATGTCATCGTCGATCTAGGCGGTGCCGAGGCTGTTCTGCGCCGCAATGACAAGATCGGCCGCGAAAGCTATCGCCCCAACGACCGCGTGCGCGCCTACATCAAAGAGGTTCGCCGCGAGGTTCGTGGCCACCAGATCTTCCTGTCGCGCACTGCGCCGGAATTCATGGCCGAGCTGTTCAAGATGGAAGTGCCGGAAATTTATGACGGCATCATCGAGGTTAAGGCCGTGGCCCGCGACCCCGGTTCGCGCGCCAAGATCGCTGTGATCTCGTACGACGGTTCGATTGATCCCGTCGGTGCCTGCGTTGGTATGCGCGGCAGCCGCGTGCAGGCCGTTGTGAACGAGCTGCAGGGTGAAAAGATCGACATCATCCCGTGGAACGAAGATCAGCCGACCTTCCTTGTGAACGCGCTTCAGCCTGCCGAAGTTTCTAAGGTGGTTCTGGACGAAGAAGCCGGTAAAATCGAAGTTGTGGTGCCTGAGGAGCAGCTCTCGCTGGCAATCGGCCGCCGCGGACAGAACGTGCGTCTGGCCAGCCAGCTGACCAATCTGGACATCGACATCATGACCGAGGCCGAGGAATCGGCACGTCGCCAGAAGGAATTCGAAGCCCGCACCCAGCTGTTCATGGAGACGCTGGATCTGGATGAATTCTTCGCGCAATTGCTGGTTTCCGAAGGCTTTACGAACCTTGAAGAGGTCGCCTATGTCGAGATCGACGAGCTGCTGGTGATCGACGGCGTCGATGAAGGCACCGCGCAGGAATTGCAGACCCGCGCGCGTGAATTCCTGGAAGCACAGGCCAAGGCGGCCCTGGATGCCGCCCGCGCGCTTGGCGCTGAGGACAGCCTTATTGAATTCGAAGGCCTCACACCCCAGATGGTAGAGGCGCTGGCCAAGGATGACGTGAAGACGCTGGAAGACTTCGCCACCTGCGCCGACTGGGAACTGGCCGGTGGCTGGACCACAGTCGACGGCGAGCGCATCAAGGATGATGGTGTACTTGAGCCTTTCGGCGTGACGCTGGAAGAGGCACAGGATTTGGTCATGACGGCACGCATCATGCTGGGCTGGGTTGATCCGGCCGAGCTGGAGCAGGCGGACGAAGAAGCCGAAGTCGAAGAGGAGGCCGAGGCCTGATCTCAGGGCCTCGGGGTTGCTGACATGGGTCGCGGTGGCGTCCATAAGGATCGGTCGGACGGACCCGAACGCAAGTGCATCGCCACGGGCGAGGTTCAGCCCAAATATGGGCTGATCCGCTTTGTAATGGGTCCGGACGGTCAGGTCTTTCCCGATGTTGCGGCGAAATTGCCGGGGCGCGGGGTCTATGTGGCGGCGGATCGCGCCGCGCTGGACGAGGCCGTTGGCAAAAAGCTGTTCTCGCGCGGGTTCAAGACGCAGGCGACTGCGCAAACGGACCTGGCGGATGAGGTTGAAAAGCAAGTCGCGCGGCGGGTGATCGAGTTGATTAGCCTGGCGCGCAAGTCCGGTGACGCGGTCGCTGGGTATGAAAAGGTCAAGACGTGGCTGGACCGGGAAGAGGCTCAGGTACTGATTCAGGCCAGCGATGGATCGGGGCGCGGCAAGTCGAAACTCAGCACGCCGCACTTCGGAAAATACATCGGATGGCTGACAGCGGACGAGTTGGGGGCGGCATTTGGGCGCCAAACCGTGATTCATGCGGCGCTGGCCTCTGGCGGACTCGCCAAACGTGTTGTAGAGGAAGCGCAGCGCCTGCGTGGCTTGCGCGAAACGGATGACGGCGGCAAGGGCCGCACGGAAGGGTAAGAAGCTTTATGAGCGATAGTGACGGCAAAAAGACATTGGGTCTTCGTGGCGGGGCACGCCCCGGAAATGTGAAACAGAGTTTCAGCCACGGACGCACCAAGAATGTCGTGGTGGAAACCAAACGCAAACGCGTGGTGGTCCCCAAGCCGGGTGCCGGAAAGCCGGGTGGCGGAGCAACGCCCTCGGGCGATCCGTCGCGCCGTCCTGCCGGGATCTCCGACGCCGAAATGGCACGCCGGATGAAGGCGCTGCAGGCCGCCAAGGCGCGCGAGGCCGAAGAGGCCGCCGCCCGCGAGGCTGCTGAAAGAGCGCGTGAAGAAGAACGCGCCCGTCGCCGTGCCGAGCAGGAAGCCAAGGAACGCGAACAGCGCGAGGCCGAAGAGAAAGCCCGCGCCAAGGCCGAAGAGGAAGAGCGCAAGCGCAAAGAGGCAGAAGAAGCTGCCAAACGCGCGGCTGCCGCCCCGGCCCCGGAAGAGCCTAAAGCGGCCCGCAGCCCGGCCAGCAAGCCTGCGCCTGCGGCTGCTCCGCGCAAGCAGGACCGCGAGCGTGATCAGCGTGGTCGTGGCAAAGGCCGCGACGACAACCGCCGTTCGGGCAAGCTGACGCTGGGTCAGGCCACTGGTGGCGAGGGCAACCGCCAACGCTCGATGGCTGCGATGAAGCGCAAGCAAGAGCGCGCGCGTCAGAAAGCCATGGGTGGTTCGGTTGAACGTGAAAAGGTGATCCGCGACGTTCAGTTGCCCGAGGCGATCATGGTCTCGGAACTGGCCAACCGTATGGCCGAGCGTGTGGCTGACGTTGTCAAATCGCTGATGCAGATGGGCATGATGGTCACGCAGAACCAGACCATCGACGCTGACACTGCGGAACTGATCATCGAAGAATTTGGCCACAAGGTCACACGTGTTTCGGACTCAGACGTGGAAGACGTCATCAAAGAGGTCGAAGACAGCGAAGACGATCTGCAGCCGCGTCCGCCGGTCATCACCATCATGGGTCACGTTGACCACGGTAAGACCTCGCTGTTGGACGCAATCCGCGACGCGCGCGTTGTTGCCGGTGAGGCCGGGGGCATCACCCAGCATATCGGCGCCTATCAGGTGAAAACCGAAGGCGGCACCACGCTGACCTTCCTGGACACTCCGGGCCACGCGGCGTTTACGTCGATGCGCTCGCGCGGTGCTCAGGTCACGGATATCGTGGTTCTGGTGGTTGCGGCGGATGACGCCGTGATGCCCCAGACGATCGAGGCGATCAACCACGCCAAAGCGGCCGGCGTGCCGATGATCGTGGCGATCAACAAGGTCGACAAGCCAGATGCGAATCCGGACAAGGTGCGTACCGATCTGCTGCAGCATGAAGTGATCGTCGAGAAAATGTCCGGTGAGGTTCAGGACGTTGAAGTCTCTGCTATCACCGGTCAGGGTCTGGATGAGCTGCTGGAGGCCATCGCGCTGCAATCCGAGATTCTGGAACTGAAAGCCAACCCCGACCGCGCCGCCCAAGGTGCCGTGATCGAGGCGCAGCTGGATGTGGGCCGTGGCCCCGTCGCCACCGTTCTGGTTCAGACCGGCACGCTGCGTCAGGGCGATATCTTCGTTGTGGGTGAGCAATACGGTAAGGTCCGTGCGCTGATCAACGACAAGGGCGACCGCGTGAAGGAAGCTGGCCCCTCGGTTCCGGTCGAGGTGCTGGGTCTGAACGGCACACCCGAAGCGGGCGACGTTTTGAACGTGACCGAGACCGAAGCACAGGCCCGTGAGATCGCCGAATACCGCGAACAGGCCGCCAAGGACAAACGTGCTGCCGCTGGCGCCGCAACGACCCTTGAGCAGCTGATGCAGAAGGCCAAGGAAGACGAGAACGTCAACGAACTGCCAATTCTGATGAAAGCAGACGTTCAGGGCTCGGCTGAGGCCATCGTTCAGGCGATGGAGAAAATCGGCAACGATGAGGTGCGCGTGCGCGTGCTGCATTCGGGCGTTGGTGCGATTACCGAGACTGATGTCGGCCTTGCCGAAGCATCCGGTGCACCTATCCTCGGCTTCAACGTCCGTGCGAACGCCTCGGCGCGGAACACTGCGAACCAGAAGGGTGTGGAAATCCGCTATTACTCGGTGATCTATGACCTCGTGGATGACGTGAAAGCGGCAGCCTCGGGGCTGCTGAGCGCCGAGATCCGCGAAAAGTTCATCGGTTACGCCGAGATCCGCGAAGTCTTCAAGGTCACCGGCGTCGGCAAGGTTGCTGGCTGTCTGGTCACCGAGGGTGTGGCCCGTCGTTCCGCGGGCGTCCGCCTGCTGCGCGACAACGTGGTGATCCACGAAGGCACACTGAAGACGCTCAAGCGCTTCAAAGACGAAGTGGCCGAGGTTCAGTCGGGTCAGGAATGCGGTATGGCGTTCGAAAACTACGACGATATCCGCGCGGGCGACGTGATCGAAATCTTCGAGCGCGAAGAGGTCACGCGGACGCTGGATTGATCCGCTACGGTAAAGAAATCAGAAAACAGCGGTCCTTTGGGACCGCTGTTTTTCTTTTGGGGGTTGCAGCGAAGAAATTCGGGGCTTTCTGGGTACATTTAATGCACTCAAGCAAAGCATCCTTGCTCTTGTTCCAATCAACACTCACCTGAATTCGACAGGGCGAGGCGTAGTTGTCCTAAACATATAGACACTGGATGCCTGGGTCTGATTTGTTACGCGTAAAGACCGAGAACGTGCAACTGCTATCGGCCGGGAAGAGATCGGTTGACGTCTTTGGTTTAATATAACTCGGAGATTCAATTGATGCGTTTTCTTGCGGTATTCCTCTTCTTCATCGCGCTGTCCGTTGGGCCGTCTGCTGCGCACGAACGGTTTGCTTTGGTGATCGGCAATGCCGGTTACACAAGTGTCCCGGCACTTGATAATCCTGTGAACGATGCGCGCCTGATGAGCGATGAGTTACGGCGCGCAGGATTTGAGGTCACGACGCTGACGGATGTGAGCCTTGATGAGATGACGGGTGAAGTTGATACTTTTGCCAGCAAGGTACGTGCGGCGGGTTCCGAGGCGCTGGCTGTATTCTACTTCGCGGGGCACGGCGTACGCAGTGATGGTTTCAACTACCTTCTTCCCCTTGATGTAAACATTCAGTCCGAGGCCGACATTGCAGGCCAAGCTGTTCCGGCAGAATGGGTTCTGGACCGCATTCATACACCACAGGCGGTTAGCGTTATGATTTTGGATGCCTGTCGCGACAATCCATTTGGTGGCCAAGCGGACGTGAATCTGGATGTGGGTGACGGGCTTGCACGTATGACTGCGCGCACCAACAATCTGATCGCGTATGCGACAGGGCCCGGCGAAGTTGCCTTGGACGGGACCGGAACAAACAGCCCTTACACCGCCGCGATTGCGCGTGCCATCAGAACCTCGGGCCGTCCTTTGGAACAGATGTTCGAAGACGTGCGCACGGATGTGATAAGTGAAACGGATGGCATCCAGACCCCTTGGGCACGGTCGTCGTTGAATATAACGATCGGTATGAAAGACCCAACAGCGTCGCAATAGGGAAAACAGCCGTGATCAGCACGTCAGGGCTAGGCAGATAGTTACCGAATTTATCCCAAACCCCGACCGTATCCCTAACGCGGTGCTGCCAAGAACGTTGCCGGATGCATGATGATGTCAAAATGCTGCACCCCATTTTGCAGATCGAAACTGACCGAATGCCCGGCCTTTCGAAGCAACTCGGCATAGTCTCGGCTTTGACGGATGAATTCGGGTGTGTCGCGCTCACCCACGGTCACGCGATAGCGGGGGCCTGGGGCCGGGAGGTGTCGGATGGGCGACAGGTCGTGCACCTCAACTGGTGTCAGTTGTAAGGGTTCGTTCACAGGCGTTAGACTGATCGGTTCCAGATCATAGACGCCGCTGATCAGGATCACGTCGCGCACCCGCAGCCCCGCGAGGGCCAGCGCATCGGCTGAGGTCGCCATGACCATACTCGCCAGTTGCGCCCCTGCACTGTGGCCGGACAGGGTGACTCGTGACGGATCAAACCCCAAGTCAGGCGCGTTGGCGGCTAACCAAAGCAGGGCGTTTCGGCACTCGTCGATCATGTCACCGATCCGCGCATCTGGGGCCAGTGTGTAATTGAGAGTCGCAAAGGAGTACTCGGCTTCAACCAACGCAGGGGCCATCATTGCCGATTCGCGCTGACTTAGGGCTTGCCAATATCCTCCGTGGATGAACACATGCAGTGGCGCACCTGCGCCTTTCGCGGGGAAGAAATCCAGAACCTGTGCGGTACTGTCCCCGTATGAAACGTTGCCGATCACATCCATCTGCGCCCGGTACTGCGCACTGAGCGCGGCGTAACTGTTCAGATAGGGTGTCAAGTCGCCGCCGATCATCGACCGGGGAGAGTATTCCTGATCCAACTCGGCTTGGGTGAAACCTCGGTACAGCATGGGCTACTCCTGATCCGCATACATCAATTCGGTGCGCACATCGTAGAGATCATGAAAGAACCGCAAATCCAAGGCTTTGCGCAGGAAGGACACGCCGCTGGACCCGCCAGTGCCGGGTTGGTTTCCAATTACACGCTCGACCGCGGTGACATGGTCGAAGCGCCAGCGTTGGAACAGCGATTCCACATCCATCAGTTTTTCGGCCAGCGCATACAGATCCCAGTGCTTGTCCGTGTTGCGGAACACTTGCACCCACAGTTTCACAACACGCGGATCACCTGAATAGGGCTGCGCATAGTCGCGGTTCAGCAGGTCATCGGGAACATCAAATCCCTGCCGCGCCATCATCTGCAGCACTTCGTCATAGAGCGAAGGTTTGGTCAGCGCGGCGGTCAGCATCTGCATCACTTCGGGGTCATGTGCGTGCACTTTCAGGGTCGCGGCGTCCTTGTTGCCCAGAATGAACTCGATCTGGCGGTAGCCATAGCTTTGGAACCCCGATGAGCTGCCAAGGGCCTGCCGGAAGGTCATGTAATCGGCCGGGGTCATGGTCAGCAAGGTTTCCCACGCGGCGATCAACTGCCGCTGGATTGCCTTCACCCGGTCAAGGTTTTTCATTGCCGGGCCGAAGTCGTCCTGTTGCAGAAAGTGGCGCACCTCGACCAGTTGGTGGTGCATCAGCTTCAGCCACAACTCGCTGACCTGATGGATGATGATGAAAAGCATCTCATCGGGTTGGGCCGGGTCTTGAAAGGTTTTCTGCAGGTTCAACAGCGTCTTGAGCTGAAGGAAGTCACCATAGCTCTTGCGGTGCGTCTGGGTGAAATCGGTCACAAGGGATGCTTCGATCCCACGTTCCAGATATCTGTCAGTCTTGTCGCTCATGACGCCCCCTTGATGCGGTATTTCGCACCTGTCTAAGGCGTCATTTTGCAACTATCCAGCGCGTCAGGTCCAGTCTAGCACCACCTTGCCCGATTGGCCGGATTTCATCGCGGCGAAGCCGTCGGCAAAGTCGTCGACTTTCATTTGGTGCGTAATCACCCGGCTGACATCCAGACCGTTCTGCAGCATGGCGATCATCTTGTACCAGGTCTCGAACATCTCACGGCCATAGACGCCCTTGATGGTGATCGCTTTGAACACGATGCGCGACCAGTCCACAGGGGATTTGCCGGGCGGAATCCCCAGCAGAGCGATCTTGCCGCCCATCACCAGTGCCTCGACCATCTGGTCCAGCGCGGCTTGCGAACCGGACATTTCCAGGCCCACATCGAACCCCTGCGTCATACCAAGATCCGCGATGACATCTCGCAGGTCTTCCTTCGAGACATCGACGCTGCGCACGGTTGGCACCACATGTTCGGCCAGTTTCAGGCGGTCGGGATTGATATCGGTGATCACCACATGGCGCGCACCGGCATGGCGGGCCACGGCTGCCGCCATTATGCCGATGGGGCCAGCGCCGGTGATCAGAACATCCTCGCCCAGCAAATCAAAGCTGAGCGCGGTGTGAACGGCATTGCCCAACGGATCGAGGATAGCCCCGATCTCATCCGGGATATCATCGGGCAGCGGCACCACGTTAAAGGCGGGCAGTTTCAGGTATTGGGCAAAGGCACCCTGTTCGTTCACGCCAATTCCGCGCGTGCCGGGGTCCAGATGGAACTTGCCCGCGCGGCTTTGGCGACTGTCGTTGGTGATCAGATGCCCCTCGCCCGAGCATCTTTGACCGACTGCCAGACCGGTCACGTTGCGCCCCAATTCCACGATCTCACCGGCGAATTCATGGCCAGTGATCATCGGAACTGGCACCGTGGCCGAGGCCCATTCATCCCAGTTCCAGATATGAATGTCGGTGCCGCAGATGCCAGTCTTGTTGATGCGGATCAGAACTTCATCCGGGCCGATCTCGGGCACCGGGGCCTGCACCATCCACAGGCCCTCTTCAGGTTTGGATTTCTCAAGCGCTTTCATGGTGTTGGGTCGCATCGGATTACTCCCACAAATCGGTCGACAGGTATTTCAACCCGCTGTCACACATCACAATCGCAACGCAGCCGCCCTTTTCCGGGCCGCGCAGCAGCTGGATCGCGCCGGCGAGGTTCGCACCTGCCGAGAAGCCGGCGAAAATGCCTTCGGTCCGGGCCAGTAACCGCGCCCCATCCCGTGCCGCATCGCCAGACACGGAAAGATGCCCGGCCAATGAGATGCCGTTCAGGTGAACCAGATCATCCATTGCGTATCCGCCGCCTTGGATTGGGTGATCGGGGTTGGTGATGGCTTCGCCAGCGATGGCCCGCGCGCCTTCGGGTTCCACGGTGTAGCAGCGCACGCCATGCGGTGCGAGAAAAGCCGCGGCCCCGGCCAGAGTACCGCCAGAGCCCGCAAAATCGCAAAAGGCCGTGACGGTGCCGCCGGATTGCTCCCAGATTTCGGGTCCAGTGCCGGTTGCGTGGGATTTGGGATTGCCGGAATGGCCGAATTGATCGGCCCGGAAGGCGTTACGCTCGGCCGTGATGCGTTGCGCGGCCTCGTCCACCAGCGCCAAATCCGCGCCCGAAACCTCGCCGGGTTTGCTGCCCTCGGCTTGCGGCACGATCACAACTTCTGCCCCAAGGGCGCGCATCATACGCGCCCGCTCGACCGAGTTTCCCGCGCTCATCACCGCAACAAAAGGATGCCCCAGAATACCGCAGACAATCGCCAACCCGGTGCCCATGTTGCCCGAGGTCAGCTCAACGACCGTCTGCCCCGTTGACAGGGTGCCATCTGCGCGGGCCAGTTCGATGATTGACCTTGCGGCGCGGTCCTTTTTCGAGAACCCCGGCAACAGGTAATCCAGCTTGGCCAGAATGCGGCCATCTAGACCTAGGTGCTGACAAACCCGCGACAGGTCTACAAGCGGGGTATTCCCAATCGCGTCGATTACTGAGGGCAGGATCACGAAATCACTCCCAATTCCTTGCCGACCTTGCCAAACGCGGCCAAGGCGCGGTCCAACTCGTCACGGGTCAACGCTGCATTCATCTGGGTTCTGATCCGCGCCTGCCCGCGAGGGACAACCGGGAAGAAAAAGCCCGAGACATAGACGCCCTCGTCAAACAGCCTGTTGGCCATGTCCTGCGCCAGGGTCGCCTCGCCCAGCATCACCGGGATGATCGGGTGTTCGCCGGGCAGCAGGTCAAAGCCCAGTTTTTCCAGACCTTCCCGCCAGTAATTTGCGTTTTCAAACAGCCGGGTACGCAGGTCCGCACCTTCTTCGACAAGGCGAATGGCCTCAATCCCGGCAGCGACGATCGACGGCGGCAGCGAGTTTGAGAACAGATAGGGCCGCGCCCGCTGCCGCAGCAGGTCGATCACTGGCTGCGGCCCGGCGATATAACCGCCGATTGCCCCCCCAAGTGCTTTGCCCAAGGTTCCCGTCAGAATATCCACCTCGACACCGAAATGATCCGGCGTACCCGCCCCGTTTGGCCCCATGAAGCCGGTCGAGTGGCAGTCATCTACCATGACAATGGCGTCGTATTCCTTGGCCAGCCGGGTGATTTCGGGCAGGTTCGCCAGATAGCCGTCCATGGAGAACACGCCGTCGGTGGCAATCATGACATGGCGCGCGCCTTCATTGCGGGCGTGTTTCAGCGTCTCTTCCAGCTCTTTCATGTCATTGTTGGCGTAACGATAGCGTTTCGCCTTGCACAGCCGCACCCCGTCGATGATCGAGGCATGGTTCAAACTGTCCGAGACAATCGCGTCCTCGGGGCCCAGCAGCGGCTCGAACAGCCCGCCATTGGCGTCAAAACAGGCGGCAAACAGGATCGCATCATCCTTGTTGAGGAATTGCGCCAGCTTCTGCTCCAACTCGCGATGAATATCCTGCGTGCCGCAGATAAACCGGACCGAGGCCATGCCGAATCCCTTGGGCTCCATCGCGCCTTTGGCCGCGTCAATCAGGGCCGGGTGATCGGCCAGACCCAGATAGTTGTTGGCGCACAGGTTGATAACCTGCCGCTCGCCCACCGTAATCTCACCGCCCTGAGGCGAGGTGATCATGCGTTCGCGTTTATACAGACCCTCGGATTCGATCTGCGCAAGTGTGTCCGTGATGTGGGACAGGAATGCATCTGCCATGGCGGTCTCCGTTACTGTGAGTCGCACGTCTAACATAACGGAAAAGATTCCCAAATGGGGGAATTGCAATATTTGGGAAAAAAATCCGTGAAGTCGGATTTTCTGAGATCAGGCGTTTTTGACAATCAAAAAGACGCGGGCGGGACCGTCGGCAGCAATCGAATGCGTGACATCCGCCGCGTAGCGGGCGGTATCTCCTTGCTGCAGGTCACGGGTAGCGGTGCCCGAGGTTATGCGCACTGCGCCATTCAGAACGGTCAGCTGTTCCTGCGCGCCCCTTGCATGAGGTTGGCTGTTCAAAGCGCCGTCAGCGTCAAAAGCGATGTCATAAACCTCATGCCCGCCAGCCTCTTCGGGCGGAGATAGAATACGGATACGGCAGTTTTGGCCCATATTGTCGATGCTGGGCACCTCGGCCTTGCGCAGAACTTCGATATGGTCCGAGGTTTGCCCGGCATCCAGCAACCCTGCGAAATCCACCTGCAGCGCGCGGGTCAGGTTCCACAGCGTCGAGATGGTGGGGCTGCTTTCGCCGCGTTCGATCTGGCTGACCATGGATCGGGACACGCCGCTCAGATTGGCCACGGCTTCCAGAGACAGGCCCTTGGCGCGGCGGGCCTCTTTCAGGCGGGCGGGCAGGCGTGTCAGGATATCGTCTGTGTTTTCCGTCATGGCGGAATCTGATGCGCTTTTCGCGATGGGTTGTCAATTCTGCTTGTGACGGGACGTCCCATGGGACAGCCTGACGGCACAGATGCATAGTGCCGCCAAATCCAATTGGGAGAAGAGACATGAAAGATATCGTCATTCTGGATGGGGCCCGCACGGCTGTTGGGACATTTGGCGGGGCGCTGGCCTCGACCGCGCCGATTGACCTGGCGACCGTTGTGACCGAAGCCGCGATGGAGAAGTCGGGTGTTGAGGGGGCTCAGATCGGCAACGTCGTGTTCGGCCATGTGATCAACACCGAGCCGCGCGACATGTACCTGTCGCGTGCGGCGGCGAAACAGGCGGGTATCCCAGTTGAAACCCCCGCGATGAACGTGAACCGTCTGTGTGGTTCGGGAGCGCAGGCGATTGTATCGGCGGTGCAGTCGCTGTTGCTGGGCGATGCCGAATTTGCCGTGGCCGGTGGTGCTGAGAGCATGTCGCGCAGCCCCTACATCCTGCAGCAGGCGCGCTGGGGTGCAAAGATGGGCGATATCAAATCGCTGGACATGATGCTGGGCGCGCTGAACTGCCCCTTTGGCACCGGTCATATGGGTGTCACGGCTGAGAACGTCGCGGATGAGCACCAAGTCACGCGCGAGCAAATGGATGAGTTCGCCCTGACCAGCCAGACCCGCGCCGCTGCTGCGATTGAGGCCGGATATTTCCAAAGCCAGATCACGCCGGTTCAGGTCAAGGTCAAGCGCGACATGGTCGATTTCATGGTCGACGAGCATCCCAAGGCGACCTCGATCGAAGCACTGGCCGGTCTGCGCCCCGCGTTCAAGAAGGATGGTCGGGTGACAGCAGGCAATGCGTCGGGCATCAATGATGGTGCGGCGGCGATGGTTCTGGCCACGGCTGACGCGGCTGAAAAGGCGGGTTTGAAGCCCAGGGCGCGTATTCTGGGGTACGGCCACGCCGGAGTGCGCCCCGAGGTGATGGGCATTGGTCCGGTGCCAGCGGTGCAAAACCTGTTGGCCCGCACTGGTCTGTCGGTCGAAGATTTCGATGTGATCGAAAGCAACGAAGCCTTTGCCTCGCAGGCGCTGGCCGTGAACAAAGAGCTGGGTCTGGACGCTGCCAAGGTGAATCCGAATGGTGGCGCGATTGCGTTGGGTCACCCTGTTGGCGCAACCGGGGCGATCATCACGCTGAAAGCTCTGTACGAGCTGGAGCGGATTGGTGGATCCAAAGGTTTGGTCACCATGTGCATCGGCGGTGGTCAGGGTATCGCCATTGCCTTTGAGCGTCTCTGAGTTGAGATGTTGGTGGGGGGCTGTCTGCCCCCCATCGCGCCTTTGGCACGATTCCCCCCGAAGATATTTTTAGCCAGATGAAGAGGCGGATCAGGTCTAGCTGAGCGCCGTTAGGATCAGGACAAGACCCGCGCCTGCGGCTGCGCCGAGGGTTACGGGCAGTGCGACAGACCACAGGCGTGAACCTTTAGGCTCGTCTTTCTGGGTTTGCGCGATCAGCGCGTTTTCGACCAGAGCGGGTAGACGGGGGCCGAAACGAGCCAAGACCATTGCGGTTTTGCCGAAATCGCGCAGGGCCGCGCGCGGGCCAATGGATTTCTTGATGTAATCCTCGACCACGGGGCGGGCGACTTCCCAGATATTGATATGCGGGTCCAGTGACCGCGCGACGCCTTCAACCACAACCATTGTGCGTTGCAGAAGGATCAGCTCGGTCCGGGTTTCCATACCGAAGCGTTCGGTCACTTCGAACAGGTAATTCAGCAGGCGGCCCATCGAGATATGGGTGGCATCCATGCCGAAGATGGGTTCTCCTACAGCGCGCAGGGCGCGGGCGAATTCGTCGACGTCCTGGTTGGCGGGGACATAGCCGGCCTCGAAATGCACCTCGGCCACGCGCTTATAGTCGCGGCGAATGAAGCCAAAGAGGATCTCTGCGTATACCCGGCGGGTGTATTCGTCGATGTGGCCCATGATGCCGTAATCATAGGCGATGATATCCCCATTGGCGGCGACCTTGAGGTTGCCCTGGTGCATATCGGCGTGAAAAAAGCCATCGCGCAGCGCGTGCAGCAGGAACAGGCGCAGTACACGCTCGCCCAGATCGCGGCGGTTGTGGCTGGCTGCATCCAGCGCGTCATTGTCGCCCAGAGCAATGCCGTCGGCCCAGCTGAGTGTCATCACCCGGCGCGCGGACAGGGACCACACCACCGGCGGCAACCAGAAGCCTTCGTCATCCTTGGTGTTGGCGGCGTATTCCGAGGCTGCGGCACTTTCAAGGCGCAGGTCCAGTTCACCGCGCACGACGCCGTCGAAATGTTCGACCACCTCCATCGGGCGCAGGCGGCGGGCACCGGGGGCGCAGAGCTGTACGATGCGGGCGGCGAAATAGAACGCATCCACATCCTTGCGGAAAGCACGCTCGATGCTGGGGCGCAGGACTTTGACGGCGACGTCTTCACCGGTGCTGGACAGTTTCGCCTTGTGGACCTGCGCGATTGAGGCGGCGGCGATCGGGTCGCTGAAATCGTCGAAGATCTCGGATACGGGCTGGCCCAGTTCCTTTTCGACCTCGGCCATGGCTTCGGCCTGGGAAAAAGGCGGCAGCTTGTCTTGCAGAACCCGCAGCTGTTCCGCCAGTTCGTTCCCGACAACATCGGGACGGGTCGAAAGCACCTGACCGAATTTGATATAGGCCGGACCCAGCGCCGTCAGGGCACGGGTGGCGGGCGGCATGTCCGGATCGCCCTTGTATCCCAGCCATTGAAACGGCTTGCCCAGAGCGTGGGCCACAAAGCGCAGCGCGCGTGGAGCTTCGAAAGCGTCCAGAACCACGTTCATGGCGCCCGTGCGCTCTAGCGTGGCGCCTGTGCGGATCAGGCGAATGATGTTGTGAGGACCCCGCATTTAGATTTTCCAGCCGGAATGAAGCGCGGCGATGCCCATGCTGAGATTGCGGTATTTGGCGTTTTCGAACCCGGCGATGCGAACCATGTTCAGGAACGTCTCCTGATCAGGAAATTTGCGGATCGATTCCACCAGATACTGATAGCTGTCGTAATCATTGGCGATCAGCTTGCCCATGCGCGGGATGACGTTGAAGCTGTAGAGATCATAGAGCTTTTGCAGCCCGTCATTGGGCAGTTGGCTGAATTCCAGCACCATCAAGCGGCCGCCGGGCTTCAGCACGCGATAGGCTTCGTTCAACGCCTCTTGCGGGCGGGTCACATTCCGGATGCCGAACGAGATCGTGTAGACGTCAAAGGTGTTATCCTCGAAGGGCAGGGACATCGCGTCGCCCACCACCCAGTTGAGGCTGTCAGACATCTGATCAGCCTCGGCGCGCTGGCGGCCTTCGACCAGCATCGGCTCGGTCAGGTCCAGAACGGTGGCGTGGCCGTGGCCCGCGCGTTTGAGAAAGCGAAACGAGATGTCTCCGGTACCACCTGCCACGTCCAGCAGCCGTTGACCGGGGCGCGGGGCCAGCCAGTCCATCATCGCGTCTTTCCAGACCCTGTGGATGCCCATCGACATGACATCATTCATCACGTCGTATTTCGACGCGACCGAGTTGAAAACGCCCTGCACGCGGCCCGCTTTTTCCGCCTCGGGCACGGTTTCGAATCCAAAATGAGTGGTTTTGTCGTTGGAGTCGGACATGTAAGACGCCTTTGTCTGTGTTGCTCATCCTTATAGGCCGCGCGGCGGGGAAGACAATCGCGCGAAAAGGTAGCAGGTGCACGGAACCATCCGGCGTGCCACATATTTTCCTTAGTCGCGGTGTAAGATGCAGATAGTTTTAGAAGAAGTTAGATTCAAATGTCGAATTATTCGAGTTTAGTGGCCGTATCAGGCGTGGTCCTGTCATTTGCCTTTATTATCTGGCGCGTTCGTGCCGTTTTTCAAACTTTTATGCGATTCCATCGGGCGAAAGGGTTCGGTGACAAGATGGACGCCGCAGCACGTCATTTCCCCAAGGATATATTGGAAGAATCAATGCTGCGCGCCGGCAGCGAAAGACCTGCACAACGCTCTCTGACCCGCATGACATTTCGCACGACGCCGGGCGTTATCGTTGTTACGATTTTGGTGTTGGCCGTTTTGTTCTTTATCGGGTTCATCAGGCCCGAGCTGGCTCCGAACGAGATCTTCATCCCCGTCAAGGATGCTGAAACTGCGGTGCTGATCAAGCTGGGACTTGTTGGGTTGGTGATCTACACATTGATCTATCATCTGGCCAATTCAACTTCGATCGATGGGGCCGAGCTGACGACCATGAGTCCGCTGTTTCAGCGTCGGACCTATGACCTGAATAAGCTCTGCCAGATCAGATTGAGGCACAATGGGAACTACGTGCTGCGTTTTTCAGATGGGAAGACAGCGCGTATTCTGAAATATGTTACCGGACATGATGAAATGGTGCAGGCGCTGGAACAAGCGCTGGCAGCAAATCAGGAGAGCACATGCCGGAACTTCCCGAAGTCGAAACGGTCCGCCGTGGGCTGAGCCCCGCGATGGAAGGCGTGGTGATCGTACGGGCGGACGTGAACCGCCCAGACCTGCGCTGGCCTTTTCCGGATCGAATGGCCGAACGCTTGACAGGCCAGCGCGTGGACAGGTTGCGGCGGCGTTCAAAGTACATTCTGGCTGATCTTGGAAGTGGCGAAACCCTGTTGATCCATCTTGGCATGTCCGGGCGTATGACAGTTTCCGGAGACCCGCTTGGACAATTTGTTCACGATCATCCCATGCCGGAAAAGCACGATCATGTTGTATTTCACATGGCCAATGGCGCACGGGTGACATTTAATGACCCGCGCCGGTTCGGTGCGATGGATCTGCTGCCCACTGCAACGGCCGAGGACCACAAGTTGCTATCGGTTCTGGGGCCGGAACCCTTGGGCAATGACTTCCACGAACAGCACTTGGTTGATGCGTTCAAAGGCAAAAACACGCCGGTCAAATCAGCGCTTTTGGATCAGGGAATCGTTGCCGGATTGGGGAATATCTACGTGTGTGAGGCGCTTTATCGCGCCGGTGTGTCGCCACGTCGCAAAGCCGGGCAGATTTCGGTGCACCGAGTTGCGGCCCTTGTTCCGATCATTCGGCAGGTTCTGCAAGACGCTATCCGGGCCGGGGGGTCATCCTTGCGCGATTTCCGTCAAGCTGATGGAGAACTTGGATATTTTCAGCACAGCTTTGACGTTTATGGCCGCGAAGGCGAACCCTGCCGCACCGAAGGTTGCGGTGCTGCCATAAAAAGAATCACTCAGTCCGGTCGCTCATCCTTCTATTGCGCGCAATGCCAAAGATAACTTGATCCAGCTTTTGCGCGTGATAATGAATCGTATCTGAACGGAACAACCGGAAGCTTACACCTCATGGCTTTTGAGACGATCATCGTCGAAATCGAAGACCACGTCGCGCTTGTGAAACTCAACAGGCCGGACGCAATGAATGCGTTGAACAGCCAGTTGATTGCTGAATTGTGCGAAGCGCTGGAAGACGCCGACAAGAATGACAAGGTGCGCTGCATCGTCATTACGGGCTCGGACAAGGCTTTTGCCGCTGGCGCGGACATCAAGGAAATGTCCGAGATGAGTTTTGTGGACGTCTACACCACGAACCTTTTCGCGGATATCAACGACCGGGTCAGTGACATCCGCAAGCCTGTAATCGCGGCTGTTGCGGGCTATGCGCTGGGTGGCGGTTGCGAATTGGCGATGATCTGCGATTTCATCATCGCGGCAGATACCGCAAAGTTCGGGCAGCCCGAAATCAATCTTGGCGTTATTGCGGGCCTTGGCGGCAGCCAGCGCCTGACCCGCTTTGTGGGCAAGTCCAAGTCGATGGATATGAACCTAACCGGCCGCTTCATGGACGCAGAAGAGGCAGAGCGTGCCGGGCTTGTCAGCCGCGTCGTGCCCGCCAAAAAACTGTTGGAAGAGGCAATGGCCGCAGCCCAAAAGATCGCCGAGAAATCGCAGCTGAGCGCGATTGCCGCGAAAGAGGCAGTGAACCGCAGCTACGAAGTGTCGCTAAGCGAAGGGTTGTTGTTTGAACGCCGTGTCTTTCACTCGATGTTCGCCACGGAAGACCAGAAAGAGGGAATGGCAGCCTTTCTGGAAAAGCGCGCGGCGCAGTTCCGCGACAAGTAAGCCATCAAGGTGGGGAAAGGCGGGCGTATGCCCGCCTGTTTCATACCTGCTGTGCGCGGCCAAAATCTGCTTGGCAAACCCCTGCAACTTGGATAGTACACGCCGCTATACATGCGCGTGCGGCCCGCTTGGCCCGACTCACACTCGTGATTTCTGATCCGGTGCGGATTTTCCGTGGCGCGCTTTCGATAAAACCGTACCGAACAAAGGTCAGAGACACATGGCTAACTCGCCCCAGGCAAAGAAACGCGCACGTCAGAACGAAAAGCGTTTCGCAATCAACAAAGCACGTCGTTCGCGCATCCGCACTTATCTGCGCAAGGTTGAAGAAGCGATCGCATCCGGCGACAAAGATGCGGCAACCGCAGCTCTGCGCGCTGCCCAGCCCGAACTGATGCGCGGCGTCACCAAAGGCGTTTTCCACAAAAACACCGCATCGCGTAAAATGTCGCGTCTGTCGGCCCGCGTCAAAGCGCTTGGCTGAGTCGCGATTTGATCTTCAGTGACCCTAGGTCACGTAAGAAAGACTGAACTATTTAAGGGGCGTCGCGCAGTGCGGCGCCCTTTGTGCTGTTGCCAGAATACCGCGTCCTCACGAAACCGAGAGATTCTTTCGCGCTCAGACCCGAGTCAATATCAGAGTTTCGTTGAAGCGACCGCCGACCTCTTGTTACCACTGATTCAGCGATTCACTCGCTTGGGGGGACAGGCTGTTTCTTTGGTCAGACTGACGGGCATCAGGATGATCTGGAGGCGAATGTTGGTAACTCGGGGACAACCGATTTGCTGATCTGCTGTGGGACTTGGCACGGCCAGGATTCCAGCCCTGTCGAAAATTGAGATTGCGTTGCGCAACCTGAAAAAGGGATGCCCTGCTGTGGGGCATCTGATCGTCTGGTTATGCACGCCGTCAAGGACGAAAGCACCGAATCTATTTGATTCGGTGGGTGGGAGACCTTTGTCCGAGTGAACGCGCATACCGGGGGACCGGACATAGAAATAAGGCCGACAGGCCAATAAAGAATGGGATGCGTGAGGCGCTGAATGACACAAGAGAAATGGGGACTACTGCAAAACAAACTGCTCAAGGCGATCGGAAAGAACAATTACACCACATGGATTGAACCTCTGCAGTTCCAAGAGGTCCAGGACGGTGTCGCTGTTTTCTCGGTGCCGACCAATTTCATGGGCAATTACGTGAGCCAGAATTTTGCAGATCTCATCCTGTATGAGATGAACACTGCGGGAGAAACCGTCCAGCGACTGGCCTTTCGGGTTGCCGCCAATTCGACCGCACGGCCCGCGAATGTTGCTGAAACTAATTCGGTAGAGATCGCACAAACACCGGAACCTCGAATGTCCGTGGGATCAAGCGAGGCGCTGGAATCACTGCAAGCGGCGCCTTTGGACGCCCGGTTCACCTTTGACAGCTTCGTGGTCGGTAAACCCAACGAGTTGGCGCATGCTGCGGCGCGCCGTGTCTCGGAAGGTGGGCCTGTAACTTTCAACCCGCTGGTTCTGTATGGCGGTGTCGGTCTGGGTAAGACGCACCTGATGCATGCGATTGCATGGGAACTGAAAACCAAACGCCCCGAGTTGAATGTTCTGTACCTGTCGGCGGAACAGTTCATGTACCGGTTCGTACAGGCGCTGCGTGAACGTCGAATGATGGATTTCAAACATCTGTTCCGTTCCGTCGATGTGCTCATGGTCGATGACGTTCAGTTCATCGCGGGCAAGGATTCCACGCAGGAGGAGTTCTTTCACACCTTCAATGCGTTGGTGGATCAGAACAAACAGATCATTATCTCTGCCGACCGCGCTCCGGGTGAGATCAAGGATCTGGAAGACCGCGTGAAGTCGCGTTTGCAATGTGGTCTGGTCGTTGACCTGCACCCCACCGACTATGAGCTGCGTCTGGGCATTTTGCAGAACAAGGTTCAGCATTACAGCACCACCTATCCCGATCTGCAGATCGCTGATGGCGTGCTGGAGTTTCTGGCCCACCGTATCTCGACCAATGTGCGGGTGCTTGAAGGCGCGCTGACTCGTCTGTTTGCCTTTGCCTCGCTCGTAGGGCGTGAGATCGACATGGAGCTGACGCAGGATTGCCTGGCCGACGTACTGCGCGCGTCCGAGCGCAAGATCACCGTCGAGGAAATTCAGCGTAAGGTTTCGGATTACTACAATATCCGTCTGAGCGATATTATTGGCCCCAAACGCCTGCGGTCTTATGCTCGTCCGCGTCAGGTCGCGATGTATCTTTGTAAACAGCTGACCAGCCGGTCTCTGCCTGAGATTGGTCGTCGCTTTGGCGGGCGTGACCACACCACCGTTATGCATGGTGTGAAACGCATCGAAGAGCTGAAAACCACCGACGGCCAGATCGCCGAAGACGTGGAAATGCTGCGCCGGTCACTCGAAGCGTAGGTTGCATCTGCTTGAACATCAAAACGCCCCGGATCCTCACGCCCGGGGCGTTTTCTTGTGCGAAAATCTCCACGGTCGGCCATGAACTGTGCCCACGTGGCCACGCGGCCCTTGACGCCTTGGGCAATCCGACTCAGAAATCCATAAAAAATCCTTGTGCCTCAGGGTGGAACCGCTAACGTGCCAGTCCCGCCCATTTCGGCACGCAAGTCAGAGGAATTGAGGGTATGAAGATCAGCATCGAACGCGGCACCCTTCTCAAGGCCGTTTCTCAGGCCCAATCCGTTGTGGAACGTCGCAACACCATTCCTATCCTTGCCAACGTGCTGATCGAGGCCGAAGGCGATCAAGCCATGTTCCGCGCCACCGATCTGGATATCGAGGTGGTCGATAAGGCTCCCGCACAGGTCGAACGGGCGGGTGCGACCACCGTGGCCGCTACCACCTTGCATGAAATCGTGCGCAAGCTGCCCGATGGGGCTTTGGTGACGCTGACCGCCGACAGTGCGGCGGGCCGTCTGACGGTTGAGGCAGGGCGGTCGAACTTCTCGCTGGCGACGCTGCCGAAAGAGGATTTTCCGGTGATGGCGTCCTCGGAGTATCAGTCGAACTTTACAGCCTCGGCTGCACTGCTGCGTCGGCTGTTCGACAAGTCGAAATTCGCGATCTCGACCGAAGAGACGCGCTATTATCTAAACGGCGTCTATATGCATGTGGCCGATGGGTCCGAGGGCGGCAAAGTGCTGCGCTGCGTGGCCACGGATGGGCACCGTCTGGCGCGCATCGACGCGGATCTGCCCGACGGCGCGGCAGATATGCCGGGCGTGATCGTGCCCCGCAAAACCGTGGGTGAGCTGCGCAAGCTGCTGGACGATGACGAGATGGATATCGCCGTGTCGGTCAGCGAAACCAAAGTGCGCTTTGCCACGCCCGATATCACGCTGACTTCCAAGGTGATCGACGGCACCTTCCCCGACTACACCCGCGTTATTCCGCAGGGCAACACCCGCCAGCTGGAAGTGGATGCCGCCGAGTTCGCTCAGGCTGTGGACCGGGTCGCGACCGTCTCTTCCGAACGCTCGCGCGCGGTGAAGTTGCAGTTGGATGCGGATAAACTGATTTTGTCAGTCAATGCGCCCGATAGCGGTGCGGCTGAGGAAGAACTGGCCGTGGCTTATGGCGATGAGCGGCTGGAGATCGGGTTCAACGCGAAATACCTGCTGGAGATTGCGTCTCAGGTGGATCGTGAAAATGCGGTGTTCCTGTTCAATTCGGCCGGTGATCCAACCCTGATGCGCGAGGGCAATGACCAAAGCGCGGTTTATGTGGTCATGCCGATGCGCGTCTGATCGCGCTGGCGCGCGATGCCTCCGGCGGAGGTATTTTTGAACAGAAGAAGGGAGGGGTCATGGGATTGGCCCTGACCGAGCTTACGGTCTCGCATTTTCGGTCTCATAAGCTGGCGCGTTTGTCTCTGGATGGGCGGCCGGTGGCGGTCCATGGGCCGAACGGGGCCGGGAAGACCAACATTCTGGAATCGGTGTCTCTGTTCTCGCCCGGTCGCGGCATGCGTCGGGCCAGTGCGGCTGAGATGACCCGCCGCCCCGAGGCGCTGGGGTGGAAACTGTTAGGCCTGCTGAACGCGCAGGGGCAGAATTACGAGATCGAGACATGGTCCGAAGGCGGCGCCGCGCGGCAGGTTCGGATTGATGGCAAGGCGGCCAGTCAGATTGATCTGGGCAAGCTGGCGCGGGTGGTCTGGCTGATCCCGTCGATGGACCGGCTGTGGATCGAAGGGGCCGAGGGGCGGCGACGGTTTCTGGACCGTATCGCGCTGAGTTTTGATCCCGCCCATGCCGAGGCTTCACTGACCTATGAAAAGGCAATGCGCGAACGCAACCGCCTGCTGAAAGAACAGGTGCGCGATGCCCATTGGTATGCCGCGTTGGAAGGGCAGATGGCCGAGACCGGGCACCGCATCCACGCGGCGCGTCTGGCGGCCTTGGATCACTTGCGCGCGGCGCAGGATCAGGCCGAAACCGCGTTTCCGTCCGCTGATCTGGAGCTGGTTCAGTCCGAAGGCGCGATGCCGGACACAGTCGAGGACCTGCGCGAGGCGCTGAATGAAAGCCGGTTTCGCGATCTGGCGGCAGGCCGGACCTTGCTGGGGCCGCATCGGTCGGACCTGTACGGTGTGTTCGCAGCCAAGGGTGTTCCCGCCAAAGACTGCTCGACCGGAGAGCAAAAGGCGTTGTTGGTGTCCCTGATTCTGTCGAATGCGCGGGCACTGGCGGGGATGGTGGGCGCTCCGCCGATTGTGTTGCTGGATGAGGTGGCCGCCCATCTGGATGCCGGACGGCGGGCCGCGCTTTATGATGAGATTTGCGCGCTGGGTGCTCAGGCCTGGATGACGGGCACCGGGCCTGAGCTGTTTTGCGAATTAGGGGACCGGGCCCAGACGCTGATCGTCACTGACAGCGGCGAGGGCTCGGTCATCGCTTAGGCGGGTTCGCTGACTTTACGTTCCCACAGGAAGCCGCGCATCACCTCGTCGACGGGGGTATGGGCCATGTGGTTGACGTAGTTCGACATGGTTTTCTGGGCCAGACCCAGCACCACGTCCAGAACCGCGCGATGCGAATAGCCCGCGTCAAAGAAGGCCTGAAGCTGTTCTTCGGTCGGATTGCCGCGGCTTTCCATCACTTGCAGGGTGAAGGTGCGCAGCGCCTCAAGCTTGGGTGAGGGCAAGGGTGTTTCGTTGCGCAGAGCCTCGGTGATGTCGTCCGAGATTTTCATCATCTTGGCGATTCCGGTATGGGCGGGCACGCAGTAGTGGCATTCGTTTGCAACGTTGATGGTCTGCCAGACGACGGTCTTTTCGTCATTGTCGAAATCGGTCTGCAGGAACAGGCCATGCAGAAGCTGATAGGCTTCAAGGTGCTGCGGGCTTTCGGCCATGACTTTGTGAAGGCCGGGCAGGCGTCCAAATGCGGCTTGCGACTTTTCCAGCAGCGGTTTGGACCCTTCGGGGGCGGATTCGAGGTCATGAGAGGGGAAGTTTGCCATGTCAAAGCTCCTGTTTCTGGCGATGTGAATCACATTTAGGCTTTCTTGAGCGATCACTCAAGTATATATTTGAGCGGACGCTCAAGAATTGGTGACTGCAATGCCCCGCAAACCTTCATATGACCGCGATGCTCTGATTGCGCAGGCTCGGGACTTGTTCTGGCAGCAAGGCTGGGCGGGAACTTCGTTGAAGGATCTCGAAAGCGCGCTGAATCTGAAGCCCGGCAGTTTCTATGCGGCGTTTGGCTCCAAGGACGCTCTTTATGCGCTGACACTGGAGCGGTACGCGCAGGACGGCGTGGCGCGTCTGATGGCGATGGCGGATGAAATGGGTCCGCTGCGGGCGCTGAAGGCGCAACCCCATGTGGTGATCGACGAGCGCGAGATGCCCGCGCGGGCCTGTATGCTGGCCAAAACCTATGCCGAGCTGCAATCCAAAGGACATGATCTGGCCGATAAGGCCGGGTGCCACATGGCCGATATGAAGGCGAGTTTCGCCACTCTCTTTCGGCGCGCGCAACAGGCCGGAGAGATCGGGCCAGACCATGACCCTGACCGTCTTGCCGCGCGCTATCAGTCGGACATTCTGGGCCTGCGTTTGTCGGCCGAACGCAGGGATGTTAATGCGGCTGAAATTGCCGAGGACATAGCTGCAGATCTGGATCGGCTTTGATTAGCTGAAAACAACCCGTGACAGCACAAAATGTTGGGGGATGGCGTGACATTCCCCACCAGAAAACGTATAAGTTACCAAAATAATATAGGTACTAACCGCATGTCCGAAGACGCACAGGCACCACAGGAATATGGTGCTGATTCTATCAAGGTTCTCAAAGGCTTAGAGGCTGTCCGCAAACGTCCCGGTATGTATATCGGTGATACGGATGATGGCTCGGGTCTGCACCACATGGTGTATGAGGTCGTGGACAACGGAATTGATGAGGCGCTGGCCGGTCACGCCGACCATGTGACCGTGAAAATCCACGCCGATTCCAGTGTCTCGGTCAGCGATAACGGGCGCGGTATTCCGGTGGATATCCACCCCGAAGAGGGTGTGTCCGCCGCCGAGGTCATCATGACCCAGCTGCACGCGGGCGGTAAGTTCGACAGCAACTCGTACAAGGTGTCGGGCGGTCTGCACGGCGTGGGTGTTTCGGTTGTGAACGCCCTTTCAGATTGGCTGGAACTGCGCGTCTGGCGCAATGGCAAGGAGCACGTTGCGCGCTTTGAAGGTGGCGAGACGGCGGAACACCTGAAGGTGGTTCAGGAGTGCGGCGACCGGACCGGGACCGAGGTGCGGTTTCTGGCCTCGACCGACACGTTCTCGAACCTCGAATATTCGTTCGATACGCTGGAAAAGCGCCTGCGCGAGCTGGCCTTCCTGAACTCGGGCGTGCGGATTATTCTGATCGACGAGCGCCCGGCTGAGCGGCTGGAGACCGAACTGTTCTATGAGGGTGGTGTTAAGGAATTCGTCAAATACCTCGATCGTTCGAAGACGCCCGCGATGCCCGAACCGATTTACATCAAGGGTGAGCGCGACGATATCGGCGTGGAAATCGCCATGTGGTGGAATGACAGCTATCATGAGACGGTGCTGCCCTTCACCAACAACATCCCGCAGCGCGATGGCGGCACGCACGTGGCCGGTTTCCGGGGCGCGCTGACCCGGACCATCAACAATTATGCGCAGTCCAGCGGGATCGCGAAAAAGGAAAAGGTCAGCTTTACCGGCGATGATGCGCGCGAAGGTCTGACTTGTGTGTTATCGGTCAAAGTGCCCGACCCGAAATTCTCATCCCAGACCAAGGACAAGCTGGTGTCGTCCGAAGTGCGCCCGGCGGTCGAAGGCCTGATGAACGAAAAGCTGGCCGAGTGGTTCGAGGAAAACCCGAACGAGGCCAAAGGGATCGTCGGCAAGATCATCGAGGCTGCGCTGGCCCGTGAGGCGGCGCGCAAAGCCCGTGAACTGACCCGTCGTAAGACGGCGATGGATGTGAACTATCTGGCCGGGAAGCTGAAAGACTGTTCCGAGAAAGACCCGTCCAAGACCGAAGTGTTTCTGGTCGAGGGGGACTCGGCCGGTGGGTCTGCGCAGACGGGACGGGATCGTTTGACGCAGGCGGTTCTACCGCTGCGCGGGAAAATTCTGAACGTCGAACGCGCGCGGTTTGACCGGATGCTGTCCTCTCAAGAGATCGGCAATCTGGTGATGGCGCTTGGCACCGGCATTGGCCGTGATGAGTTCAATATCGAAAAGCTGCGCTACCACAAGATCGTCATCATGACCGACGCCGATGTGGACGGCGCGCACATTCGGACTCTGCTGCTGACATTCTTCTATCGGCAGATGCCGGAGCTGATCGAAGGTGGATACCTTTATATCGCGCAGCCACCGCTCTATAAAGTTTCGCGTGGGAAGTCAGAGGTTTATCTGAAAGACCAAGCGGCGTTGGACGACTACCTGATCAATCAGGGTGTCGAGGGCGCAGTGCTGAAACTGGGCTCGGGCGAGGAAATCATCGGCCAAGACCTGACCCGCGTGGTGGACGAGGCGCGCCAGTTGAAACGCGTTTTGGACGCTTTCCCGACGCATTACCCGCGCCACATACTGGAACAGGCCGCTGTTGCGGGGGCCTTTGTGCCGGGTGCGGTCGATGCCGACCTGCAAGGCGTTGCCGACAAGGTCGCCGCCCGTCTCGACCTGATCGCGCTAGAATATGAACGCGGCTGGCAGGGCCGGATCACACAGGATCACGGCATTCGTCTGGCCCGCATCCTGCGCGGCGTGGAAGAGGTCCGCACTCTGGACGGCCCCATGCTACGCTCGGGCGAGGCCCGCAAAACCGGCAGCTTCACCCAAAGCCTGCAAGAGGTCTACAACACCCCCGCCACGCTGGTGCGCCGCGACCGGATGCAGGCGATCCACGGCCCGCTGGACCTGCTGCGCGCCATTCTGGAAGAGGGTGAAAAGGGCCTGTCGCTACAACGTTACAAAGGTCTGGGCGAGATGAACCCTGATCAGCTGTGGGAAACAACGCTCGACCCGGATGCGCGTACCCTATTGCAAGTGCGTGTGGATGACATGGTTGAAGCGGATGATCTGTTCACCAAACTGATGGGCGATGTGGTCGAACCGCGCCGCGAATTCATCCAGCAAAATGCCCTGAGCGTGGAAAATCTGGATTTCTAAAGCTTTTGTAGGGACGCGCACAAACCTTCACGCACCTCATAAGTTTGCACGATTTGCCCATAAGCTTACACGGTTTCGCGATAATGGTGCAGAGGAGGGGAAGTAAATCGCCTTATGCGGGTGCTAAAGGATAGATTTCAGTTTCTCAAGGATTGAACACCTGATCGCGATGCCAGATCAGGTTCTCCTTGTGCCCAGAAGTTAGACCAGAGATCTGCTTGGAATGTCCGGACAACGAGCTCATTGCCGACGCGGACAGTTTACTCGAAAACCAAGGTGTCCCGTCGTCCTTAAAAGTCACCAGACCCTTGTCGAATGCTGCGTCCCATAATGCTGACAGCAAAATTCCGTTGTGGACGTCCAACCGCTCAGCATCAGTTTCGCAGTCTTTCCACGGCTTAATGTGTGAGGCTCTAAGGAGCTCAGTGTCAGAAATGTCCGAAACCGGGCAGCGACCCTGCCAATAAGAGATCAAACGATTTCTGAAAATGTCCTGACCAATGCGCTGCTTGACCAACCGCTCTGCTTCGGTTTTCTCCGGCAAACCATCAGTTGCAGCCTGAAACTCCTCCAGAGGGCCGTCTGGAAGGCTCACGGACAGCTCGTAAATACGTGTTAGCACCGGATACAACTCGGACATCTGTGCGGCGCTGTAGGCAGCGATACCGGGGTGTGTGACGCGAGCTTTTGGAAACGGAAGCTCCGCGACAACGCCCGGGTGGTCAATTGCGACATACCAGGATCCGCTATCACTGTCTGACGCTAGAAAAATCGTTCCTTTCGCTGTTGTCGATCCGAAAGCCGCCCATCCATTTTCTTGGCCGAGTTTCTTGCGGAAGCCGTTCTGCCACGCCGCTTGTTCGCTGGCGGAATAAGTTACAAAAGATTGGGGAGTCTCAATTGCCATAGCTATCCTTCACCAGTAACGCCGTGGAGGGTGTCGCTGCAACAATCCGGCCAATTCGCGGTACTCGCGCAGAAACCACTCGCGGTCTTCTTCCCAATCTGCGACAGCAAACCGTTGGTTGTTTCGACCGCGCCGCAAGTCAGCCAGCATTTTCAAATGCTTCTCGATTGACCGGAACCGCTGGTATGTCGCGGGTGCGCCCCAACCCTGGTATTTAGGATCAAGGTCTGATGGGATCTCGATCCGGAAACAGACATCCAGCCGCCTTTGCCTTTCACGACTGGCGAGACCACGGGTCTTTCCAACCCTGTATCCGACATAGGCCAAGGGTGAGCGGTCTTCACCGACGAAGGAGCCATCCAGAAAGGCGCGCATGTCTCGCTTGATATCCGGGGGGATTGGCCGCTCGACCAGCGTATCATGTTCCTTCTGTGCCCTGTCGCGTTCTGCACGGGCGCGGGCTTCGGCCTCGGCTTTTTTGCGTCGCGCTTCCTCCTCGCGTCGTTCCCATTCAGCCTTTCTTTCGGCAAAGAACCGCAGGATAGGCGATATACGCGGCACTTTGCGCTGTCCGACGAAGCGCCCTGCGCGCTCAAAGGAAATGTTGGTGTCCCAACCTACCAGGCGCACCCCACGGAGGATTAGCGCCAGCAAGAGCCAGAGCAAAAAAACCAGCAGAGCGAGGAAGAACAACGCGGCCAGCAGGAACTCCATTCTTTACATCCCCATCTCGCTGAAGTCGCCGTTGGCTTCCATCCGGTCCCAAGCTTCTAGGACGAGGCGGCGGGTGCGGTATTCGCCGTGTTGGCGGATTTCCTTTTCCTTGAGGACGCGAAAGGTTTCTGAGGGGTAGTCGGGGCCCTTCACGTCGGCGGGATCGAGGATGTAGCGCAGCTCGTCGCGGGTCAGGCCGTAGGCTCGGGCGTAGAAGGCATCAAGGTCGGCGCGAAGAAGTGCACGGCGGTTCTCGTCCCAAGCGAAGGGCGGGCCGTCATGGCCCAGATCGCGGGCGAAGGGGGAGAGACTTTGCGAGGTGTAAGTCAGTTCCAGTACCTTTGGAGTGATGAAGGCGATTTGCGTCGGTGAGTAATCTGTTGGGGAAAGCACCGGAATTTGACGCATAAGAAACAGCTTAAATGATATCCCACCAACTTTTTGTTTTGCGGCGAAATCAGTCACGAGACAGTTTAGGTTTGCTAGAAGGCAAGCAGCCTGCTCGGCTCCCACATCTGGGAACATCAAAAGAAAAGTATCGCCTGACGCAACCGCGGGGATAATGCCGGAAATCAAGGTGCGCTCATCTGTTGCGCGAGCAATCCCCCTCCATCCCATCAGCCATTTGTGTCCCCACGCCATTCCATCAATGCGCCGCAGTGCTTCATTTCTTGAAACCCAATAGCGAACATTAGGCTCAAAATTTGGGTTGGATTTTTCAGAATAATCACAACTTTTCGTCGAATCACCGGCGTCATTATAAGTGGCCCAACGGTGATCGAACTGATGTACCATTTTGGCCTCGTAGAGAGGCACATACCACTGAGGTGGAGAAGAAAGACTGCTTTTGCGTGCCTGCCAAACATGTTCGGTAGCATTGCTTCCGCCGTTGGCATTGAGTGCATTATCGTCATCTTCGACCCAGTCACCAAGTACCCGGCGAAGCCCAATTTCCTTTAGATTATGAGCGGTCCTAAACCATTCAGAATCCTCCGCCATATGCCAAATTCGAGTGTGGAATTTTATCCCCCACGGATTGCCTTGCGCGCCTTTTCCCTCGTCAATTAGGACAGTGCAGTTCCTATAGATCTTGGCGGTCAACTCGGCATCTGCCCGGGCTCGAAAAGCAGGGGCGGTCTTTGTATTTGGGTTAATCGCCGCGATATCAGCAGGCACCAAAGTGAAATTTCGTTCAGTTTCTGCGAGCTGCCCTGGTTCAGTTAGGAAGAAAGCAAAATGCGCCGCCGGCTCTTCACGTCCAAGTGTCAAGAGCGTGAATTTGAAGCTTCGGTGCACTGACGAAAAGATCGGGGCTGAGTTTTCAAAGTCCACCAAGCGAGCTAACCTTCTCGCCTCAACCAGATGCGCGAAGAAAGGTGCAGTCGTGGCATCTGTGGCAATACCGGTTGGCACAATGACTCCGGCGCGCTGCCGTGCTAGGTTCGCGAACAGCTCGGCAAAGAGCGCATATGTGTTCACGTCACCCCGCCCAGTCAAGGCAAACCTCCCTCCGTCGTCGCAATCTACACGAACGAATTCGCTGGTCGCTTCAGCCTTTCGCTTTTCTTTGGTGAAGGCATCGAAAAGGGCACGGTCAGCGGTGCCTGGATCCGCCTTATCCAAGGCCTTGATCAGCCTGTCGCGTGCAGCCTTGTTGGGAGCATTGGAGATATCAGGTGACCGGGAGGCAAAGAACTCCTGCTCTTGGAGTTTGATCCTCTCCCAAGGCGGATTGCCCAATACAATATCGAAACCACCCCGCCCCATAATATCAGGAAACTCCAGCGGCCAGTGCAATGCTCGCGCCTGCGTGGCTGCCTTAGCGTTCTCCATAATGGGCCTTCGGCCTTTGCCTTGACCAACCGCGAGCCAGACATCTTGCGAGGTCGGAACAGTTCGCTCGGCGTCGCCGGTGGGCACCTCGCCCGTCTTTGGCAAAAGGAATGCGGCAGTGAATAAGTTGCAGCCCATGCGCGCCCGGAGGAAAGCGTCCTGCTTGCGGAGCGAGCGGTAGGTTTTTGCTTTAGCCTCTACGTCCTCAACGGTGTCCTCCGGCAGGCCGCGCAGATCGGAGAACTCGACCGAGAGCGGCGCGGTCGGAATGCCGGAACGGCCACCGGTGAAGTCGAATGTGCCCTGGCCCTTCTTCGCGTCCCTGTTGGCGCGGTCGTAAAACTTGGCGACGTCTTTGTCGTCGCCGGTCAGCGGCTTGTAGGCGGCATCGGGAATGCCGTCCTCCAGCACTTTTAGGTCGAAGACACCGAGCAGCGCGTCGCCGCAGCGGATCTGTGCGTCGAAGAAGCCGAGGGGAAGGCCGGGATCCACCGTCTCGATCCAGAGCGCGACCTTGGTCAGCTCCACCGCCATCGGATTGCGGTCCACCCCGTGGATGCAGCAGCGCGCGACATCGCGCAGCGCATGGCGGAAGTCGGCGAGCGAGGGCGTGCCCTCGGCCCGGATGCGCGCAAGCCGCGTGGCGATACGGCGGGCGGCTGCCAGAAGAAAGTGGCCAGAGCCGCAGGCGGGGTCGATGACCGAAAGCTTTAGCAGCGCCTTGGCAGGGTCGTCCGCTTCGGCCTCTGTCTTGTCGAGCACAGGATCGAGCGCGGTGTCCAGGAGCGCCTGAACGAGGCTGTCGGGCGTGTAGTAGGAGCCGGTGGTCTTGCGCTGGTTGCCCTTCTGCTCTGCGGCTTCCGAGGCAAAACGCAGCTCCCTGCCATCTTCGGATAACTGAGGCTGGAGCTCCAAGAGAGACTCGTAGACGGAACCCAGCTCTTCGGTTTCCATAGCGCGCCAGTTCACCGGCACAATGCCGGATTTGTCGCTGAGCCACGCAAGTCGATAGAGAGCTTCCATAAAGGCCTTGTTGCGGAGTTTCGCGGTGTCGAGGCGAGAAGTCTTATTCTGTGCGAACAGGCCACCTAATGCTGGTAGAGCCAGCTTGGACTCACCTTGCGTCAAGGCACCGAAAACCACCTTGAGACCTTCGTAGCGGTCGTGATGCCGATCCCAACTGGACCGTCGAACGCACTGTGATCGCAGATGTGCCAGGCTATAGCCTTCCACGTAGAGTTTACGTGCGTCCTTCTTGGCATTGGGCGCATGAAGCAAGTTGCGGTCTTCAGCTACCATCAGGAAAATAAGCCGATAAACCAGTCGGAGCAGTTCGTTAAACCAGTCGGTCAGAGGCACCTCGCCGGATTTCAGCTGGTTCTGGAGATCCGGGTTTGCTTCCAGAAAACCTGACCCTAGTGATTTCAGAGCCAACTGAACTTGGTCCGCCAATCGGTCTCGAGCAGCTTCACCCTCTTTTGACCCGGCTTCGCGCCACCGCTCCAATGCGCAATCCGTCGCCGGGGTCTCAGCTTTACCAAAACGGGATCTATGGATGAGCAGCCAGAGTACCGCGAAGGAGGCTATGTCCTCGTTTGAAAAGATCTGCTCCAGATCTGCTTCTATGTAAGCAGGACGGGTCAGCGAAGCATTGTCGCGCATGAGCCTTAGTGACTTACCATTCGTGACAAGACCCCAGAGGGCGTCTTCATGTTGGTTAAGGTAGTCTTGCAGCGCAAACGCAGGTGAGAGAGACCGTTCGACTGAAAGCGTCGGGCTCCGTTTATCGAGTTCCTCCTCTGGCGGAACGATCACGACTGGTGCGCGCCCTCCAGCGATCTGCGAAACCGGCGCCGGCGCCGCAGCCATGTCATCAAATCCGACGGCTGGATTGCGATGCAAGCGAGGTTTTGAAGGGCCATCGTCGGAAACTCAAAGGCTTGCAATGAAAGTGTGGATATGCCTCATTAACCTTCTGAGAGATGACAACCTTCGGTTGATGTCTATTCTTCAACTTAACCTTGGTTGGAAACCAGCTTCCCACTCGGAAGAATTCCTCTAAGGCTTCAAGATGTGCCTGGCGCTACTGCCGCTTTCGTTTGACCGAGATAATGCATCCGGAATGCTTCGGGTGCCGTGCTGGTACATCACGAGCCATCGCATCCACATTTCCAAGGTGTCGTAGTGCCCCGCTGTTCAGCAACACGCCGCGCCCGGCATCATACCGACGTTGCCCAAATCCGCTGGCAACGCATTCCCAGTCTTCCTTGGCCGCCGCGTTGCGGAATCTCGGTAGGTCGTGCGGATCATGCCGCCCAGGTGTTGCTGCGACGTGATCGTGTTTCTTCGCATTGCTTTGGTGGGTTATATGGTGGGTCACTTGAGTTGTTCCAGGTCGCTGGACAGTACCGGTCGTCGGCCTCGGCTTAGGGCGCATGATTGTCACGACGCCTTGTGGTTTCGGATGCCCTGGGACGGCCACGTGAGTTGCCGTAGGTTTTGGTGTCAACTGTGGAACCTGGCCAGGAACCGCCGTGGGAACCTGATTGGGGGTTGCTGTTGGGACAAGCGGTGGCGTCGCTGTTGTACCGCTGGGTTGCGGAACACGGCCGGGCACTGCGACCGGAATTTGGTTTGGTGTTGCAGTCGGGACGAGCGGTGGCACAGCAGTTTGACCGGTGGGCTGAGGCGGGACCTGACCAGGAACTGCGACTGGTATTTGGTTTGGTGTCGCGGTGGGCACAAGTGGCGGCACCGCTGTTGGGCCGGTAGGTTGAGGCGGAACCTGGCCAGGGATAGCTATCGGAACTTGATTGGGAGTTGCAGTCGGAACTTGCGGCGGCACCGCGGTAGGCCCGGTAGCCAATGGCGGAACCTGATTTGGAACGGCTGTCGGAACCCGGTTTGGAGTCGCATTTGGAGTCAAAGGCGGAGCTAGGGTCGGCGCTACTACCGGCGTGGGAACCTGACCGGGAACCGCTATTGGTGTCGCGATAGGAACCTGACCGGGAATTGCGTTCGGAACCGCGCCCGGCGCAAGGACTGGAACAGTAACGGATGTGGGCGTTTGCTGGGTTCCCTTAGGCGGCAACTGATTTGCTACCGGCTGAGTTGGGCCGGTAATTTGATTACCTGTTCCTTGCCCACCGGCCTGCCCGCATCCTTGGCTTGACTGGTGAGGATTCCCCACGCCACGGCACCACCCGTACTGATTTCCGCCGGCAACGACCTGTGTAGCGGCCAGTTCTGCAATCAAACAAGCTGTTGTAAGTAACGCAATTCTGTTCAGTTTCATAACATCCTCACCAACTTGTTGTCAGAGCAAGATACGCGCCTGGGTCGCCCGAGTCGGTCAGAGGACCGTCTCTCAAAGGGACGCCAACGTATCCGGATAGGAATAAGTTTCGCTTAAACTCGATGTCCAGCCCCAACCCGGTCGATGCCAGTGTTGCACTTCCCACTTCGAAACTGGCGGGATCATTATTCGAGATGTAACCAACGTCGAAAAAAGCGAAGGGCGTCAGACGATTTACGCTCTGCGAGCTTGGGAAATAGGAGTGAGATACTTCGAAGATTGCTGAGATCCCTGAATCACCATCCACTTCGTCAAAGCGGTATCCACGCAACGCATAACGATCACCAAGGAAGTACTCTTCGACAGAGGGTAACCGGTCTGTTGTGTACTGACCCCAGATCTCTGTCCGCCAAGCTGTGTTGGGCGATAAGCCCGGTAGGGGGCTTTCATATCCGATGCCGCCCCTCAAATGCCAGAACGAAGAGTCCCCGTCATCAAAATTCGCGTCTGTCGTGTCGTTGTCATTGTCACCAAAAGATAAGGTTAGCCCCGCTTCCAGAGCTTGTCCCTTTGGATAGTTTTGCCCGTAAAGATATGTAAGGCCAACGACACTCGCGTCACTGGATAGTGGAACGCCACCACTGACTGAATCCGCTTTTGAAAGGCGATAGTCCAGCAGAAGATATCCATAACGGGCCACATCGCGGATCACGGGGTAACCCATCGCGACTGTGAAGTTCTCGCCGTCAATATCTGTTCTCGCAAAGTCCCCTGAGAGGTCACGTTTTGCGTTTATGTTCCCGTAGAAGATCTCACCGTACAGACCATTGCTGTTCAGCGGCGTGCGATAGGTAAGAGCGCCCCATAAAGAGTGCTCATCGTCTTTGTCCCAATTGTAATTGCCTGATCCCTCAAATCGCAGCATATCCCCGACGGTCAGCGTTGAATAAAACTCTTGCACGACATAGAAGCTTAGCGCTTCTCCAAGCTCACGCGGAGGGTTGTCGAGTGTCGCACTACCGGCTTGTTTTCGCAGTGGCTCTCCCAATACTCTCAGCCGAGCACCAGCCTGATCCGGGTAATCAAGTTCGGTCGACAACTCCAAGTCAGGTATGTCCTCGGCTAGCATAACCGCCCGCTCAAATCGTTTCAGCGTTATGGGATAGGAGGTGGTGAGGGGCTGAAAAATCTTCTCTAGGGTTTGGAACGTGCGCGTATCTACACCTTCAATTTCGATGGTTTGAATGCGCCCTTCATCAACAATTATGCTCTGCCCATCGGGGCCGGGCCAGGCCTCAGCCAAGAAGTAACCGTCTTCTCGGTAGATCTGCGTGATCGTTGATGCGACATCCACTGCTGTGATGCGCCCTGACCGATCAAAAGCCAACTGACCGGCAAACGTTAACAGCTCATCCGTATCATATACCGTTACGCCGCTGACAGAGTGCTGTGATGCGATGTCCCAGGTTTGGGCAATGCTGTATTTTGGAACTGCAACAAAGGCCACTAAAGTG
This sequence comes from Ruegeria sp. YTSC325, assembly GCF_059609525.1. Taxonomy (NCBI): domain Bacteria; kingdom Pseudomonadati; phylum Pseudomonadota; class Alphaproteobacteria; order Rhodobacterales; family Roseobacteraceae; genus Ruegeria; species Ruegeria sp. YTSC325. Next base: position 146,568 of record NZ_JBXWLY010000011.1, read on the forward strand.
CAAATGATCGCAATTACAACCGAATTGGATACGGGCATTATCGATAACCTTAAGGTGACTGAGCATGTTGAAGCCCAACGTTATTACATGGTTCGCATGTGTGAACCTGACGCTATTCGAATATATTGATGGGTGATGTTTTTTAGAAACATATCGAACAGAGCGCAGATTTACTTAATATGCTGCACATAAGACGGCACTCATTTACACAACCCCGCTTTTCAACCACGCAGAGTAGAGAACTAGTAGGACAGTCCTCACAACTCCGGTTGCTCAAAAACATAAAGCCGCGATTTCTTGGCATCATCTGTCAGGATATAGAGAAGCCCTCTGATCTCATCGAGAGCGATCCCTTCGGGATGTTTAACTTCTTTTTGTTTTCCATCTTCTGTGAACGTCAAACTGATAGACTTTACGGACTTGGATTCTGGATTGTAGATGAAGATCTGACGGCCTTTGTCACTCACAATCCAAAGAGAACGCGAGGACCGGGACCATGCCAGGCCGCTCAAATCCAGTTCATCATCATCTACACGCTCGGAGATAAAACCTGCATCGCGGGCTAAAGGAATGATCTCAATAATTTCGTCTAGCTCTGGCGATAACACCATTAACAACCTTGGTTGTCCCTCAATGCCAACGAAGACCCGCCCGGATTCCGGGTCAACGGCGATACCTTCGGGTCCCTTATTCAAAGGGTTGCCGACGAGTAATTCAGCGGCGGTCGGGTAACCTTTAAGAGATGCGAGAGGTATTGTCGTCAGTTGAGTGGGGTCAGTTGGGTGAACGACTAGGATTGATCGGTCAGTTTCTTGAAGCACCAAAACAGACCCATCTTTTCGAGGTGCAACACCCTCCAAATCTGATCCTGCCAATGCTGGCAACTTGAAAGAGTTTCCTAATACCCCGTCGACTCCGAGTAGGTGCAGTTTAGGTTCGGCATCACTTACAGACCACAAGAAGCCTTCAGTGTTAGACATTGCCAAACCGGAAGGCTCTGAAAATCCCTCTGATTTGTCTGCCACCTTGAATTTATCGACCAGAACCAAACCAGCACTTTCGGCGTAGGCAAAATCGGTCCAAGGCAAGAAGGCTGCCGCAACCAAGCTGGCCGTAAAAGCGAGTCGTCTAAGTTTGCAGAAACACCGTGAAATTGTAGGTTTTGACGGAAACACTTTGTTTTCTGCCATTCAATTTTCTCGCGCTTGGACCATATCCTTGTATCAGCGTTCGTATCACAGTCCGGACGCGATGTCCGAAGAATGCACGGTAATCTCTTTACCTGATCCCGCCTGTTGCGATTGAATTGAATAGGGCACGATGTGCCTTTGGTGAAGCGTAAGCCTTTGGCGTGAGCAGGAAGGAAGTCAAGTTGAATACGACCCTCACATTTGTGACCGTGTTGTTGATGCTGCTGTTGCCAGGTGCTGCGGTGTCACAAGTCGACCCTGCGACGATGCTGGCCGGGGCTTCGGAATCGGAAATTCTCATCGAACGCCAGTGGACGCAGTTTCGTGGCAAACAGGAACTGTATTTCTTTACTCTCGATGTGATCGTCACGATCATTCTGGCTGGCTTGATCGTCTATCATCCGGTGAGACGTAAAGCCCGTAGAAGTGTCAGCGATATCGTCATGCCGCGACTGTTCTTCCTTTATGCGCTTGTCGGCATGGCGGTTGGGTTTCTGGTCGTACAGCACGGATCGATGATCGGGTTCGTGATTTTTGGAATAGGAGCTCTGTTAAGGTTCCGATCAAATATGGATGACCCGGTCGACACGGTGGAAATGATTATAGTCACCGTGCTTGGGCTGGCGGTAGGGCTGGGCTTACCCTTGATGGCCACACTGGTGGCGGTTGTATGTTGGTGTTTCATTTGGCTCGGTGGGCGAAACAAGGGCGTGGAAATTTCGCTCAAGGCTTCAAACGAAGAGCACTCATTGAAAGTCAGCGGGGACATTGAAGCCATGGCCGCAGACGCTGGCTGGAAGCTGGTCAGAAAACACCACGTCCCCGGAAAATCCCGCGTTTCATTGCTTTTTATCACCTCGGGTGGACTTTCAGAAGCCCGGATAGAAGAGATGATAAACGGTCTGGTTCCTGAAAAAGTTGAACTGAAACTCAACCTCTAGTCATCTCACAAGGTCCAAACGTTTTAACACCGCGTTCGGGGATCTGATCTCTTTCGGGAGCGACTTGAAGTTTACCGACCTTTCGAAATCAGGCCCTCGATACACCGCAATCCCAAATTCTCCGTTTGGCTGGAACGTTACATGAGTGAAACTGTG